>NZ_JAMYQH010000003.1:0-346600 GCF_040320765.1 Mesorhizobium sp. M0618 | reverse complement strand
CCCGCGCTGGGCGGGGGGGGGTGGATTTTTTAAAACCCACCACTGGTGTGCCCACACAAAATCCCCGCCCTTTTCACGCCTGTCGCGGCCCGGGCGCCGGTATATTGGGGCGGGGGGGGCCCCCCCCCCCACGGTTCATAGGCCAGCCTACATGCCGAGCGAAGCTTTGTAGAGCTTGATCTGGTTGTCGCGGCCGATCTGGTCGGTCAGCTTCTCCCAGGCCGCCGCAATGGCGTCGGCGCCTTCCTGCGCCTTCATCTTGCCGGCGAAAGTGTTGGCCAGGATGTCCTCGGCGGCGCTGTAGTACTGGAAGATGCCGGGGATGCGTGGCTCGATCGCTGCGTTCGGATGGTTGTAGCTGTCGGATTCCGACTTGAGGTAGGAGGTGATGAAGGCCTCGTCGTAGCCGGCCGCCACCCATTCGGGAATGTCGAAATGCGAGTTGCGGTAAGGCTGGAAGCCCGATGGATACATCGCCGTCCAGATCGACAGGTCCTTGCCGCCGAGATGAGCGGCGGCGGACCATGCCGCCTTCTTCTTCTTTTCGTCGGCATCGACGCGGGCCATGACATAGACGCCCCAGCCGAGATAAGCGCAGTTGGGCGCATAGTTCGGGCCGCTGGCGAGCTTGTCCCAGGCTCCGGTCTTCGAATTGTAGACATCGTCCGAGCCGGGCAGGATCGAGAAGCCGGTGACGTCACCGACGACGGAGGAGTCATTGGTCTTGACGTTGGAGCCGACATCGCCCCACCAGGTGACCATCGAGCCGGTGCCGGCCAGGAACTGCTGGAAGGCGGTCGTGTTCGGATCGGCGTTGATCTGGTCGGCGGGTTCGGACGGCAGCGCGTCGATGACGTCCTGGATGGCGCGCACCCAGGCCGGATTGTTGACGCGCGGCTTCATCGTGTCGGCGTCGAACAGCCAGGCCTTGTCGTCGGGGTGCTTGGCATAAGCGGTGGCGCGGCTGCCAAGGAAATAGAAGCCGAAGCCGCCCCAGGGCTTTGGCGCGTCGAGATAGCCGTAGACGTCCTGGTCCTTGAGCTTCTTGCCCTTGAGGAACTTGGTCGCCGCCTGAACCTGCTGCCAGGTCTTCGGTACGCCCCATTCACCTTCGCCGCCGCCGTCCTTCCAAGCCTTGGCGAGGTCGGCATCGGCGAACACGTCGGTGCGGTAGTTGAAATTGTGAGCGTCGCCGTCGACGGTCACGCGGTATTGCTTGCCGTCCCAGGTGCCGACCGGCGGCTTCAGATAGCTGACCAGATCGTCGAAATCGATCTGGGTCTTGACCCAGTCGGGCATTTCCGACGTCAGGCCCTTGCCGCAGACATCGCCTTCGAACGGCGCGCCCATTTCGATGATGTCGAAGTCGACGGTGCCGGTCGCGATCGACTGCTGCAGGCGGGCGTTGTAATCGGCCTGCGCCAGGTCGATCCAGTTGATCTTGGCGCCGGTGTAGGTCTCCCATGGCTTCAGGAAGCCGCGGAACAGCACATTGTGCAGGTTCTGGTTGTTGAGACCCATGAAGGTCAGCTCGACGCCGGCGAATTCGCCTTCCTTGACATTGGCCTTGGTCGCCTCGAGGCAGAGTTCACCGACCTTCTGGAAATCGGCGTCCGTCGGCTGGCCTTTGCCGACGCCGGGGATCTGCAGGATTTTTGTGCGCAATTCGCTTGCCGCGGAGGCCGGGCGCGTCAAGGCGCCAAGTCCGGCGCCGGATGCGGCTGCGATCGCGGCCATGCTGGCCGCACCCTTCAATATATCGCGCCTTGTGGCGCCGGCTCGAACCAGTTTGTCGTAAAGACCCGTTCTCATCGCCTATTCCTCCCAGAACATCAGTGTGAATAAATCGGCCAACTGTCGGACGCTGGAGCGCCAACGATGCTCCCCGGTTCGGAAACGAATTAGGCAGGACCCCACCCTGCGTCGATTGAAATTCCCTGCGGATCGGGTACCGACATTTTGACCAGCGCCTGCCACTATTCTCACAACCAAACGCCGTGTCAACGAGAGCGGGTTTTTATCTATAAGAGACCGACTTGCCCTGGCAGGTCGCGTTGGGTAGCTTCTGCGCCTACGGCTAACGGAGCCGATGGGGGAGATATGGCGCAAGTCGCGATCAGCAAGGTGGCCAAGGCCTTTGGAACGGTCAAGGTTCTGCACGAAGTCAGCGTCGATATCGCAGACGGACAGTTCGTGGTGCTGGTTGGCCCTTCGGGTTGCGGCAAGTCCACGTTGCTCAGGATGGTGGCTGGGTTGGAGACCGTCTCCGCCGGCACGATCGCCATCGGCGACCGCGTCGTCAATCATCTGCCGCCGGCCAAGCGCGACATCGCCATGGTGTTCCAGAACTATGCGCTCTATCCGCACAAGACGGTCGAGCAGAACATGGCCTTTGCCCTCAAGCTCAGGAAAACCGATCCGGCCGTGGTCGCCGAGCGGGTCAAGCGCGCCGCCGATATCCTCGACCTCAACCCTTATCTGAAGCGCTATCCCCGCCAGCTTTCCGGCGGCCAGCGCCAGCGCGTGGCCATGGGCCGCGCCATCGTGCGCAATCCGCAAGTGTTCCTGTTCGACGAGCCGCTCTCCAATCTCGACGCCAAGCTGCGCGTGCAGATGCGCACCGAGATCAAGGAGCTGCACCAGCGGCTGAAGACCACTACCATCTACGTCACCCACGACCAGATCGAAGCCATGACCATGGCCGACAAGATCGTCGTCATGCGCGACGGCCGCATCGAGCAGGTCGGCGCGCCGCTCGAACTGTTCGACAGACCGGCCAACCTGTTTGTCGCCGGCTTCATCGGTTCGCCCTCGATGAACCTGCTCAAGGGCGTCACGCGCAAGGGTGCCAGGCCCGGTGTCGACATTGCAGGCACGCTGTTCCCGATTGCACCAGGCAATGCAGCGCAGGATGGCCAGGCTGTCGTCTATGGCGTGCGCCCGGAGCATCTCGAGATCCATCCCGATGGCGTGCCAGCGAAGATTTCGGTGGTCGAGCCGACCGGCTCGGAAACGCTGGTGTTCCTGCGCTTCGGCGACGGCGAGATGGTGGCGCTGTTTCGTGAGCGGCACGACTTCAAGCCCGGCGACACGCTGACCCTGAAGCCCCGGCTCGATCAGATCCACCTTTTCGACGCAGAGACCGGCAAGCGTCTCTGATCCCAACTCACGAGGAATACCATGCTCAAAGGCATCAACCCGCTGCTCAATGCCGACGTGCTGCAGGCATTGCGGGCAATGGGGCATGGCGATGATCTGATCATCGCCGATACCAATTTTCCGTCCGATTCGGTGGCGCGCCAGACGGCGCTCGGCCGCGTGCTGCGCATCGATGCCTCGGCGGCGCAAGTGGTCAAGGCGGTGCTGTCGCTCTACCCGCTCGATACATTCGTCGACGATTCGGCTGCGCGCATGGAAATCGTCGGCAAGCCGGACGAGATTCCGCCCGTGCAAAGCGAAGTGCAGAAGGAGGTCGACAACGCCGAGGGCAAGTCGTGGCCGATGATCGCGGTCGAGCGTTATGCTTTCTACGAGCGCGCCAAACAGGCCTATTGTGTCATCCAGACCGGCGAGCGCCGCTTCTATGGCTGCTTCGCCTTCCGCAAGGGCGTCGTGCCGCCGGATGCGGAGTAGCGGCATGGCTTCGGGCAAGCCGGTCGTCATGAAGCCCGTCGTCATCCTGGGTGTGTTCGTCGCCGACACGGCCTACAGAGCGCAGCGGCAGCCGCGCATGGGTGAGACGATCCTCGGCACATCCTTCACGCTGGGGCCGGGCGGCAAGGGTTCTAACCAGGCGGTTGCCGCCGGCAAGCTCGGCGCCGACGTCACCTTCCTCACCCGCCTCGGCGTAGACCCCTTCGCCGACATGGCCAGGCAGACCTGGGCGCAGGCGGGCGTCAGGAATGCCGTCATCGACACGCCGGAAAGCTACACCGGTGCGGCCTACATCTTCGTCGAGGAGACCACCGGCAACAACGCCATCATCGTCAGCCCCGGTGCTGCCATGCTGATCTCGTCAGCCGATATCGACGCCAATGCCGCGCTGATCAGCGGTGCGGGCGTCTTCGTTACCCAGCTCGAACAGCCGATCGAAGCAGCCATGCGGGCGCTGGAGATCGCGCGCGGGGCAGGGGTGACGACCATCCTCAACCCGGCCCCGGCGGCAAAGCTTCCCGACCGCATCTACACGCTCTGCGACTACCTCACACCCAACGAGACCGAGACGGAGGAACTGACCGGGATGAAGGTGTCCTCGGTCGACGAGGCGCGGCGCGCCGCGGACAGCCTGCTCGAAAAGGGGGTCGGCACGGTCATCGTCACGCTCGGCGACAAGGGCGCGCTTTTGCACTCGAAGACCCGCTCGGACCATGTTCCAGCCGTCAGTGCCGGGCCGGTGGCCGAAACCACGGGGGCAGGCGATGCCTTCAATGGCGGGCTTGCCGCAGCACTTTCGAGGGGCGTGGAGCCGCTGCAAGCGGTGCGCTTCGCCTGTGCCGTCGCTGGCATTTCGGTGACCCGGCCAGGGACCGCGCCGTCAATGCCGACGCTTCGGGAGGTCGAGGCGCTGCTGGCTGGGGGATAAGATCGGCTTGGCTGACTGGCCGCTGACGCCGCCTCCGGCCAGTTCTTGAGGCCCTATGGTTTTTTCGAACGCAAGCTTGTGGAGATATTGCGCAGCGGGCCTGTGAAGCGCCAGCTTCTGGACTGATGCAAGGCCGCGACTTGCATCTGGCACGCTTGCAACCTTTGTTCGATCTCGTCCTTCTCGTTCCTGGCATCCGAAGCGGCGCTCTGCAGCCCGACGCTGCTTTGGTGAGCCGCCTCAAGCGCACTGCGCAACCTTGAGATTTCAGAATGCAATGTCGTCTTCTCGGCTTCAGCGCTTGCAAGCATCGGTCGGATCGTCTGCACATCCTCCCAGGCAAGGCGCGCTACCAGATCCCCGACGGCACGGCGCATCTGCTCGTTCCAGGCCCTGGGATCAACGCGCATGAGGCGCGAGTATTCGGATTGTTCCTTGCTGGCGTTCGGTATCCAGACTCGCAAGGCCGAAGGCCACCAGCCGGCTCTGTCGGCGATATCAAGCAGTGTGGCGAGTTGGGATACTGCGGAGTGCCGTGATTTTTTCCATGCGGCGCTGAAATGCAGGACGGTTGGAACGCGGCAATAGGTGAAGGGGTTTCGCGGATTCTCGCGCATGATTCGCCGCCACAATTGCCAGTCCCCGGCCGATGCGACGTCTTCGGGCCAGACATCTCGCGACGGCAGGCAATCGGCCCGATACAGGAAGCAACTGGCGGGTATCGTGTTGCCGACCTCAGTGAACCCCCTGAACTCGTCGGCCAGGTCCAGATTGGTCAGGAAGGGGGCTGCGATGCCATCGGTGGAAACCCACAGCGCCTGACTGTACGCGACGGCAGCTCCAGTTTTGAGGCCATCCGCCAGGATCTCAAAATGATCCGGAAACAGGAGGTCGTCATCGGCGGCAAAGCCAATCAACTCGCCGCGTGCCTCACGCAGCACGATGTTGCGGTTAGCGTAGCCGAAGTTCGGCGCCTTGGGGAGATCGAAGAAGCGAATGCGGCTGTCATGGAAGGCTCCGACCACCTCGGCCGTGCCGGCCGCGCAGCCGTCGCCGACGACCAGCAGTTCAAAATCCTCGACGGTCTGGTCCAGCACCGATTGAATGGCCACACCGATGACATCCACGCGCGAGTGCGTCGGCATGAGGATGGAAAAGCGGGGCTTGCTCACCATCCCTTGGCGCTGCCGAAATCATGGGGGATGAGATCGGTATCGATCGGCAGGCGGTACTTATCGGGATTTGCGTGATCGTATTGTATCGTTGGGAAATTGATGGCAACTAGGTCGGATGTTCCGATGTTTCTGTCGGCATGCCAGACAAATTTTGGAATGTTGACCAGGCGTGGACGATTGCCGGAGAGGTAAACCTTCGAAACCTTGCCATATGTGCTGGATTCGGGGCGGGGGTCATAAAGGACCAGTTCCATCTCGCCGCTGATCACAAAATAGCGGTCCTCGTGCAGCTTGTGCAGGCCCCACCCCTTCACCACGCCAGGGCGAATTGTGAACATGTAGGAAAAGACCAGCGGGTCGGCATGCCAACCCCAGCGCGGGTCATAGATCTCCGTGACGCTGCCGCGGTCGTCACTGTGTCGGATGCTGTCGAAAAAAGACATGCCGTCCACAAGGGGCGTAGTGCTTTGCCGCTGCTCGTCCAGAGTCCGTTGATCCTGCTTGGCGGCGGCAAGTGTTGTCTCCAGAAGATTCAGGCTGGTGTGATCGCTCATGTACAAAGCCTCCGCTTTTGACCGTCTTAGCCCGACCTTCTTCTCACAATTTTCGATGGATGTCCTGATCGGGCTGACAGGTCGTGCAGCCATGATGACTTTTTCGGGCACGGTTGTAGCTTCGATGGGAGCGGAGGCAGGCGCGCAGCGGGGGGCCACCGACAAGATTGGGCGGCGCCTTGCTTTGCGCCGGTGAACGCGACCAGAGCGTGACGTCGTCAATGCCGAGGCGTTCTTGCGTCCATGCTTGGGAGATTCAACTCAGATACGAGACAATCCGAGTTGCCTCATCCAAGGAGATTTTTTGACAATTAATGTCGACATTTCTCCGAAGCCAAGGGCTTGATACCCTTGGGAGAAATGGCGCGAGTGACGGGGCTCGAACCCGCGACCTCCGGCGTGACAGGCCGGCACTCTAACCAACTGAGCTACACCCGCGCATGGCGAACACGTGTCAGCCGTGTTCGTCGTTGGGGCGCTGGATAAGGGGTTCGCCACCGGGTGTCAAGCGCGACAGGACAGCATAACAGCAAACAGGAGAAGGTTTTTTGACAGCCGGCGTTTTGTTGGCAAAACCGGCATGCAACCAAGCCGTCCCGCACTCATTTGGCCTTGCGAAGCCGGTCCCGACCGCTTAAAGGTCCGGCCCGGAGCGGGCGATTAGCTCAGTTGGTAGAGCGCTTCGTTTACACCGAAGATGTCGGCGGTTCGAGCCCGTCATCGCCCACCATTCATCCCCTGTACTCAAGCCATTACCAAAACACGAAGCCGCGTCACTCGCCAACGCGAGTGCAACCCTCACGGCGGCAAAAGCCGAAAATCATTGCCCTCTGGCAGCAACTGCCCGCCGTCGACGACGATGGTGGTGCCGGTGATATGGCTGGCATCGTCGGAGGCGAGGAACAGGAAGGCATTGGCCACGTCGCGCGGGCTGCCGAGGCGGCCGAGCGGAATGGAGTCCTCCATGTTCTTGATGTAAGCCGCGCCGCGATGCAGCTCGATGGCTTCGGTCAGGATGTTGCCGGGCTCGACGCCGTTGACGGTGATGCCGTAGCCGGAGAATTCCAGTGCGGCGGCGCGGATGAAGCCGTTGATGCCGGCCTTGCTGGCCGAATAGTGGCCATGGCCCGGGCTGGTGACATGCGGGCCGGTAATGGACGAGGTGTAGAGCATGCGGCCGAAGCCTTGCGCCTTCATCGGCACCAGGGCCGCGCGGCTGGCATTGAAGGTGCCGCGCAGATTGACCGCCATGACGCGGTCCCAGTCATCAGTGCTGGTGTTCTCGATCAGCTGCCAGGGATAGATGCCGGCATTCTGCACGATGACGTCGAGGCGGCCATGGAGTTTGAGCGCCAGCGCCACGGCGGCCTCGGCGTCGCTCATTTGCGAGATGTCGGTGCGGATGAAGGGGACGCCCAACTCGCCAGCGGTGGCTTGCCCGGCCTCGACCTCGGTGTCGGCGAGCACCAGCCTCGCGCCTTCCTCGGCAAAGCGTAGCGCGATGCCCTTGCCGATGCCGCGGGCGCTGCCGATGATCAGCGCTACCTTGTCTTGTAACCGATTGGTCATGCGAGCCGTCCTGTCATGCGAGTCTTTGGCGAATGGTTTGCTTGAAGGCGTCGAGCAGCACGGCCGCCAGCACCAGCAGGCCGTGGATCACCTGGGTGAAATTGGCCGGCAGGCCCATCAAATTGATCGCCGTGTTGATGGCCGAGAGCAAAAGCACGCCGGCATAGACGCCGGGGAGGGTGCCGACACCGCCTTTCAGGCTGACCCCGCCGATGACGACGGCGGCGAACGCGTTGAACAGCAGGCCGACGCCGAGATTGGCGGTGGCGCCCGACGTGCGGATCGCCAGCAGCCAGCCGGCAAGGCCGGCAATGGCGCCGGCAAGCACGAAGGCGATGATGAGATTGCGGTTCACCCGGATGCCGGCGCGGAAGGTCGCCGTCTCGTTGCCGCCGATCATCACCAGATGCCGGCCGAACGGCGTCTTGGCCATGATCAGCGAAAAGACCACGAAGCAGCCAACCGCGATCCAGGCGGTCAGCGGCAAGCCGATCAGGCGCTGGATGCCGAACCAGCGGATGGCCGGCGCCAGGTCCTGTGCCGAGCGGCCGCCCGAAATCACCAGCACGAGGCCACGCACCCAGATGTAGGACGCCAAGGTGATGATGAAGGCGCTCATCTTCACCTTGACCACCAGATAGCCGTTGAAGGTGCCGATGAGGCCACCGACTGCCAGCGCCAGCAGCAGCGAAACCGGAACCATCAGCCATTCGGGATGCAGCTGCACGCCCATGCCGATGCCCGACGAGCAAAACAGGATGCCGACCGCCATGGCGCTGAGCGCTGCGACGGATTCGACCGACAGATCCATGTGGCCGGCGATGATCACCAGCGCCAGGCCGATCGACATGACGCCGAGCACGCTGGAAGCCTCGATGATGTTGGCGAAGATGCCGAGCTGAAAGTAGTTCGGGACAAAGATGGAGAAGACCACCAGCACGAACAGCAGCATGAACCAGACGAGGTTGTCGAGTACGAACTCCAGGGCTTTGCGTGTGCGCGGGTTCATGGGCTGATCCGGTTGGCGCCCCCGCGAAATCAAAATCGATTTCGTCGGATTCAGGCGCGGATTCAAATTCGCCACGGCATCCTTTCGGACGCGGCGTTGTGAAAGGGCAGGCTCCGGGCTGCTATGGCCCGGAGCGCTTTCAATGACTATTCGACCGACTTGACGGTGTCCGTCGGTGGCTTCTGGTTGCCCCAGAAGGCCGGATTGTCGACGTTTTCCTTGGTGATGGCGGCACCGGGGATCTTGATGTTCGGACCCCAGGCTTCCGTGGTCACGGTCGATTTCAAGCCGAGCACGTCGTATTCACCGGGCTTGATCTCTTGCTTCTTGACGATCTTGTCCATGAACATGGCGACAGCCGCGGCCTGCGCGTAGAGCGGCTGCTCGATTTCGGCGTTGAGCCAGCCCTTGCGGATCAGGTCGAGGCCGACCGGAGCGCCGTTCGAGCTCATCAGCATGACGTCGCCCGGCTTCTTGCCGGCTGCCTCGAGCGAGGCGACGGCGGCGACCGAAAGGTGCGCGGCATGGCTGAAGATCAGGTCGATGTCGGGGTTTGCCAACATCTGGTCGGCAACGATTGTGCCGGCATTGCTGGCTTCCCATTGCATGGCCGGAAGCGAGATGATCTTGACGTCCGGAAACGCCTTCATCTTCTCCTCGAAGCCCTTCTGGATGTCGAGCGTATAGGGATCGCCGGGATCGCCGAGCACCTGCAGAACCTTGCCCTTCACCGAGCCGTTCTTGGCTTTCAGCAGCTTCTCGGCCTGGTCCGCGGCGACGTAGCCGATCTCGACCGTTCCGGCGACAGAGGTGAAGTCGGATGGCGTCGAGGTGATCTGGCGGTCGAACTCGACCACCGGGATGCCGGCGGCGCGGGCTGCCTCGATCGACGGTTTCAGTGCATTGAAGTCAACTGCCGCCAGGATGATGGCCGCCGGCTTCAGCGCGATGACATCGTTCATCTGCGATTGCTGGGCGTCGGTCTTGTTGTCGGCGTTCAGCGTCTTCATCTCGTAGCCGGTCTGCTTCAGGAACAGTTCCAGCGCGCTCACCGAGCCGGTCTGAAACTCGTCCAGCAGGGTCGGCACCATATAGTAGACGATACCCTTGGACTGGGCGAATGCCGGCGTGAGCGTGGCAAAGGCCAGTGCAAGGATACCGAAGACAGCAAGAAGTATTCGCTTCATGTCGTTCGCTCCTCTTAAGCCGGACCCCTCTTTGTCCCTCAGCCTGTCGGTCCGGCACCGGCAAGCGTCTCACCGGTGATCATGTTGATCACCGCATCGGGACTTGTTTTATTGCGTGCGACATCGCCGGCCACGACGCCTTGGCGGATCACCACGATCCGGTCGGCGACCTGAAAAGCCTGCTGCATGATATGGGTGATGATGACGACGCCGATGCCCTGGTTCGCCACCTGGCGGATCATGTCGAGGCCGCGCCGCGTCTGTTCGACCCCGAGCGCTGCGAACGGTTCGTCTAGCAGCACCAGCTTGCCGCCCCAATGCACGAACCGGTTGAGCTCGATGGCTTGCCGCTGGCCGCCCGAAAGGTGCTCGACATTGGCGCGCAGCGAGGGAATGCGGGTGCCGGCACTGGCCAGCGCCTTTCCGACGACGGCTTCCATGGCGCGCTCGTCGAGCACGGGAATGCCGAAAACCTGTCTGGTGATTTCGCGGCCCATGAAGAAATTGGCGACCACGTCGACATTGGTGCACAGCGACAGGTCCTGGTAGACGGTCTCGATGCCGGCTGCCTTGGCCTCTGCGGGCGACCGGGCAAGGAACTCCTTGCCCTCGAACAGCATTCGGCCGGAGGTCGGCTCCAGTCCGCCGGCGATAATCTTGACCAGTGTCGATTTGCCGGCGCCGTTGTCGCCCAGCAGCGCCACGACCTCGCCCTTGCCGATCGAGAAGCTGATGCCCTTGAGCGCTTCGATCGCGCCATAGTTCTTGGTGACGTTGTCGAGCACCAGCAGGGGTTCACTCATGCCGCAATCTCCCTGCCTTTGAGAAGGTCGCGCTCGCGTTCGCGTTCGGCCGCGAACATCTGCCCGAAGCGAGGTGACAGCACCCCGGAAACCGCAAGGGCGGCGGCGCCGCGCAGCACGGAATGCTGCCCGCCGCGTGCGACCACAACCCTGGGCGTCGTGCGGTCCTTGCGAGCCGAGACGGAGTTGTGCAGGCCTCCGGCCGAACCAGCCAGCATTTCGAGCAGGTCGGCGGACGCCAGCCCGCCGAGGATGACCGTCTCCGGGTCGAACAGGTTCTCGATGACGGCGACGGCGTTGTGAAAGATCGGTGCGACTTCGGCGACCCAATCCGCCTCGCTGCCGTTCCAGCGCCGGAGCGCCTCGAGCGACAAATATCTTTCGAGACAGCCGCTGTTGCCGCACGGGCAAGCCTCGCCGCCCGGAATAACGGGAATGTGCCCGATCTCGCCGGCATTTCCCCAGGCGCCGCGCAAGGCGCTGCCATCATGAACCATGACGCCGCCAAGGCCGACGCCGAAATAGAGATAGTAATATTCGGAAAACTGGGCGCCGAGGCCGTAGAGGCGCTCGCCCATGGCGGCTGCTGCCATATCGGTTTCAAAGAAGGCCGGCAATCCGGTGGAGGCCGCCAGCCGTTCGCGCAGCGCTACATCCTTCCAGCCGGTCATGGTGGTCGGCCCCACGAAACTCATGGACTCCACGTCGAATGGGCCGGGCAGGGCCATGCCGACGCCCAGCACCCGTCCGCCAGCCCGTAGTCTGGTCAATTCCACCACCATCGCCCCGATCAGCTCGAAGGCGTGGTCCGGCGTCGCATTTGGCGCCTCGCGGTAGATGCTCTCGATCACGTCGCCGCTCAGATTGATCAAGGCGGCGCTGATACCAAGCGGAGTGATGTGGATGCCGACGGCATAGCCCCCATCGGGGTTGATCCGGAGCGTCGCTGGCGGCAGGCCGCGCCCCTTCGGCTCTTCGCGCAGCGACAGGATGTAGCCCTGATCTTCCAGTTCGCGAACGATGGTCGACACCGTCTGGACGGTGAGGCCGACGCGCCGGGCGATCTCGCCGCGGGCGATCGGTCCATGCAGGCGGATGGACTCAAGCACGATGCGCCGGTTGTACGGCCGCCCGAACTCCTGATTGGTCCCCCGCAGTGCCATGATTGCGCCCCTTAGGAGAGCGCAGCTTTGCATTGCTTATTTATTCATTGAATTCAAAAATAAATTCACGACGAAGTTTTCCAGGGAAGGCCTTCGAGGACGTATTCGGTTCAGGACCTGCTCACACGCCGCCCTGGCTGATTGCCGCCATGTCGAAACCGTTTCAAAGGTGGGCGAACCCCGCGACCGTTGATCCGACAAAGCATGGAGCAAAGATGATCGAATTGCCGTTTGCCCGCGACGAGTACCAACAGCGGCTACGAAAAATCCGCACCGAGATGGCCAAGCGCGGTCTCGAGCTCCTTGTTGTCAACGACGTTGCCAACCAGCATTACATCACCGGCTATGATGGCTGGTCGTTCTATACGCCCCAGGTCGTGCTCGTGCCAATCGAAGAGGTCGAGCCGGTCTGGATCGGGCGCGCCATGGATGCGGCCGGCGGTCTTCTGACAGCCTGGATGAAGCCGGAAAACGTGGTTGGCTTCCCGGAAGACCATGTTCAGCGCGTCGATCGCCATCCGATGGACTGGATCGCAAACTGGATCGTCGCCAGGGGCTGGGGGAGCAGACATATCGGCATCGAACTCGAAGCCTATTATTTCTCCCCCAAGGCGCACGCCCGGCTTGTCGCCGGACTTCCCAACGCAAAATGGCACGATGCCGACCTGCTGGTGAACTGGATCCGCGCGGTCAAATCGGCGCCCGAGATCGCGTATTTGCGCAAGGCATCGACCCTGGCCGAAGCGGCCGTCACGCGGGCCTTCGAGGTGATTGCGCCGGGTGTTCGCGAATGCGATGCCATCGCCGCCATCCAGGCGGCGCAGATTGCGGGCAGCCCGGATTTTGCCGGCGACATCACCGCGCTTCCACCGACAATCCTCGGTGGCGAGAATGCCTCGGCGCCGCACATCATGTGGAGCGACAGGCGGTTCGGGGAAAACGAGACGATCGCGCTGGAACTTGCCGGCGTCTGCCGCCGCTATGCCGCCGGCCTCGCCAGGACCATGCAGCTTGGCAAGACGCCGACAAATGTTTCGGACACGGCAAAAGCGGTGATCGAGGGCATGGATGCGGTGCTCGACGCGGTCAGGCCGGGAACATCAGCCGAAGCCGTCGAAGCCGCCTGGCGCAAGGTCATCCAGCGCTACGGACTGAAGAAGGAATCGCGCATCGGCTACTCCATCGGGGTTGCCTATCCGCCGGATTGGGGCGAGCACACGATCAGCCTCAGGCCGGGCGACAAGACCGTGCTTGAACCGGGCAATGTCGTTCATTCCATCCTCGGCATGTGGATGGACGGCTGGGGCATCGAGATCAGCGAGACCATCCTGGTCACCGAAACCGGCCATGAGACCCTGACGAAGTTCCCGCGAGAGATCCATGTCAAATCCTGAGGGTTCGGCCACGGCGGGTGGTGTTGCGAAAACCGTGACGACCGATATCGCCGCCGGAATTCTCGATCGGATGATCGAGGTCCGCCGCCATCTGCACCGCAATCCCGAGCTCTCGAACCAAGAGGCCGGCACGCAGCGTTATCTCAGGCAGATGCTGGTGGATCAGGGGATTGCCGACATTCGCGACGTCGCCGGCTTTGGCCTTGCCGTCGATATTGTCGGCACCGGCAAGCCGTCAAATCGAAAGGTCGCCATTCGCGCCGACATCGATGCCTTGCCGATCGAGGAGGAGTCCGGCGTCGATTATGCATCGACGAATCCAGGCGTGATGCATGCCTGCGGCCACGACGCCCATGCATCGATGGCTTTCGCGGTCGCCGCGCATCTTCACCAGTCGCGGGACAGTTTTGGCGGCACCGTTCGCCTGATCTTCCAGCCGGCGGAGGAGGACGAACCGTCGGGCGGCAGGCGGGTGGTGGAAGAGGGGCTTCTCGACGATATCGACGCCGCCATCTGCGTCCACGTCGATCCGTACACACCGACCGGCAAGATCGCCGTCGGCTCCGGTCCCTACACTCTGGCCTGCGACACTTTCGATGTGGTCGTCATCGGCTCGGCGGCGCACGCGGCAAAACCGCATGAGGGTGTCGATGCGTTGGCCGTGGCTTGCTCCCTGGTGAGCGAATTGCAGAAGATCGTTTCGCGCGAGATCGACCCGTACGATCCGCTGGTGATTTCCGTGACGGCCATCAACGGCGGCAACGCCTACAATGTCACCGCCGGCAAGGTCACGTTGAAAGGCACCATCCGAAGCGGCAGCGACGCCACCCGCGAGCGGGCCTGGCACCGCGTTCGTACGATAGCCGATGGGGTAGCGACAAGCCACGGCGCGCGTGTCGAGGTCGACATCCACAAGGGCGAACCTGGTGTCGTCAACGATGTCGAGATGACCGAGCTGATTGCCGCCAGCGCCAAGGCCTGCATCGGTGCCGACAACGTCCTCAAAACGCCCGGATGGACGATCGCGGACGACTTTGGCTACTACAGCGAGAAACGCCCGTCGGTCTATTTTCGGCTGGGAATCCGCAACGAGGAGATCGGATCGGTGTTTCCGCTCCACCATGCCCGGTTTCGTGTCGACGAGGCCGCGCTGAAGGTCGGCGCGGCCACCCTGGTTGCGGCAGCGACGGCGTTTCTGTCGACGGGAGCGCCTTAGTCAGCCATCATGATGGTCATCGGCGCATGGGGCAGGAGCCCAGGATCGCTTACAGATACTGGGCGACCTTCTTGCCGACCGTGAGGAAGCGCAAGGGATCGATCGCTTCGCCATTGTGGCGGACTTCGTAGTGCAGATGCGGGCCGGTCGAGCGGCCGCTGCTGCCGGTCTTGCCGATGACGGCGCCGGCGTCCAGTTTCTCGCCAACGGTCACGTCGATCTCGCTGAGATGCCCGTAACGTGTCGCAAAACCATTGCCGTGGTCGACTTCCACCATGCGGCCATAGCCGCCGTTCCAGCCGGCCTTGGTGACGGTGCCGGGCGCGGTGACCTTGGCGGCCATGCCGATCGGCGCCCTGAAATCCATGCCGGAATGCAGTGCCGCGGTGCCGAGGATCGGGTCGGTGCGCACGCCGAACGGGCTGGTGACGGAGTGGCCCGGCGCGGGGTTGGTCAGCGGCAGCTGGCGCGCTTCCTTCTTGAGATGGTCGAGGGCGTCAAGCGCTTCGTCCAACTCCTTGACCTTGCTGTCGAACATCATCGAACTGTCGACCGGAATGAGCGGTCCGCCGACATCGCTGTCGCCCTTGCCGAAGTCGCTGTCGACGGGCAGTCCGGCCGCCTCGAGCGCCTGGGTGATCGCATCGGCGCTCTTGTAGGCATTGTCGGCAAGCGTGCTGATGCGGGTCAGTTGATCGCTCTCGATGGATCTCAGCGATTGGTTGATCGAGACGAAGAGCTTGTCGGCACGATCGGCGGCTGAATCGCTGGGCAGCGGATCGGAGCGGGTCGACCACAGCGAGAACGGCCTTGTGTCGCCGGCGCCGGGATCGGCGCTCAAGCTGGCGACCGCATAGTTCCGCGCGGGCTCCTTGATGCTGCCGGTCACTTCGGCGCGTTTGTCCGGCTTCGCAACCGCCGCGGGATATTCGGCCGCCGCCGCGCCGACTTCGCTTTCGGCGCGTTCGAGCAGCGGGCCAAGGCGGCCGTGACGCTGGCTCAGCTGGCTCTGCCGTTCAAGCAGTTCGCTGACCTTGGTTTCCATCAGTTGCTGGTCGAGCAACTGCCGGCTGGTGATGCGGTCGACCTGGGCGCGAAGCGCCGAAATGCGATCTTCATAGGCTTGCTGCATGCGCGCCTGACGCGCCGTGGTGGCGCCGATCAAATCGTCGCGCAGCACGAGATAGGATGTGGCCATGAGGTAGCCTATGGCAATGGCGGCCAGCGCCGAGCCGATAAAGGCCGCCAGCCACGGCCGGATCGTGAAATGCCTGATCTCGTTGCCCCGGGCGATGATGACCGTATGGGGCTCCTTACGCCTGCCGAAGACTGCGGACTGACCGGTTGCGTTCACGGGACCCAAGCTTTCGTTTACGACACCACGACAGCTTGACTACACATTATTAAGGTTAACAAAGGCTTGCAGCGCCGACTTGTCCGCAGCGGTTGCCCGCCAGGCGTGCGTAAGGTTGTAAGGGAAACCGGGCCGGCCTCGCCGGCAAAATCTCAAAGCGCACGAACGGCCTCGAGCACCTCTTCCGCATGGCCCTTGACGCGGACCTTGCGCCAAATCCTGGCGATCCGCCCGTCGCGGCCGATCAGGAACGTCGCGCGCTCGACGCCCATATACTTGCGGCCATACATCGATTTCTCGACCCACAGATGGTAGGCCTCGATCACCTTGCGCTCCTCGTCGGCGGCGAGGTCTATGGTGAGATTGTACTTCGACTTGAACTTGTCGTGCTTCTTGACGGGGTCGGGCGACAGGCCGATCACCACGGCGCCGGCCTTCTCGAAGTCCGGCTTCAGCTGCGAGAAGCTGATCGCCTCCTGCGTGCAGCTTGTTGTGTCGTCCTGCGGATAGAAATAGAGCACGATGGGCTTGCCGGACGATGCGGCAAGGCTGACTGATCCGCCGCCGTCCCGCGGCAGGTCGAATTGCGGCGCGAGATCGCCTACGTCGAGGTCAGCCATACCGATGCCCTTGTTTGAGGTTACGCGCGAAGCCACACCGATATAGTGTCGGACGGGGATTCGTCCACGATCGAGTTCGTACAACGGAAAATTGCGTGGATCAGGAGCGACCGCAGCACGAGAAGATCCGGTTCAGGCGTGATGAGATCACCGACCTGGGGACCTTTCCGTCCGCCTGCCGTGTGCCGCCGCTCGGTCAGGCGTCGATCGGACGCGGTTTTCGCATCCTGTCGCGACTGTTCGCCGGTCTGGTCGCTTTCGTGCTGCTGGCCGCCATGCTCGTTTATCTGGTTGGCGCCTCCGGCATCGGAGCCGACCGGCTTCGCACCGAGGCGGAAACGGCGCTCGAGAAACTGGCGGGCGTCGATGTCAATGTCGCGGTCGGGCCTGCCCGCATCACGCTCGACGGTTCGAGTTTCATCGCGCTCCAGGTCAGCGACGTCAGCTTGAAGACATCGGACGGCAAGCCGATGGCCGATGCCGGCCGCGTGCGCTTCGGCGTGCGTCTGTTCCCGCTGCTGTGGGGAGATGTGCGGCTGACCAGCGCCAGGATCTCGGATGCCCGCATCGTCGTGGCTGCGATGCCGTCCGGCGGCGACTGGACCGCCGGCCTGCGCAATGCGGACGGCCTCATCGATCCGGAGAAGCTGTCCGCTGCGGTGTTCGGAAACATCAACCACGCACTCGATGCCGTGCGGGAGGATTCGCTGCGCCGGATCGACCTTCGCAAGGTCGAATTCGTGCTGCCCGAAACCGGAGCGATCAAGCTTGTCAAGATCACCGACGCCACCGTCGTGCAGTCAGGCCCGGGCGGCATGCAGTTCTCGTCCACGGCGGACATCGACGGCAGGACGGCTACCGTTGCCGCTTCCGCCTCCCGCGATATCGCGGCGCACCGCGTCACTGCACTGGATGCGAGCGTCGATCTGGCCGATACCGGCGACATGGCGGCCGCTGCCGGCAAGCTGGGAACCGTCGCGCTGAAGCTGACGGGATCGGAAGGGTTCGGCGCGAACGCATCGCGGCTGACGGCCGCTTTGTCGTCGACGGGTTCTGTCCTCGATCTCGGCACGCGAGGACTGCTGCCGGCGGACGTCGATATCAATGCAACGCTGGTTGCGGGCAGCAACAAGATCCAGGTCGACAGATTGCTGCTGAAGACCGGCCGCTCGACATTCGATTTCGCCGGGTCGATCGGGCCGAAGCCGGCAAGCGGAGCGGTGGGTGAAGAACCCTCCTATCGCTACGACCTGACCAGCGACGGGTCGTCGCTTGCGCCTTCGGAGTCGCCCGAGCCGGCGCTCACCTTCCTCGCCCGAATTGCCGGGGTCTACAATACGGTGAGCCACAAACTGGTCGCCGAGCAGATCGCGCTTCGGTCCGCCGGCTCCGGCGAGGTGCTTGGCACCGCTGCCGTGGCGTTCGTCGACGGCAAAGTGCCGGGGATCAATTTGGCGTTCAACATCCACGACATGCAGGTCTCTCACGTCAAGCAGCTGTGGCCGTGGTTTTCGGCGCGCAATGCCCGGCTCTGGGTGCTGGCCAATCTGTTCGGCGGCCGTGTCGTCGACGCCAACCTTCAGTTCCAGGTTGTGCCGGGCCGGCTTGGCAACGGCGTGCCGCTTTCGGCCGATGAGGTGTTCGGCCGCTTCCAGATCGAGGGATCGCGCTTCGACACCGCCGGCCGCATCCCGCCGATACGCGACGCGGTCGGTGTCGTCGGTTTCCACGGCAACGATGTCGATATCTCCCTGTCCTCGGGCACCGTCTACATGCCCAGCGGCCGCACCGTGGCGGCCAGCAACGGCACGCTGACGGTCAAGGCGGCCAACCGCCCGCCGGTCGTCGGCGCGCTCGATATCGACGTCCACGGCGAAGCGTCGGCCGTCGCCGAACTCGCATCCTACGAGCCGATCAACGCCATGCGCCATGTCGGCATTCTGCCGGAAGAGCTGTCGGGCAGCGTCACCGGCCACGTCAAGGCTGATATTCCGCTGCAGTCGGGCGTCGACAGTTCGAAGCTCGATTGGCTGGTGTCGCTCGACTACACCGGTATGTCGTTGGCCAAGCCTTTCGAGGGACAGACCGTGACGGATGCCGACGGTTCGATCACGGTCGACCCTGTAAAGGCGGTGATCTCCGCCAAGGCATCGCTGAACGGCATTCCGGCTGAACTCGATCTGATCGAGCCGCTCAGGGATGACGGGCCCGCGCGCAGCCGCAAGGTGGCCTTGGTGCTCAACGACAAGATCCGTGCCGCCGCAATGCCCGGTCTGACGCCACTGCTTGGCGGAACGGTTAAGGTCGCGATCGACAAGAACGGCAGCGGCGACCAGAACGTCTCGGCCGACCTGACCAATGCCAGGCTGGACATTCCCTGGGCGGGTTGGAGCAAGGGGGCAGGGGTCCCCGCCAATGTCACATTCGTCATGACCAAGTCCGGCGACACCACGACGCTGTCCGACTTCGACCTCGACGGAAAGACGTTCTCCATCGATGGCAGCATCGTGCTGGTCAATGGAGCCTTGTCGTCGGCGCGGTTCAGCAAGGTCACCTTGAACAGGGGCGACGACGTTGCGGTGTCGGTGAAGCGATCCGGCAAGGGCTACGCGGTCGACATATCAGGCAATGCGCTGGATGCCCGCTCGCTCATCAAGCAGTTCACCTCGGACGTCGACACAGCGACCAAGACGACCGGTTCCGACGCCATTTCCGTCAGCGCCGATGTCGACCGGCTGACCGGTTTCCACGACGAGCAATTGTCCAATCTGAAGCTCGACTACAGCGCGGCCGGCTCGCGGGTGAACGGGCTGAAGGTCAGCGCCACGGCCAGTTCAGGTGCGGCCATATCAATCAGCAACACCACCGGCGCCGGCCGGCGCACGCTCAACATGCAGTCCGCGGACGCCGGCGCCATTCTGAGATTCCTCAACATCTACGAACATATGGAAGGCGGCGTGATCACGCTCGCACTGGCCGGGCCGAGCGACGGATCGCTCAAGGGCAAGGTCGACACCAGCAACTTTTTCGTCGTCAACGAACCGAAACTCGCCTCCATCGTCTCGACCACGCCGGCCGGTGACAACCGCAGCCTCAACCAGGCGGTCAAAGGCAAGCTGGATACGTCGCGGGTGAAGTTCGAACGCGGTTACGCCGAGATCGACAAGGGCAGCGGCTATCTGAAACTGGCCAATGGCGTGCTGCGTGGACCGCGCATCGGGACCACGTTCCAGGGCACGCTCTACGACCAGAACAACAACATGGACATGACCGGCACGTTCATGCCGGTCTATGGCCTCAATCGCATCTTCGGCGAACTGCCCATCGTTGGCGCGCTGCTCGGCAATGGCCGCGACCGTGGCCTGATCGGCGTCACCTACCGGCTCAAGGGCAATGCCAACAAGCCGGTGCTGGACATCAATCCGCTGTCGGTGATCGCGCCTGGGATATTCAGATCGATCTTCGAATACCGGTGATCGTTAGGCCGCCCACCTTTCGTCACGAAAGTTAGGCGGCTTCGAGTTCCATTACCTTTTCTGCGGCCTTGGCGAGGAACCCAGATCGGGTGTAGCCATGAGCCTCGGCAAATGCATCGATCCGCTGAAGAACGTCATCCGGTAGAGTGACGTTTACCCGCACCGCCTTTTTTGCCTCGGTTTTCACGCCAACCAGAATGGCCACACCATCGCGGTTGATAGCTGACGCCATAACCTCAGCCAGAGACGAGGGCTCTGGAATAGCCTCTCCGTCCTCGACGAGCCCTTCGATGTGAAAGGCAAGGGCCTCTTCGGCCATAACTCGGGCGTCGTCTAAGTCCTTACCCGCCGTAACCACGCCGGGAAAATCAGGAAAAGACACGCCGAAGTCGCTTTCGGCATCCTTATGGATAAGTCCGATATACTGCTTCATGTCTCTCACCTCAGTGTCAGTCCAGATTGCTTTTCGATGCTACGCAGGGTGCCGATGGGTATGTCTCGTTTGGGGTGTGGAACGGTGACCCGTCCCGGTTTGTCGTTGTGCTTGAATTGAGCATGACTGCCTTTTCGAGCAACTTCGAACCATCCATCAGCGACCAACTTTGCAATCACATCGGCGCTCTTCATGTGTGTATCAATACACACTGATGCGCACGATGTCAATGAAAATCGGTCTAGACCGAATTGGTTGCATATGACGTTGCGGTGATCCGCCTGATGGTCGTCGTCGCTGTCAAAGCTACCAACAAAGGTAATGCAAGTTTCGCCGCGGTTCAAATGCTGAAGTGCAGTTCTTCGAAACGACACCTGTAAGTGTAAGCAGTCATGCCATCCATCGAAACCGCATCTGGATAGCGCCAAAAGCGAGGGTGCAGAGCAGTGCTCTTTCGCCGGTTCCGTCGATCGCGTGGCCGAATGAGGACTCACCAAGCCGGTCACCGGCTACCTCTGCGTCGCGCACGTCTCAAACATCAGCTGGCGGTTATTCCTCTACTCAACTCATCAATGAACTGGCGGATGTTCTGCGCGAGCTTCAAGTCCAGATATCTCGAATTGCAGGTAGCTTTCAGCTGGGGGAGGCCGAAGGACGAGAGTCCCGTGTCTCAGGGTATCGATGCCTATGAGGGCTTGGATAGGGAAGCCATCGCTGTCCAAGCGTAGCTCTCCGATGAAGCACTCCATGATCATCCGGGGGAAAATTTGGTAACGCATGTTGCCTGTATAAAACTGGACTTCGGTCTTCGACCAGTTACCAGTCATCTCAGCTGTCATACCCGGGTTGAGCCGCCAAGCTTGAGCCAATTCCCGTGTGACCATCGTGCCCATGCATGCAGTGTCAACGACTGCCTGAACGGAGTGCCAGAGGCCGCCCCCATTTGAAATCTCGATATCGACGAAAGGGAAAGCTGGCTCGGAAAGCGATGTGGCCGTCTGACCCGCTCGGTCAAGCCAATAAATCGGTACCTTCATCATCTCTCCACGTGGTAGTCCTCAAGCCGGCCGCACCAGAATGTGTTTTTTCTTTCCCAAAGACAGCTTTGCGATGTTTTCCGGACTCAAATCCTTTGATGTCACCAGGCGGCGCTCGTCGCTCACCGGCTCGTCGTTCAGGCGCACGGCACCGCCCTGCACATGCCGCCGCGCTTCGCCGTTCGATGCCGCCAGTCCGGCAGTGACCAGCAGCGACAGGATACCGACGCCGGTTTCAAGCGCCGTTTTGTCGACCTCGACGGTCGGTAGCGACTCCGCGAGCGCGCCTTCCTCGAACGTCTTGCGCGCCGTATCGCTGGCTTGCTCGGCGGCTGCGCGGCCGTGCAGCAGGGCGGTGATCTCGGTGGCGAGGATCTTCTTGGCCTCATTGATCTCGGATCCGCCGAGCTGTTCGAGCCGCGCCACCTCGTCCAGCGGCAGCGTCGTGTAGAGCTTCAGGAAGCGGGCGACGTCGGCATCCTCGGTGTTGCGCCAGTACTGCCAGAATTCGTAGGGGCTCAGCATCTCCGCATCGAGCCAGACCGCGCCCGAAGCCGACTTGCCCATCTTGGCGCCCGACGAGGTGGTGAGCAGCGGCGTCGTCAGCGCATAGAGCTGCGCGTCCTCCATGCGGCGGCCGAGATCGATGCCGTTGATGATATTGCCCCACTGGTCGGAGCCGCCCATCTGCAGGCGGCAGCCGAGACGCTTGTAGAGCTCGACGAAATCATAGGCCTGCAGGATCATGTAGTTGAATTCGAGGAACGACAGCGACTGCTCGCGATCGAGCCGCAACTTGACGGAATCGAACGCCAGCATGCGGTTGACGGAAAAGTGACGGCCGACATCGCGGAGGAAATTGACGTAGTTGATCTCCATCAGCCAGTCGGCGTTGTTGACCATGATGGCGTCGTTCGGACCGCTGCCGAATTTGAGGTAGGGCATGAAGTTGCGGCGGATGCCGGCTAGATTGTCTTCGATGTCCTGCGGGGTCAAAAGCTTGCGCGCCTCGTCCTTGAAGGACGGGTCGCCGATCATCGAGGTGCCGCCGCCCATCAGCGCGATCGGCCGATGACCCGTCTGCTGCAGCCAGTGCAGCATCATGATCTGGATCAGCGAGCCGGCGTGCAGGCTCTTGGCGGTGGCGTCGAAGCCGATATAGGCCGTCACCGTCTCCTTGGCGAAGATATTGTCGAGGCCGGCATCATCCGAAGTCTGGTGGATGAAACCGCGCTCGCTCATCGTGCGCAGGAAATCGGATTTGAAGGCGGACATTGTTTCTTTCCCGAAAGCGCCCGGCCGCTGTGGCTCGGATGTGCATGAACGCGGGCGTTTAGCATCCAAGCGCGATCAGCAAAAGTGGTTTCCGGTTTTGCGTCTGATCGCGCGCCAGACAAAGGTCCAGCGATCAGCAAAAGCGGTTTTCTGTTTTGGTGCCCGCGCGGATGGCGTTTGCGAATCCTTGCTTCGTCGTTTGGGCTGGCGTATTGAGGCGCCGCGCAGGGGCAGGGCCTGAGGCGCCGCGACGGGGCCATCCCGCAGATCAGATCCGGAAAGCTCCGCGATGAACAGGAACTATCTCTTTCTCTTTCTGTTCAGCGTGCTGATGACATTCAGCGGACTGGCGAGCCTTCCACCCGTCGACCGGGACGAATCCCGTTTTGTCCAGGCCACCAAGCAGATGATCGAAACCTCCGACTATGTCGACATCCGTTTTCAGGATGCCTCGCGCTACAAGAAGCCGATCGGCATCTACTGGCTGCAATCGGCGGCCGTGGCGCTGAGCGGCGAGGGGGCGGCGGCGCCGATCTGGGTCTACCGCCTCGTCTCCATGCTTGGCATTGCCTTGGCCGTCGTCGGCATTGCCTGGACAGGCACCAAGCTGTTCGGGGCCAATGCCGGTCTCGCCGCCGGCCTGATAATGGCGGCTATCTTCGCCACAGCCTTCGAGGGCCGTGACGCCAAGACCGACGCCATGCTGCTGGCCTGCTGCGTGGCGGCGCAAGGCGCGCTCGCCCAGATTTATCTGGCATCGCGCCGCAACGAACCGGTGGCCGCCCATTTGCCGTGGATCTTCTGGGCGGCTCAAGGCCTCGGAATCCTTATCAAGGGGCCGGTGGCTCCGCTCCTGTCGGTGCTGACGGTCGCCGCCCTGTTTGCCTTCGAGCGCGACTGGCGCTGGCTCCTGAAGCTGAAGCTCGTGCGCGGTGTCGCTCTGGTGGTGCTCATCGTGTTGCCCTGGGTGGCCCTCATCACCTGGAAGAGCGGCGGCGCCTTTCTCAGTGATGCCGTCGGCAAGGACATGATGGCCAAGGTCGCCTCGGGCGAGGAATCGCACGGCCTGCCGCCGGGCTTCTACATGCTGACCTATTCCTTGTTCATGTGGCCGTTCGGTCTGATCGCGGTCGGCGCCGGGCTGCAGGCCCTCAACCGTCTGCGCGACGATCCGCGGTTGCGTTTCTGCCTGGCCTGGTACATTCCGTTCTGGCTGGTGTTCGAGCTGATCCCGACCAAGCTGCCGCACTATGTCCTGCCGGCCTATCCCGGCATGGCGCTGCTGATCGGCTGGCTGCTGACCTTGCCGCCGCAGGAGGCGAATGCGCCGCTCAGGCGCTGGCAGGATTGGTTGTGGTGGTCGACCGCATTCGGTCTTGCCGTGGTCAGCCTTGGCCTGGCGGCGGTCTGCGTCGGAGCGCCGATCTACCTCACCGGCACCTTCTCCTGGTGGAGCATTCCGGCCGCCGCGGCAGCACTGGGGGCGGGCTACCTTGCCTTCTCGCGGGAGTTGCAGGTTCCGCTTCCTCGCATCGGCGCCGTCGCGGCTTGCGCGGGCATCACCTATGGGCTGTTGTTCGGCGTCATCGCGCCTTCGCTGAAGCCGATCTGGCTGAGCCCGGCGATCGAGGCGGCGTTCCAGGCCAACAGGCCTTGCGACACCACGGTGCTCGCTTCGGCGGAATATCACGAGCCGAGCCTGGTGTTCCTGGTCGGCACCAAGACCGTCCTGACCGATGTCGATGGCGTCGCCAAGCATCTGCTCGGCGATCCTGCCTGCGCCCTGGCGCTGGCGCAGGTCGGCGACGAGCAGAAACTGAATGGGCTGCTGGCGGCGCAAGGCAAGTCGGCGAACCGCGTTGCCGAGGTCGACGGCCTCAACTATTCATCGGGAGACAAGCTGTCGCTCGGCCTCTATCGTGTAACCCAGTGACGGCTCGCCGATGCCCATGACGGCAACAATGGGGTCGAATTTCCTATGCTGGTGAAATCACGCCCGCCCGTTTCGAGCCTGCTCCTTGGGGTAGGGCGCCGGTCGCTCGACAATTTTCGCGATACGATGCAGATCGCCAAAAGCCGCCTTGCCACCCGTCCGGCCAGATACCCGAACGTTTTGTGGTCGGTCTGGGTGCTGGTCTGGATTTTGCTGACGGCGGCAGCGTTTGTTCGTCTCGACACTCCGGCCGGAATGCTTCACGGCAAGTGGTCGGCGGGATTTGCCCGGACTGCCGACTTTTTCACCCAGTTCGGCCTGGGTGGCTGGTATCTCATTCCGTCGGCGCTTCTGCTTGTCGCCGCGAACCTGACGGATTGGCGAAGCCTCTCCCGGCGCTCGCTGATGCTCCTCTACAACTGGACCTGCCTGGCTTTTCTGGTGCTGTGCGCCACCGGCCTGTCGGGAATCGCCGTCAATGTGCTGAAATATGCGATTGGCCGGGCTCGCCCGCTCTATTACGAGGACTTTGGCGTGCTTACCCTGCACCCCTTCGCTTTCGATGCGCGCTTCGCCGGCTTTCCATCCGGCCATGGTACGACGATGGGCGCGGTGTTCGGGGTCGCTTTGCTGTTGTTTCCGCGGCGCTGGTACATCGCCCTGGCGATCACTGCCTGCATCGCCTCGACCCGTATCTTCGTTGGCGCGCACTATCCCAGCGACACCGTCGCCGGCTTCGGCCTTGGCTGCGGTTTCGCGCTGGCCTGCGGGCTGGTCTTTGCCCGGCTCGGCTTCATCTTCCGGCCGATGCCTTCGGGACTGCCGGTCCGCAAGACAACGTTTTGGCTGATTGGGCGGAGAAGGAAGGCTTCCTGAGCATTCGAAGTTCAGTTGCCGTCCAGCCCGCCATAGGATCTGACCAGGCCGGCCATGCCGGGCGACTGGTGGTCTTCGCTTTCCAGCCCCTGTGCAACGCCGACGCGATCGGCGACCGGCCGGTTCTGGCTGACCTTCCACTTGCCGTGGATTTCGCTGATCTCGATTTCCAGCCCGATAATGCCTTTGATCTGCGACTGGATGAACGGCTCCGGCGCGTCGGTCACTGCCCAGGGCGCTTGGCGAGCGCCTTCCTGCGACGCCGTCAGATCGGCGATCTGCTGCGCCAGCCAGTCCTGGTCATCCATCACCTTGACTGTGCCGCGAACCTGCACGATGGCATAATTCCAGGTCGGCACCACCTTGCCGGTCTCGCGCTTGGTCTCGTACCAGGACGGCGTCACATAGGCATCGCTGCCCTGGAAGACGATCAATACCGGTGAAGCCGGATTGTCGGCCAGCAGGCGCCATTGCGGGTTGGCCCGCGCCAGATGGGCGCGCAGCCTGCCGTTAGGCCCGATTTCCGCGTCGAGCAGGAACGGGACAGCGTTGGCGACCGGCCCATCGGACCCGTTGGAAATCAACAGGCCCAGCGGATGCGTCCGGATCAGCCCGTGCAGGATTTCCGGCCGCGTTTCCCTGAAATGAGGAGGCTCGTACATCGCCGTCCGTTCTTTTCTTGTTTATCTCAGCCGCTTCGGACGCGGATCCGACAATTCGCCGGCCAGCCGGCGGTCGAGATAGTCGGCGCATTCCTCGAGCAGCAGGTCGGCATCGTTGGCGAAGAAATGGTTGGCGCCGGGCAACGTCTTTTGCGTGATGGTGATGCCCTTCTGCGTGTGCAGCTTGTCGACCAGGCCCTGCACATCCTTCGGCGGCGCCACCTTGTCGGCATCGCCATGGATGATCAGGCCCGATGACGGGCAGGGCGCCAGGAACGAGAAATCATAGGTGTTGGGCTGCGGCGCGATCGAGATGAAGCCTTCGATTTCCGGCCGGCGCATCAGAAGCTGCATGCCGATCCAGGAGCCGAAGGAGTACCCGGCGACCCAGCAACTCTTGGAATCCGGATGCAGCGACTGCACCCAATCCAGCGCCGCGGCGGCATCCGACAACTCGCCGGTGCCGTGGTCGAACTCGCCCTGGCTGCGGCCGATGCCGCGGAAATTGAAGCGCAGCGTGGTGAAATCCCGCTTCTGGAACATGTAGAAGAGGTCGTAGACGATCTTGTTGTTCATCGTGCCGCCGAATTGCGGATGCGGGTGCAGGACGATGGCAATCGGCGCGCTTTTTTCCTTGGAAGGCTGATAGCGACCCTCCAGGCGGCCGGCAGGACCGGTGAAAATGACCTCAGGCATAAAATACTCCACTTGGTAATACGAACGCGCGGTGCCTGGAACGTTTCCTCTGGCCTTGACGCAGGGCGAGCGTCTTCTTAGAAGCTAGTTTAGAATTGTTCAAAACTGGGTGGCAAGACATTGAGCCCGGCCACCCGCGCCGCAAGCCGCGTAAATAGGACGGCTCGCCTTGGAATTTCAAGGAAATAACGCCATACGACATCGGAATGGCTTCTGACGGGACTTGACGGACGAAAATGGCCGCAAAACGCGCCTATCTCGATTATAATGCCAGTGCGCCGCTGCTTGCCGCGGCCCGCGAAGCTATGGTCGGGGCGCTTGACGTCGCCGCCAATCCGTCATCGGTTCACGCCGAGGGGCGGGCGGCCCGCCGTATGATCGAAACCGCCAGGCGTGATGTTGCTGCACTGGTCAACGCCAAGCCCGAGCATGTCGTGTTCACCTCCGGTGCGACGGAAGCAGCCTCGACGCTGCTGTCACCCGACTGGCGGATGGGGCGCGGCACCGTGCGCATGAGCCGACTTTATGTGTCCGAGGCCGATCATCCCTGCCTGTTGAACGGCGGACACTTCCCGGCAGCGCAGCTCACCCGGATCGGCGTCGACGCCAACGGCATCGCCGATCTCGGCGCCTTGGAGTCGGCGCTCGGCGGTCATGACAAGAGCGAAGGCCTGCCGCTGGTCGCCATCCACG
This sequence comes from Mesorhizobium sp. M0618, assembly GCF_040320765.1. Lineage (NCBI taxonomy): Bacteria > Pseudomonadati > Pseudomonadota > Alphaproteobacteria > Hyphomicrobiales > Phyllobacteriaceae > Mesorhizobium > Mesorhizobium sp. M0618. The sequence goes on along the minus strand of NZ_JAMYQH010000003.1, from coordinate 318,893 downwards.
CCGCCAACAACGAAACCGGCGTCATCCAGCCGATCGATCGCATCGCCGGGATTGTCAAGGCGGCGGGCGGTATCCTCATTGTCGACGCCGTGCAGGCCGCCGGGCGTGTTTCGATCGATCTATCAGCTGGTTACGCCGATTATCTGATTCTGTCCTCGCACAAGATCGGTGGCCCCAAGGGCGTCGGCGCCATCGTCGCCGCTTCGGATCTGATGATGCCGAAGCCGTTGATCAATGGCGGCGGCCAGGAGAAGGGCCATCGCGGCGGCACCGAAAACCTCGCTGCCATTGCCGGTTTTGGCGCGGCCGCCCGCGAGGCCTTGGCCGGATTGCTGGCAATGGATGCGGTGCGCCAGCGCCGCGACGAAGTCGAGGCCATCGTCAAATCGCTGGTGCCGGACGCGGAAATCTTCGGAACCGGTGCGCCAAGGCTTGCCAATACGGCATTCTTCGTTATTGCGGGCGTCAAAGCCGAAACCGCGCAGATCGCCTTCGATCTGGCCGGTGTAGCGCTGTCGGCCGGCTCCGCCTGTTCGTCGGGCAAGGTCGGACCGAGCCATGTGCTGAAAGCCATGGGATACGGTGACAGCCTCGGCGCCTTGCGCGTGTCGATCGGGCCTGCGACCGGCGCGGAAGACATCGAGTTGTTTCGCGTTGCGCTGACGGGAATCGCTGCACGCAGGGCGGATAGGGAAAAGGCCGCGTGAGCGGTTGGACAATTTCGGGCCTTTCGGCCTGGTAGAGCCGTGCGTTTCATGCTGGCCGGGTGAATTTCCGGTCGAAGCGCACTATATGAAACTTACGCTGCCGCTAGCGCTTCTTTGGCGTTCAATTTTGGCGGTGCCATAGTTTGAAAACTGTCGGGCCTTGACCCCGGCGTGGATGGAGAACGCATATGCCTGCTGTGCAGGACACGATCGATCGGGTCCGAAAGATCGACGTCGACCAATACAAATACGGATTCCAGACCGAAATCGCGATGGACAAGGCCCCCAAGGGCCTCAGCGAAGACATCATCCGTTTCATTTCGGCCAAGAAGGACGAGCCGTCCTGGATGCTGGAATGGCGTCTGGAAGCGTATCGCCGCTGGCTGACGCTTGACGAGCCGACCTGGGCGCGCGTCCACTATCCGAAGATCGATTTCCAGGACATCTATTTCTATGCGGCGCCCAAGAGCACGCCCGGCCCGACCTCGCTCAGCGATGTCGATCCCGAACTCTTGAAGGTCTACGAAAAGCTCGGCATTCCGCTGCGGGAGCAGGAAATCCTTGCCGGTGTGCAGAAGACCGATGCCTCGGAGCTCGAGGAGGTCAGCGATAACGTCTACAAGTCGGGCCGCGTCGCTGTCGACGCCGTGTTCGATTCCGTCTCGGTCGTCACCACTTTCAAGAAGGAGCTGGCGCAGGCCGGCGTCATTTTCTGTTCGATCTCGGAAGCCATCCGCGAGCATCCGGAACTGGTGAAAAAGTATCTCGGCTCGGTCGTGCCGACCTCCGACAATTACTACGCCACGCTGAATTCGGCTGTCTTCACCGACGGCTCGTTCGTCTTCGTGCCCAAGGGCGTGCGCTGCCCGATGGAGCTGTCGACCTATTTCCGCATGAACGAGAAGAACACCGGCCAGTTCGAGCGCACGCTGATCATCGCCGAGGAGAGGGCCTACGTCTCCTATCTCGAGGGCTGCACGGCGCCGCAGCGCGACGAGAACCAGTTGCACGCCGCGGTGGTCGAACTGGTGGCGCTCGACGATGCCGAGATCAAGTACTCGACGGTGCAGAACTGGTACCCCGGCGACGCCGAGGGCAAGGGCGGTATCTACAACTTCGTCACCAAGCGCGGCGACTGCCGCGGCGACCGTTCCAAGATTTCGTGGACGCAGGTCGAGACCGGCTCCGCCATTACCTGGAAATATCCGAGCTGCATCCTGCGTGGCGACGATTCCCAAGGCGAGTTCTATTCGATCGCCGTGTCGAACGGCTATCAGCAGGTCGACAGCGGCACCAAGATGATCCATCTCGGCAAGAACACGTCGAGCCGCATCATCTCCAAGGGCATCGCCGCCGGCTTCTCGCAGAACACCTATCGCGGCCAGGTCTCGGCGCATCGCAAGGCGACCAACGCCCGCAACTTCACCAACTGCGACTCGCTGCTGATCGGCGACCAGTGCGGCGCGCACACCGTGCCCTACATGGAAGCCAAGAATTCGACGGCGCAGTTCGAGCACGAAGCGACGACGTCGAAGATTTCCGAGGACCAGAAATTCTACGTCATGCAGCGCGGCATTCCCGAAGAGGAAGCGATCGCGCTGATCGTCAACGGCTTCGTCAAGGACGTCATCCAGCAACTGCCGATGGAATTCGCGGTCGAGGCGCAGAAGCTGATCGGGATTAGCCTTGAGGGCTCGGTCGGCTGACCGGATATATATTCAGGAAACGAAAAAATGCTTGAAATCAGAAACCTGCACGCCCGCATCGTCGATGACGGCACCGAAATCATCCGCGGCTTGAACCTGACGGTGAAAGCCGGCGAGGTCGCCGCGATCATGGGGCCGAACGGCTCGGGAAAATCGACGCTGTCCTACATCCTCGCAGGCCGCGAGGACTATGAGGTGACCGAAGGCGACATCCTCTACAACGGCCAGTCGATCCTCGAAATGGATCCGGCCGAGCGCGCCACGTCAGGCATTTTCCTCGCCTTCCAGTATCCGATGGAGATACCGGGCGTCGCGACCATGGAATTCCTGAAGGTGGCGATGAACGAGCAGCGCAAGGCGCGTGGCGAGGAGCCGCTGAAGATCCCGGAATTTTTGAAGCGGGTGAAGGAAGCCGCCGCCTCGCTCAGCATGGACATGGCGATGCTAAAGCGGCCGCTCAATGTCGGCTTCTCCGGCGGCGAGAAGAAGCGCGCCGAGATCCTGCAGATGAAGCTGCTGGAGCCGAAATTGTGCGTGCTCGACGAGACCGATTCCGGCCTCGACATCGATGCGCTGAAGATCGTGTCCGACGGCGTCAACGCGCTGCGGGCGCCGGACCGGGCGTTCCTGGTCATCACCCACTACCAGCGCCTGCTTGAGCACATCGTGCCCGACACCGTGCACGTGCTCTACAAGGGCCAGGTCATCAAGTCAGGCGACAAGTCGCTGGCGCTCGATTTGGAAGCCAATGGCTATGCCGGCGTGATCGGCGAAGCAGCGTGAGATGCCAGAGGGCAGTTTGATGAATATGCACGCACAACCGCAGCGGACACCGGCCGAGACAGCGTTGATCGACGCGTTCGGCGACCGATTGTCGCTGCTGCCGGGCGACGGCGCGGTGATGCTGAAGCGCGACGACGCCATCGAGACGATCAAGCACGGTCTGCCGACGCGGCGCGTCGAATCCTGGCACTATACCGACCTGCGCCGGTTGCTGAATACCGTGCCGGACTTCGACCCGGCCGCCATGGCTAAAGCCATCGCACCAATCGTCGAAGGTTCCGCCGTGGTGTCGATCCTGAACGGCAAGTCCGACGCCAAGGTGCCTGTCCTTGAAGGCGTCACCTTCCAGCGCCTTTCGGAAAAGCTGATCGACGGCAGCATCGCACCGGGGCTCGATCCCTATGGCAGCGACGATGCCATCGGCGCGCTGAACACGGCTTTCGTTGCCGATGGTTATTTCATCGATATTGCCGATGGGACGAAGCTGGAAAAGCCGATCGAACTGCAGAACCTGCAGGCTGGCGGCCAGACGCATGTGCGCCTGCCCGTGCGCGTCGGCGCCGGCGCCAAGGCCGTCATCGTCGAACGGCAGACGGGTGATGGCGCTGCCTTGAGCAGCTCGGTAAGTCAGATCGTGCTCAACGAGGGCGCCGAGGTAACGTGGCTGGTCGTCCAGGATCAGCCGGAAACGGCGACGCATCTGGCGCAGTTCAAGGCCCATATCGGCAAGAATGCGAAACTGACGCTGTTCGTCATGAACGCCGGCGGCAAGCTCGTGCGCCAGGAGATCATGGTCAGGACGACTGGCGAAGGCGCCGATTTCAAGCTTCGCGGCATCAACCTGCTGGCCGGCGACACCCACACAGACGTGACCATGGTGCTCGACCACGCCGTGCCGCACACGACCTCTACGGAAGTGATCCGCAATGTGGTGACGGGCAAGGCGCGCGGTGTGTTCCAGGGCCGCATCAACGTCCATCAATATGCGCAGAAGACCAACGCGAAGATGGCCTGCAACACGCTGTTGCTGTCGGACGATGGCGAGTTCTCGACCAAGCCCGAGCTTGAAATCTTCGCCGACGACGTGATTTGCGGCCACGGCGCGACGGTCACTGAAATCGACCACGACCATCTGTTCTACCTGATGGCGCGCGGCGTCGACGAGAAAAGCGCGCGGGGGTTGCTCGTGAAGGCCTTCGTCGCGGAGGTGATCGAGGAACTGGACGACGAAGCGATTGTCGAGGCGCTGGAAGCGCGGCTCGACGACTGGTTCGTGGCACACGGGTGACCTGATGAACGCTCCAGGCAAGATCGGAGATTTCTACGACGTCGAAGCGATCCGCCGCGATTTCCCGATCCTGTCGCGGGAAGTCTACGGCAAGCCGCTGGTCTATCTCGACAATGGCGCCTCGGCACAGAAGCCGCAGGTGGTGCTGGACACAATCCAGCATGCCTATTCCCAGGAATACGCCAACGTCCATCGCGGCCTGCATTTTCTCTCGAACGCCGCGACCGACGCCTACGAAAAGGCCCGTGAGACGGTGCGCCGCTTCCTCAACGCGCCAAGCACCGAAAACATCGTCTTCACCTCGAACACGACCTCCGCCGTCAATACCGTCGCCTATGGCTATGGCATGCCCAACATCGGCGAGGGCGACGAGATCGTACTGTCGATCATGGAGCACCACTCCAACATCGTGCCGTGGCATTTCATCCGCGAGCGGCAGGGCGCCAAGCTGGTCTGGGTGCCGGTCGACGATCTCGGCGTCTTCCACATCGAGGAATTCGAGAAGCGCCTGACCGACCGCACCAAGCTGGTCGCCATCACGCAGATGTCGAATGCGCTGGGCACGGTGACGCCGATCAAGGAGATCGTGCGCATTGCGCATTCGCGTGGAATTCCCGTCCTTGTAGACGGCAGCCAGAGCGCCGTGCATATGCCGATCGATGTGCAGGATCTCGACTGCGACTTCTTCGTCTTCACCGGCCACAAGGTCTACGGCCCCTCGGGCATCGGCGTTCTCTACGGCAAGAAGGACATTCTCCAGGGCATGCGGCCCTTCATGGGCGGCGGCGAGATGATCGAAGAGGTGACGGAAGACATCGTCACCTACAACGAGCCGCCGCACCGTTTCGAAGCCGGCACGCCGCCGATCGTCCAGGCGATCGGGCTGGGTGCTGCGCTCGACTATATGGAAAAAATCGGCCGCGAGCGCATTGCCGCCCATGAGGAAGACCTCAAGAACTACGCGCATGAGCGGCTGCGCGCCATCAATTCGCTGCGCATCTTCGGCGATGCGCCCGGCAAGGGCGCCATCATCTCGTTTGAGCTGCAAGGCATTCATGCGCATGACGTGTCGATGGTGATCGACAGGCAGGGCGTTGCTGTCCGCGCCGGCACCCATTGCGCCCAGCCGCTGTTGAAACGCTTCGGCGTAACCTCCACATGCAGGGCATCGTTCGGCATGTATAATACCAGGGCCGAAGTCGACGCTTTGGCCGAGGCGCTTGAAAAAGCGCGCAAATTCTTTGGATGATGATTTTTTTGGGTGACGACCATGGATGATGTGAGCATCGCAGCCGAGACCATTCCGGAAACAGCGCCCAATGCGCTGGTTTCGGGATCGGCCATTCCAGCCGACGAGCTGGCGCGGCTGACCGACGACATCGTCTCGGCGCTGAAGACCGTCTACGATCCGGAAATCCCAGCCGATATCTACGAGCTCGGCCTGATCTATAAGATCGACATCGAGGACAATCGCTCGGTCAAGATCGACATGACGCTGACCGCTCCGGGCTGCCCTGTCGCCGGCGAAATGCCCGGCTGGGTGGAGAATGCCGTCGGCGCCGTCGAAGGTGTGTCCGGCGTCGAGGTCAACATGACTTTCGACCCGCCATGGTCGGCCGACCGCATGTCGGAAGAGGCGCAGGTGGCGGTGGGTTGGTACTAGCGCGACAGAGGCTGGTGCACTTGCGCCAGGGATAAAACTTCACCATTTTAGGTGAGGAATCATTCGGCGGGCCTTGAACCTGCATGGAATGGAAGGAAAACGAATGGGACGCTTCGCCGTCATCACGATGACCGAAAAGGCCGCCGACCGGGTGCGCGAGATTGTCGCCACCCGCGACAGCGCGCACGGCATCCGCCTCGGCATCAAGAAGGGCGGCTGCGCCGGGATGGAATATACGGTCGATCTGGTGACCGAGCCCTATACCAAGGACGACCATATCGAGCGCGATGGCGCGCATGTCTATGTGGCGCCTGAGGCAGCGCTATTTCTGTTCGGCACCGAGATGGATTTCGAGCAGACGACGCTGCGCACCGGCTTCACATTCCGCAACCCGAATCAGAGTTCGGCCTGCGGTTGCGGCGAATCCGTCGAACTCAAGCCGGCCGACCTGAAGGCGCTGGCAGAAGCACGCGCCTCGGCCTGATCTTCCAGCCCCGTAAGCGGCAGGGGTGATCGCATATGACTGGCTTGCGCTCTACGAATACCCCCACCCTTAATCCCTCCCCACAAGGGGGAGGGAGACTCGGTAGGCGCTGATTCCGCAAATCCCCGAGGTTTCGACGCCAAAAGGATGGCGCGCGGCAGCGTTCCCTCCCCCTTGTGGGGAGGGTTAGGGTGGGGGTCCTCTTCGTAAAAACCCATATGCAATCGCCCCGCCGTAAACGGGGTGAAGGACGCTAATCCACCCACATGCCCGTCCGCTTGTGCCAGTCGGCGATCGATTCCTCGGGATAGACGTCGAAGACCTTGTCATGCTTGCCAACCTCCGGCTCCACCCAGTTCGCCTTGTATTTCAGCATCAGGTGCACCTTGCTTGGCGGAATGGGTAAATCGCTGTCGACCGCCGAGGCGAAGGGATGCACCAGTTCCGGCCATGTCGGGTCGTAGAGCCAAAGGGCCGCCCCGCATTTCTTGCAGAAATTGCGCTCGCCGGTCGAGATTTCGCAATGCGGATGCTCGTCATCCTCGACCTCCGCCCGAAAGACGCCGAGGCTGCGCTTGCCCCTGATGTTCAGTGTTTCGTTGTCCGCACCGAGATTGATGGCAAACCCGCCACCGCCCTGCTGCTTGCGGCAGATCGAACAGTAGCACAGCATGAATGGCGCCGGCGTGTGGCTCTCCACCTCGAAACGCACGGCATTGCAGCGGCAGGACCCTTTGAGCAGGACGGGCATGGCGGGAAACTCCGATCGACCTCACACAACCTGTCAGCATGATTTTGGTTGCGGCGATGACAAGGCCAGACGCCGGTGACATGATCGCGGCATGGACAATGAACGCATCGCCGAACTGTTCGAAGGCCTTGGCCCTGTCAGCATCCGCAAGCTGTTCGGCGGCAAGGGCATCTATTTCGACGGTGTCATCGTCGCCATCGTGCTGCGCGGCGAATTGCTGCTGAAGGCCGACGAGCAAAGCGCGCCCGAGTTCGAGGCCGCCGGCTGCGCGCAATGGACCTATACCGGCTCGCGCCACGGCAAGCTGGTCGCCATGCCCTACTGGAGCGTTCCCGACAGCGCTTTCGATGATCCCGACGAGATGGCGGCCTGGGCACGGCGGGCCTATGAGGCGGGGCGGCGGGCGGGGAAGTGATGCCAGCCTTGGGACGGTCGAGGGACAGCACCCCCCTCTGGCCTGCCGGCCATCTCCCCCGCAAGGAGGGAGATTGGCAGTTTCACCGTCTGCCCGCTCTTTTCAACGTTGAAGATTGACGGAGGCGTTGACGACATTCGATCTCCCCCCTTGCGGGGGAGATGTCCGGCAGGACAGAGGGGGTGCTGTCCCGCCGACGTTGGCCTACAGCGCCTTGGCAATCCTCGCCGCCAGCCGCGCATTGTTCTCTACCAGCGCGATGTTGGTCTTCAGGCTCCTGCCGCCGGTCAGTTCGAGGATTTTCGACAGCAGGAACGGCGTCACCGCCTTGCCGGTCACGTTGAGCGCTTCTGCGGCCTTTTGCGCGGCGTCGATATAGCCCGCCATCTCCTCAGCCGGGATTTCATGGTTTTCCGGCACAGGATTGGCGATCAGCATGCCGCCGGCGAGCCCCAGCGCTGCCCTCGTCTGGTAGAAATGCGCGATCGCTTCCGGCTCGTGCAAGGTCAGCGGCGCGCGGAACGGCGACTGCCGCGACCAGAAGGCGGGCATCGTCTCGCAGCCAAGGCCGATCACCGGCACGCCGCGCGTCTCCAGCACCTCCAGCGTCTTTTCGATGTCGAGGATGGCCTTGGCGCCGGCCGAGACGACGATGACCGGGGTGCGCGCCAGCTCGTCGAGATCGGCGGAAATGTCAAAACTCTTTTCGGCGCCCTTGTGCACGCCGCCGATGCCGCCGGTGGCGAACACTTTTATGCCGACCATATGCGCCGCGATCATCGTGGCGGCGACCGTGGTGCCACCGGTGCGCCCTTGCGCCACGGCAAAACCGAGATCGGCGCGCGACAGTTTCATGGCGTCGCCCGTCATCGCCAGCGATTCGCGCTCGCCGTCCGAAAGCCCGATCTTTATGCGGCCGCCAACCACGGCGATGGTCGCCGGCACGGCGCCGCCGTCGGTGATGATCTTTTCGACATCGGCCGCCATGGCGCCATTGTCGGGGTAGGGCATGCCATGGGTGATGATGGTGCTTTCCAGCGCCACCACCGGCCGGCCGGCCGCCAGGGCCTGCGCCACCGGCGCGTGGATGTCGATGAAGGGGCCGGCGGTCTCAGGGGTCATCAGGGTCTCCAATCCGGAATGCGGCGCGTCCGTCGGGACACCAGGCAACATCGCGGCACTATGAATTCGCCGGTCTCATGCCACTTCCCTGGCATCCGGCACAAGAGCCAATGCCTCAGTGAAATCAGCCGCGGTGAACTCCGGAACGGCGCTGGCGCTTTCGATGGCAAGCGTCGCCCCGGCAATGCCTTCGCGCAGAGCTGCCCGCAGCGGCAGGCCACGCAGCAAGGCAGCAACCGTAGCGCCCGCCAGCGCATCGCCAGCGCCGGTGACGTCAGCGACCTTTCTTGGCGGCGGCGGCAGGATCGAGAAGGCGCTGGCTTCATCGAAGCCCAGCATGGGCTCGCTGCCCGCCGTCACCACGCCGCTGACAAGGCCGCTGCATCGCAACCCGTCGACGACCTCGCGCTCCGTGGCAGTCGCGGCGACGCCGGCCAGCACCATGGCCTCGCGCCGGTTCATGAAGACGAGCGAGAGCTCCTTCAGCACCGGTATCAGCCGCACCACCTTGGCCGGCGAGATGGCAATGGCGAAAATCGGCTTGCCCGCGGCGAGCGCCACCAGCCGTTCCAGCGCCGAAGAGGGCAGATTGGCGTCGCACAGGATCGCATCGGCGGCAGCGATCACCTCCCGCACCTTGGAGCGCCTGATCTGCTTGGGAAACGCCAAATCATAGAGCGCCATGTCGGCAAAGCCGACGATCAGCTCGCCCTCACTGTCGATCAGCGCCGTGTAGCTCGGCGTCGTGCGGTCGAGGAAGACCGCCGACAGGTCGGTAATGCCTGTCTCGGCAATGGCTCGCGAAACGGTGTCGGCAGCGGCATCGCCGCCGCGAACCGACATGAGCGACGCGGAGACGCCGCGCCGCACGGCGCTGCGCAAAGCGTTGAAGACGCCGCCGCCGACATCCTCGCGCATCGTGCCGGGATTGGAGGCAGCCGGCACGTAAGCGCCGGACACCTGGCCGCGCCGGTCGATATGGGCGCCGCCTACGGCCAGTATTTTCGTGGATTTCAGCATGCCGGCGATATGACCTTTGTTATTCCAGCCGCACAAGCGCTAGGCTGCGCGACGGAGCTTCGCATGCAAGGCGGCGATTCGGCAGATCGAAACAACCGAGCCGTCTGGCCCAACGTGTGGTGCATCCCTGATCGAATCCTTGGACAAAAAAAGAACAAATCCGGATATTGTTTGTTTTTCAGATATTTGACCCCTCTTGCCAAATGAGAACAAAAAAGGTACAAATAGGCAGGGATTACGGATTGTCCGGCCTTCATTGACGACCAAGGGGTGATGTATCATGGCTCAGAATTCTTTGCGGCTGGTAGAGGACAAGGCAGTGGACAAATCAAAGGCTCTGGATGCGGCGCTGTCGCAAATCGAGCGGGCTTTCGGCAAGGGCTCGATCATGCGGCTCGGCGCCAACGATCAGGTCGTCGAGATTGAAACGGTGCCGACCGGCTCGCTTGGCCTAGACATCGCGCTTGGTGTTGGTGGCTTGCCGCGCGGCCGCATCATCGAGATCTACGGGCCGGAAAGCTCGGGCAAGACGACGTTGGCGCTGCACACCGTTGCGGAAGCCCAGAAGAAGGGCGGCATCTGCGCTTTCGTCGATGCCGAGCACGCGCTTGACCCGGTCTATGCCCGCAAGCTTGGCGTCGATCTCGAAAACCTTCTGATCTCGCAGCCCGACACCGGTGAGCAGGCGCTGGAAATCTGCGACACGCTGGTGCGCTCCGGCGCCATCGACGTGCTGGTGGTCGATTCGGTCGCGGCGCTGACGCCACGCGCTGAAATTGAAGGTGAGATGGGCGATTCGCTGCCCGGCCTGCAGGCCCGCTTGATGAGCCAGGCGCTGCGCAAGCTGACCGCTTCGATCTCGCGCTCCAACACCATGGTCATCTTCATCAACCAGATCCGCATGAAGATCGGCGTCATGTTCGGTTCGCCCGAGACCACGACGGGCGGCAACGCGCTGAAATTCTACGCTTCGGTGCGTCTTGACATCCGCCGCATCGGCTCGATCAAGGACCGCGACGAGGTTGTCGGCAACCAGACCCGCGTCAAGGTGGTCAAGAACAAGCTGGCGCCGCCCTTCAAGGTGGTCGAATTCGACATCATGTTTGGTGAGGGCGTCTCCAAAACCGGCGAACTGGTCGATCTCGGGGTCAAGGCCGGTATTGTCGAGAAGTCTGGCGCCTGGTTTTCCTATAACTCGCAGCGTCTCGGCCAGGGCCGCGAAAATGCCAAGCTGTTCCTGCGTGACAATCCCGACACGGCACGCGAGATCGAGTTGTCGATCAGGCAGAATGCCGGGCTGATCGCCGAGAAATTCCTCGAGAATGGCGGCCCTGAGCGCGGCGAAGACGACGGTTTCGAGGAAGAATCCGGCGCCATGTAACAGCTTCGTGCGCGATGCCGGCCGGAGTTCGGCCATAATCGCGTTCTATTATCTCAGGCTTATGTAATTGAGTTCCGCGTTATTGCGTTTCGAAACCGCCGGCCCAGTGCCGGCGGTTTTGCGTTTTGGCGGCGAAAACAGGCCGGTTCGAATGGCCGGCAAAGGCCGTGGATTGGACCAATTCCGTGTTTCTGGACAGGGTGAGGCGCGGCGGCTAAAAGGCCAAGTCCTAATCTTCTAAAAACGCAGAGCCCATTTCCGCCGGTTTGCCGGCGGCTCTTCCGAAAAGGCAGCATTCATGAGTGGCGTGAACGAGATCCGGTCGACATTTCTCGACTACTTCCGCAAGGAGGGTCACGAGATCGTCGCGTCGAGCCCGCTGGTGCCGCGCAACGATCCGACACTGATGTTCACCAACGCCGGCATGGTGCAGTTCAAGAATGTCTTCACCGGTTTGGAGAAGCGGGCCTATTCGCGCGCGTCGACCGCCCAGAAGAGCGTGCGCGCCGGCGGCAAGCACAACGATCTCGACAATGTCGGCTACACGGCACGCCATCTGACCTTCTTCGAGATGCTCGGCAATTTCTCCTTCGGCGACTATTTCAAGGAGCGCGCCATCGAGCTTGCCTGGAACCTGATCACCAGGGAGTTCGGGCTGAACAAGGACAAGCTGCTGGTCACCGTCTATCACACGGACGACGAGGCGGCCGGTTTCTGGAAGAAGATCGCCGGGTTTTCCGACGACCGCATCATTCGCATCGCGACATCGGACAATTTCTGGGCGATGGGCGATACCGGACCCTGCGGGCCGTGCTCGGAGATCTTCATCGACCGCGGCGAGCACATCTGGGGTGGTCCTCCCGGCAGCCCGGAGGAAGATGGCGACCGTTTCCTGGAATTCTGGAACCTGGTGTTCATGCAGTATGAACAGGTGACGAAGGAGGAGCGGATCGACCTGCCGCGCCCCTCGATCGACACCGGCATGGGCCTGGAGCGCATGGCGTCCATCCTGCAAGGGGTGGAAAGCGTCTTCGAGACCGATCTGTTCCGTCACCTGATCGACGCGGCCTCGTCCGCGATCGGGCATGGTCCCGACAAGGAGACTGTCGCGTCCTACCGGGTCATTGCCGATCATCTGCGCTCGTCCTCCTTCCTGGTCGCCGATGGCGTGCTGCCTTCGAACGAAGGCCGTGGCTATGTCCTGCGTCGCATCATGCGCCGCGCCATGCGTCATGCGCAGTTGCTCGGTGCCAACGAACCGCTGATGTGGAAGCTGGTGCCGGCGCTGGTGCGCGAAATGGGTCAGGCCTATCCGGAACTGCTGCGCGGCGAACAGTTGATCACCGAGACGCTGAAGCTCGAGGAGACCAGGTTTCGCAAAACGCTGGTGCGCGGCCTCGGCCTGCTTTCGGAGGCGACCGAAACGCTTCATGCCGGCGACATGCTGGATGGCGAGACGGCCTTCAAGCTCTACGACACCTATGGCTTCCCGCTCGATCTGACGCAGGACGCGCTGCGCCAGCGCAGCATCTCTGTCGATCTTGCCGGCTTCACCAATGCGATGGAGCAGCAGAAGGCCGAGGCGCGCAAGCACTGGGCCGGCTCCGGCGACGCGGCCACCGAGACCATCTGGTTCTCCGTGCGCGAGAAGGCCGGCGCCACCGAGTTCCTCGGATATGAGACTGAAGCTGCCGAAGGCATCATCCAGGCGCTGGTCAGGGACGGCAAGACCGTCGACAGCGCCGGCAAGGGCGACGCGGTGGCGATCGTCGTCAACCAGACGCCGTTCTATGCCGAGTCCGGCGGCCAGATGGGCGACACCGGCGTTATTTCAGGCGAGGGCTTCTCGATCGAGGTTTCCGACACGCAGAAGAAGGCCGATGGGCTGTTCGTCCATGTCGGCAAGGTGACCAGCGGCACGGTCAAGACGGGCGCTGCGGTCGAGCTGAAGGTCGATCACGCGCGCCGTACCAGGCTGCGCGCCAACCATTCCGCGACGCATCTGATCCATGAGGCGTTGCGCGAGGTGCTGGGCAGCCATGTCGCGCAGAAGGGCTCGCTGGTGGCGCCAGAGCGCCTGCGCTTCGACATCTCGCACAACAAGCCCATTTCAGCGGAGGATCTCGAAGAGGTCGAGCGCATGGCCAACGAGATCGTCGTGCAGAACAGTCCGGTGTCCACGCGCCTGATGTCGGTCGACGATGCCATCGCCGAAGGCGCGATGGCGCTGTTTGGCGAGAAGTATGGCGACGAAGTGCGCGTCGTGTCGATGGGCACCGGTGTGCATGGCGCCAAGGCCAACCGGCCCTATTCGGTCGAGCTCTGCGGCGGCACGCATGTCAGGGCGACCGGTGATATCGGCCTGGTGCGTGTCGTATCCGACAGCGCGGTCGCCGCCGGCGTGCGCCGCATCGAGGCGCTGACCGGCGAAGCGGCACGCAAGCATCTCGACGAGCAGGACAGGCGTCTAAAGGCGGCGGCAGCCGTGCTGAAGATCTCGCCGGCCGACGTGCCGGCGCGTGTCGAGGCGCTGCTCGACGAGCGCAAGAAACTCGAGAAGGAATTGACCGAGGCGCGCAAGAAGCTGGCGCTGGGCGGGGGATCGTCAGCCGATGCTCCAGCCGCCAATGAGACGGTCGCCGGCGTCGGCTTCCTCGGCAAGGCGGTCTCCGGTGTCTCGCCGAAGGATTTGAAGCCGCTGGCCGATGCCGGCAAGACCTCGCTGGGGTCCGGCGTCGTCGTTTTCGTGGGCGCCGGTGAGGACAACAAGGCGAGCGTCGTGGTCGCCGTCACCGACGATCTCGTCGGCCGTTTCAGCGCTGTCGATCTGGTGCGCGTGGCCTCCGCCGCATTGGGCGGGCAGGGCGGCGGCGGTCGGCCCGATATGGCGCAGGCCGGCGGCCCGGATGCCTCCAAGGCTGCCGATGCCATTGCCGCGGTAAGGGCTGCGCTGGAAGCTGCCTAGCGTTCATCAGGGACGCTTTGCCGCTTTCAGCGCATGCGTCATTCTGCTGGAATCGCCCCAGGTGGACAGCCAGATCAGGCTGTCCGTGGCGACCGAGATCGTCGACCGCAAAAGGTTGAGCAGCGGTCCAGGCGATTTCAGCTGCTCCTCGGCGTGATGGAGATGGGCAAGCTCTTCCTCGCGGATCGCCAGGATGATGCCGTGCAGTTCGCCATCGCGTTCGGCGAGGAAAAACAGCTGATCGTCGAGATGGCGATGCACCGCCGCTTCGACCGCTGCGGTGCAGGCCCAGATGCCTTGCGGTCCGAGCAGGGCGGTCAGAAAACCCAGCAGCCAGCCGCCCCAGCTCCAGAATTGCATCACCCGGCACGGTCGCGACTGCCGCAACGGCATGGCTGCACGGAAGGCCACGCAGTGCTTGCGCTCGTGCCCAAGCATCTCCGACAAGGACGGCACGCAATCTGGCCAAAAGCGCTTGGCGACAAGAATCTGCGCCGAATAGATTCGGATCGCCCCGAACTCGCCGGCGTGGTTCACTCGGACTATTCTGGCGACCGTGAGTGCGTCCTGGTGAGAAAGATCATCCATGGACGCGCCCAAGCCTTATGTCAGCCGGTTGGCAAAGCGTGGGAGTTTTGCAACGCGATCCCACCAGGCCTGGATCTCGGCAAACTCGGCCAGCAGCTTTTGCCCCTCAGCGACCTTGACGAAATAACCGATGATCGGCGCCGCATGCAGATCGGCCAGTGTCAGCTGATCGCCCAGCAACCACGAGCCCGGCGCTTTCAGCGAAGAGAGCGTCTGCAGCGCTTTGCTCGCCTGCGAAATGCCATTGGCGATCAGCGCCTCGTCGGGCGCTTCCTTCTCCAGGCGCTCGACGGCGACATCCCAGACCATCGACCTGTAGGCATAGGCGTCGAGCATGCCGATGATCTGGTTCATCCTTGCGCGGTCGCGAGGCTCCCTCGGCTGAAGGCTCGGCCCGTCAAACGTTTCGTCGACATATCTGGCAATCGCACTCGTCTCGAAGAGCCGAAAGCCTTCATGCTCGAAGGCTGGGATGCGGCCGAACGGGTGATGCTCGAAATACCAGGCGGGAATGCCGTCGGCGGCAAAGACATCGACTGGCACAAGCTCGTAGTCGATGTCCTTTTCCTTAAGCACGAGGCGGACGATGCGCACATAGACGCTGTAATCCGCCCCGTAGACGATGGGCTTGCTCATGCTAGCCCTCCTCCGGGGCTCGGCTGTCAGGCCATCGCCTTCTGCAGGTTCTCGTCGATCTTGTCGAGGAAACCGGTGGTCGAAAGCCATGGCTGGTCGGGACCGATCAGCAGCGACAGGTCCTTGGTCATGAAGCCGGACTCGACGGTCTGGATGCAGACCTTTTCCAGCGTCTCGGCGAAGCGCCTCAGCTCGGCATTGTCGTCGAGCTTGGCGCGGTGGGCCAGCCCGCGCGTCCAGGCGAAGATCGAGGCGATCGAATTGGTCGAGGTTTCCTCGCCCTTCTGGTGCTGGCGATAATGGCGGGTGACGGTGCCGTGCGCGGCTTCCGCTTCCACCGTCTTGCCGTCCGGCGTCATCAGCACCGAGGTCATCAGGCCGAGCGACCCAAAACCTTGCGCCACCGTGTCGGACTGCACGTCGCCGTCATAGTTCTTGCAGGCCCAGACATAACCCCCCGACCATTTCAGGCTGGAGGCCACCATGTCGTCGATCAGGCGATGCTCGTACCACAGCTTCTTCGACTTGAACTCGGCCTCGAATTCCGCCTCGTAGACCTCCTGGAAGATGTCCTTGAAGCGACCGTCATAGGCCTTGAGGATGGTGTTCTTGGTCGACAGATAGACCGGATAGTTGCGCAGCAGGCCGTAGTTCAGCGAGGCGCGGGCAAATTCGCGGATCGAGTCGTCGAGATTGTACATGGCCATGGCGACGCCGGCGCCCGGTGCGTCGTAGACGTCATGCTCGATCACCTCGCCGTCCTCGCCGACGAACTTGATCGTCAGCTTGCCCTTGCCGGGAAAGCGGAAATCGGTGGCGCGGTACTGGTCGCCGAAGGCGTGACGGCCGACGATGATCGGCTTGGTCCAGCCGGGCACCAGGCGCGGCACGTTCTTCATGATGATCGGTTCGCGGAAGATGGTGCCCCCGAGGATGTTGCGGATGGTGCCGTTCGGCGACTTCCACATCTTCTTCAGCTTGAACTCCTCGACGCGCTGCTCGTCGGGGGTGATCGTCGCGCATTTCACGCCGACGCCGTATTTCTTGATGGCGTTGGCCGAATCGATGGTCACCTGGTCGTTGGTGGCGTCACGATGCTCGATGCCGAGATCGTAATATTCGAGCTTGAGGTCGAGATAAGGGTGGATCAGCTTGTCCTTGATGAACTGCCAGATGATGCGGGTCATCTCGTCGCCGTCGAGCTCGACGACCGGGTTCGCCACCTTGATCTTCGCCATGGAAAGAATGCCTCGTTGCTGGGATATGGGACGGCCTTGCCCGCGTGGCGTTGGGCCGGGAGATGTCGCCCGTATATCAAAGCGCTTTTGGCCACGCAAACGGCGATCGGTCACGAATTGGAGGCCAGAGCCGTCGTCATTTGCGAATGCTTCATTTTCCCGGCCGAATGTGGCAGGGACGCTGAAATGCCGCAAACAGCAGTTCATTGACAATCATGCCCGTCATCAAAGATCCCGATAGCATTGCAGTCGCCGGCCCGGCGATCATCCTCGTCGAGCCTCAGCTTGGCGAGAACATCGGCATGGTCGCGCGCGCCATGGCCAATTTCGGTCTGTCGGAGCTGCGCCTGGTCAACCCGCGTGATGGTTGGCCGAGCGAGAAGGCGCGCGCGGCGGCCAGCCGCGCCGATCATGTCATCGACGCTGTCACCGTCTTCGACGATTTGGCCTCGGCGCTCGCCGACCTGAACTTTGTCTTCGCCACCACGGCCAGGCAGCGCGACGGCTTCAAATCCGTGCGCGGGCCGGTGGAGGCGGGCAGGCTGCTGCGGGCGCGCCACACAATGGGCCAGCGCACCGGCATCCTGTTCGGACGCGAACGCTTCGGCCTCTACAATGACGAGGTCGGCCTGGCCGACGAGATCGTCACTTTCCCGGTCGATCCCGATTTCTCTTCGCTCAACATCGCCCAGGCCGCGCTGCTGATGTCCTATGAATGGATGAAGTCCGGCCTGGAAGATGAGACCAAGACCAATTTTTCCGGCCCGGACATGAAGCCGGCAAGCAAGGAAGAATTGCACGGCCTGTTTGCGTATCTGGAAGGCGCATTGGAAGCGCGCGGCTATTTCCGGCCGGCACAGAAGAAGCCGAAAATGGTCGACAATCTGCGCGCGGTGCTCACACGCCCCGGCTTTGCCGAACCGGAGCTCAAGGTGCTGCGCGGCATCATCTCGTCGCTCGACAGGTTTTCTCCGGCGATGCCGCGCGGCGACGGATCCCCTGGCGACGATCCGCGGCGCTTGCCCGCGGCCGCCGCGCGTGCCCGCAAGGCGGAGGCGGCGCGCTTTGCCGACACCGGCAAGGACGATGACATACCGCCGTTGGGCGGCAAGGGCACCGACAATGACTGAGCGGCCGATCCTGATGTTCGATTCGGGCATCGGCGGGCTTACCGTGCTGCGCGAGGCACGCGTGCTGATGCCCGACCGCCGCTTCATCTATGTCGCCGACGACGCTGCGTTTCCCTACGGCGCTTGGGAAGAGCCGGCGCTGAGGGCGCATATCCTCGAATTGTTCGGCAAACTGCTTGAGCGGTTTGCGCCGGCCATTTCCGTCATCGCCTGCAACACCGCCTCGACGTTGGTGATCGATGCGCTGCGCGATAGATTTCCCGAGCATCCTTTCGTCGGCATGGTGCCTGCGATCAAGCCGGCGGCGGAACGCACGCGCTCAGGGCTGGTTTCGGTGCTGGCGACGCCTGGCACCGTCAAGCGCCAATACACGCGCGACCTGATCAGCAAATGGGCGCAGAAATGCCATGTCCGCCTGGTCGGCAGCGACAGGCTGGCGGGACTGGCTGAGATCTACATGCGTGAGGGCTTCGTCGATGAAGAAGCCGTGCGCACCGAGATTACGCCGTGCTTCGTCGAACATGATGCGCTGCGTACGGATATCGTCGTGCTCGCCTGCACACACTACCCCTTTCTGGCCAATCGCATGCGCAAGACGGCGCCCTGGCCGGTCGATTGGCTCGACCCCGCTGAAGCGATCGCGCGCCGGGCGCTGTCGCTTCTCGCCGACATCGATCCGAGCGGTCGCGGCGAGATGCTGCCTGAAGGCCCCGACCTTGCCGTCTTCACATCGAAAAGAGCCGATTTTCCGACCCGTCGCCTAATACAGGGCTTCGGGCTGGCGATGTCGTGATTGCGAAGCGGAACATCACGGCAGTCGTTGCGTTTTTCTCCAGATTCTAACGGGAGAAAGAGCCATGCCAGCCACCTCGAAAGCCCAGCAGAAAGCCGCCGGCGCGGCTCTGTCGGCCAAGCGCGGCGAGACCAAGAAGAGCGAACTCCAGGGCGCTTCCAAGGGAATGTACGAATCAATGAGCGAAAAGCAGCTCGAGGAATTCGCCGAGACGAAGCGCAAGGGCCTGCCGGATAAGAAGTCGAAAGACTAAGGGTTAAGCATCCGGAATCAAAGAGCCCGCGGCCAAGACCGCGGGCTTTGAAATGATATCGGCCGCCTGAGACCGGATAGGAGCCTACCAGCGCCCGCTGCAGCGCTTGATCTTGTAGCGTATGACCTTCTTGTGGCCGTGCCGCCAGATAACCTTCTTCTTGATCACGATGCGGCAAGCCTGGTGATGCCGGTGTCCTTGCCAATGCCTGGCCTCCGCCGGCTCCGGTGTCAGGACCGCCATGGATCCCGCCAACACAGCGGCTCCTGTCAGGGTAAGGAAGAATTTCTTCATGCGAATGTAGCTCCTCTGCTCCGGTCCCTTCCTGATGCCGCTGGCGCAACCTCCCGCCACATCCGGCACTGTACTCAACCCAGAGACGCTATATCGTCGCCATGGCCTACGCCAGCCACAAGCTTGACACCGGTTAAATCTCCGTTTAATCAGCGCGCCAACACCGGGCCGCAATGCCCGGTGGTTTTCTTTATGTGGGCAAGATGCGTGGAAATCCAATTCTACTATCTTGTTTGAACTGACGTGTCCCGTGGGTTTTCCGCCGCGTTGCGTGGGAAAACCCTGTCAGGTCTCGAAAACGGAGGCCAGAGGAGGGCGCGTTTCCTTCACCCGGACCATGAGGTTCCGGGTGTATTGTTTTGAAAAGGGAATGCGATGAGCAAGCGCGAATCCGCGAAGTACAAGATCGACCGCCGTCTCGGCGAAAATATCTGGGGCCGCCCGAAGTCCCCGGTCAACAAGCGTGAATACGGTCCTGGCCAGCATGGCCAGCGCCGCAAGGGCAAGCTTTCCGATTTCGGCCTGCAGCTGCGCGCCAAGCAGAAGCTGAAGGGTCACTATGGCGATGTTTCGGAAAAGCAGTTCCGCAAGGTCTATGAAGAGGCTGACCGCCGCAAGGGCGACACCTCGGAGAACCTGATCGGCCTGCTCGAATCGCGTCTCGACGCGGTCGTCTACCGCGCCAAGTTCGTGCCGACCATTTTCGCCGCCCGTCAGTTCGTCAACCACGGCCACGTCAACGTCAACGGCAAGCGTGTCAATATCGGCTCGTATCGCTGCAAGCCGGGCGATGTCGTCGAAGTGCGCGAAAAGTCCAAGCAGCTGGTCATCGTTCTGGAAGCGGTCGGTCTCGCCGAGCGCGACGTGCCGGACTACATCGAAGCCGATCACAACAAGATGGTCGCGACCTTCTCGCGCATCCCTGGCCTTGCGGACGTTCCGTTCGCCGTGCAGATGGAACCGAACCTGGTCGTCGAATTCTATTCGCGCTAAAACGAGCGCGTTCTGCGATACCAAGCAAAGGCCGCCCGTCGAGGCGGCCTTTTCTTTGTCGGTCATGTCCGCTAATCCGGCGCTCTGGGCCACTGAAAGCGACATGCCATGAACATGCTTCCAGACATCGAACCGATCGCCGACAGCGAAGGCGGCTTCCATCCGCTGTTCGCCGACGTGCCGTCCTCGGTCGAATTCAACAAATTGCGCAAGCGGCTGCTGCGGCTGACCCGGCAGGCGATCGAGGATTTCTCGATGGTCAAGCCCGGCCAGCGCTGGCTCGTTGCCCTGTCTGGCGGCAAGGATTCCTACGGCCTGCTCGCGGTGCTGCTCGACCTTAAATGGCGCGGGCTCTTGCCGGTCGATCTTCTGGCCTGCAATCTCGACCAGGGCCAGCCCAATTTCCCCAAACATATCCTGCCGGACTATCTCGACAGCCACGACATTGCGCACCGGATCGAGTACCAGGACACCTATTCCGTCGTCACCGACAAGCTGCCTGCGGGCAGCACCTATTGCTCGCTCTGCTCGCGCCTCAGGCGCGGCCATCTCTACCGCATAGCGCGCGAGGAGGGGTGCTCGGCGCTGGTGCTCGGCCACCATCGCGAGGACATTCTCGAAACCTTCTTCATGAATCTCTTCCATGGCGGCCGTCTCGCCGCCATGCCGCCAAAACTGCTGAACGACGAGGGCGACGTCATGGTGCTGCGGCCATTGAGCTACTGCGCCGAGGCCGATCTGGAAAAATTCGCTGCCGCCATGCAATTTCCGATCATTCCCTGCGATCTCTGCGGCAGCCAGGAAGGTCTTCAGCGCAACGCCATGAAGGCGATGCTCGAGGACCTGGAAAAGCGCATGCCAGGCCGCAAGGATACGATGCTGCGCGCGCTGTCGAACAGCAGGCCATCGCATCTGCTCGACAGAAAGCTGTTCGACTTCGCTGCCCTCAACGACACCCTCACCACAAGGCAAGACATTTCCGATGACATTTGACGACACCGCAATCGATTGGCTGGCCGGCATTCTGGCCGAGGCGGCGCTGACCGAGATCATGCCGCGCTTTCGCCGGCTTGGTGAGGGCGACATCCGCCAGAAGACGTCGGCTGCCGACCTCGTGACCGAAGCCGACGTCAATGCCGAGCGGCTGATCACCGCGCGGCTGCGCGAGCGCTATCCCCAGGCGATGATCGTCGGCGAGGAGGCCTGTTCCGACAATCCAGCACTGCTCGATGGTCTGGGGGATGCCGATCTGGCCTTCGTCATCGATCCGGTCGACGGCACTTTCAACTTCGCCTCCGGCGTGCCGCTGTTCGGCGTCATGCTGGCGGTCGTGGTCCAGGGCGAGACGGTTGCCGGCATCATCCACGATCCCGTCGGCAAGGACTGGCTGATTGGTGCCAAGGGCGCCGGCAGCCATATCCGGCATGCGCATGGCAGACTGGAGAAGGTGCACGTCGCGGCACTCGCGCCGATCTCGGAAATGACCGGCTCCGTCTCCTGGCAATATATGGCCGAGCCGGAGCGGTCGCGGCTGGCGCGCAACCAGACGAAGATCCTGTCGCAATTCGCCTATCGCTGCGCCGCGCACGAATACCGCCTGTTGGCGAGCGGCCATGCCCACTTCGTCGTCTACAACAAGCTGATGCCGTGGGATCATCTGGCCGGCGTGCTGATCCATACCGAGGCCGGCGGCCATGCGGCGCGCTTCGACGGCAGCACCTATCTGCCCTCGCATCTCGGCGGCGGCCTGCTTGTCGCGCCCGATCGCGAAAGCTGGGACGAATTGCGCCGCGAACTCTGGGCGCAATAGGATTAATTGCTGCGTTAGCCGAAGGAGCGATGCTATCTTACGCAAATCCGGAGGCTCTCGAATGAAACCTCGGTTCGCATTTGTCGCCACGGCTCTTGCCGCCGTCTTGTTTGCCAGTTCCCAGGAAGCAACATCGCAAGAGCGCAGCTGTCGCAGTCCCGATCCCGTCGATACGATAAAGGAGATGTCGGACGCGATCTATGCCTGCTGGAAGCCGCCACCCGGAACCGCGGGCATGTCCCTCACGTTGCGGTTCTCGCTTCGCCGCGACGGCACATTGATCGGCAAGCCTCGCGCCACATATTCCGATCTGGGCGCCGATGCCCAGCTCAGCCGGGCCTTCGTGGCCTCAATCCTCAAGGCACTGGATGAAGCTCTGCCATTGCCCTTTTCGCACAGCATGGGTGGAGCAATCGCGGGGCGCATGCTTGCTCCTCGATTCACGGCAGCTCTTGAAGGTGCCTCCTAATGCAAGTCGGTGATGTGCCCTGAAACGGGCGGGTTCTGTGGCTGGAACATCTTGCCGCGCTCGGCGATGAAGATCATCAGCAGCGCCGCGACCGAGACGCTGCAGAAGCCGGCGGCCAGCGGCGTCACCGTGCCGTTGAAGGCCTGGCCGATCAGCGTGCCGAGAATGCCGCCGAGAAACGTCTGCATGAAACCGAGGATCGACGACGCCGTGCCGGCCAGTTGGCCGAGCGGCTCCATGGCCAGCGCGTTGAAGTTCGCGCCGAGCGCACCGAACGGAAGCATTGCGCAGGCAAAGAAGGTGATGAACAGCCAGAGCGGCATCTTCATTTCCAGCGAAACGACCAGCCAGGCAAGGCTGATGACCAGGAACAGCAGCAGCGCGCTCTGCGACAGGCGGCGCATGCCGATGCGGCCGACAAGGCGCGAATTCAGAAAGTTGGAGAAGGCGAGCACGCCCGCAACCCCGGCGAAGATGACCGGGAACATCTCGCCGACATGGAAGATGTCCACATAGATCTGCTGCGCCGAAGCGATGAAGCCGAACATGGCGCCGAAGATGAAGGTGCTGGCGAAGGCATAGCAGATCGCAATGCGGTTGGTGAGCACGATGCGAAACCCACCGACAATGGAGTTCACGGTCAGCGGCCGGCGATGTTCGGGATGCAGCGTTTCAGGCAGGCGCAGCAGCGACCAGGCCGAGACGAGGAGCGCACCGACGGCCATGGTGACAAAGATCCAATGCCAGGTCGCAAACAGCATGATGAACTGGCCAATGCCGGGAGCAATGACCGGTATCGCCATGAACACCATGAAGATCAGCGACATCACCTCGGCCATGCGCCGGCCGTCGAACGTATCGCGCACGATCGAGACGGCGATGACGCGGGTGGCGGCCGCACCGATGCCTTGCACGGCCCGGCACAGCAGAAGTGTTTCAAAGCTTGGCGCAATGGCGGCAGCCGCCGCCGCGGCGACATAAATCACCAGCCCGGCGACCAGCGGTGCGCGACGCCCGAAGCGATCCGAGATGGGCCCGAAGAACAACTGTCCGCCGCCGAAGCCCAGAATGTAGGCCGTTATGACGTACTGCCGGTGGTTTTCATTTTCGACGCCGAGCGAGGCGCCGATCTGCTGCAGCGCCGGCAGCATGATATCGATGGCCAGCGAGTTCAGCGCCATCAGCGCCGCGCACAGGGCGATGAACTCCCAGCGCGGAATGGGCAGTTTGCTTGCCGATTGCGGCTCTGGTTTTGACTGGTCCACGGCAAGTCCGATCTTTCAAACGAAAATGCGCCGGCGGGCCGGCGCATTGGCTCGTCTTGGTCCTGGGTTCAGGACATGAAAATTGCCGAGCTGCCCCCGACGCCTTTGTGCATGACCCCGAAAATCAAAATCAGCCTTCGGATGGCAATGTGCACAAAACAGAAATCAGGCGGCGCCTTTGACGCTGACGCCCTTCTCGACCAGGAACGTCTGCAACTCACCGGCCTGGAACATCTCGCGGATGATATCGCAGCCGCCGACGAATTCGCCCTTGACGTAGAGCTGAGGGATCGTCGGCCAGTTGGAATATTCCTTGATGCCCTGGCGCAGTTCAGCCGAGTCCAGAACGTTCACGCCTTTGTAGTCGGCGCCGATATAGTCGAGGATCTGGACGACCTGGCCGGAAAATCCGCATTGCGGGAAACCGGGCGTGCCCTTCATGAAAAGGACGACGTCGTTGCCCTTCACTTCATTGTCGATGTAGTCGTTGATACCGCTCATGGAAAATCCTTTCCCGCCTGTGGGAGTCAGGCTCGAAACATATCCCTTCAAATAAACCCAACGATTGCTCGAAACAAGACGTTAGCCGTGCCGTGGCTGAAATGGCGCAAAGGATGAGCCGTGTTGGGCCAAGCGGTTCTCTCGACACTGATCCGCGTGGTTGCGGTTGTTCCGGTGCGGCTCAGTCAGGAACGCTGGTCTGCAGCGCCAGTGCGTGCAGCACGCCACCCATATTTCCTTTCAGCGCGTCATAGACCATCTGGTGCTGCTGCACGCGGCTTTTCCCTCGAAAGCTCTCGGCCACCACCTCGGCCGCATAATGGTCGCCGTCGCCGGCAAGATCGCGGATCGTCACCTTGGCGTCCGGAATGCCGTCCTTGATCAGTTTTTCGATGTCGTGGGCATCCATTGCCATGGCAAAATCCTGTTTCGAGCGGCCGGCAGCCGGCCATAAGATGAGAGTCGGGCGAGCCTAAAGCCTTTCCGGTCCGGATTGAAGCCGTTCTGTCCCACCAACGGCAAGACGGCCAGACGGCTTCAGAGAAAGACTAGGCCGGTGGGCTTGCTTCATTCTCGGCAACGTCCTCGCGTGTCGAGAAAGCACGGCCAAGGCTGAAGGCAAGTACATAGAGCGGCACGTTGAGCACGAGGCTGACAATGGGAAGATAGCTCGTCATTTGCCAAGCCGGCGAGAAGAACGCCTGGCCGTAGCCGTCGCAGGTCAACGACGAGCCGTACTCCCACAACGCGCCTACGACCACCGCGCTGGCAAAAAGCTTGATGCAGGTGACAATGTGCCTTGCCCGTGCCGGATCCGGCGCCAGGCGGTCCCACAGAACCAGGCAGACGATCGGGACCGCGTAGATGAGATTCTGCGCGATGAGCATGGGGATGGCGCCATTGGCCGCGGCAAGGAACTCCGCGCGCGTTTCCAGCCGCATGCACACCTCGCTTGAGGTTGTCGACAGCAGGAAAAAGACGAACGGTCCCAGGAACCAGAAGAAGAACAACGACGGCCAGAAGACGACTGCAAGCAGCGCCCGGGCAGCCAGTTTCCTGTGATTGATCATGAGTTTCCCGAAAACCGTTCCCACTTTCGGGATCATGCTCTCGTCAACTGGCCTGGTCCATGAAGCGGGGGAACCAGCCTTCGTGCGCCGCGGAGAGTTCGCTGACCGGGATTGCCCTGGCGTCGCCAAGCTTCAGCGCGCTGCCCCCGGTCGAGCCGATCCACGGCGCGAAGATGCCGAGTTCGCCCTGCTGCTTGCGAATGGCGTCCCATTCGTCACCATGCGGATCGATCGACAGCGTCAGGAGATAACGGCCCTGATCCTCGCCGAACCAGACCGGGATCGGATCGGTGCCGACAAGCCCGGGAACGGCGGCGCCAATTCCGGACGCCATCGCCATCTCGGCAAGTGCAACGGCGACACCGCCATCGGAAACGTCGTGCGCCGCCGTGACGACACCGGATGCGATGAGCGCGCGCACATGGTCGCCGACGCGCTTTTCGTGATCGAGGTCGACCGGCGGCGGCGGGCCATCCGTGCGGCCGTGTATGTCCCTGAAATAGACCGATTGACCGAGATGCGTTCCCCAGGAGGCCGGCGCGCCGACCAGCAGGATCATCTGGCCCTCGGCCGCAAAGCCGGTCCGTACCATCTTCGACCAGTCGGCGATCAGCCCGACGCCGCCGATAGTCGGGGTTGGCAGGATGCCCTGGCCGTTGGTCTCGTTGTAGAGCGAGACATTGCCGGAGACGATCGGGAAGCCAAGCGCACGGCAGGCGTCGCCTATGCCTTTCACCGCGCCGACCAACTGGCCCATGATCTCGGGCCGTTCCGGGTTGCCGAAATTGAGGTTGTCGGTGGCGGCCAGCGGCAGAGCGCCGGTGGCGGTCAAGTTGCGCCAGCATTCGGCCACCGCCTGCTTGCCGCCTTCATAAGGGTCGGCCTCGCAATAGCGCGGCGTCACGTCGGACGAGAAGGCGAGCGCCTTGGTCGCATGGCCTTCGACCCGGACCACGCCGGCATCGCCGCCTGGAAGCTGCAGCGAATTGCCCTGGATCAACGTGTCATACTGTTCCCACACCCAGCGCCGCGAAGACAGGTCGGGCCCGCCGAGCAGCTTCAGCAGCGCGTCGGCAACGTCGGCTTGCGGAATGTCATTGGCGGCCAGCGGCGCCGGCTTCTTCGGTTCGGTCCACGGCCGATCATATTCCGGAGCCTTGTCGCCAAGATCCTTGATCGGCAGGTTGGCGACCTCGTCGCCCTGGTGCAGAACGCGGAAGCGCAGATCGTCGGTGGTCTTGCCGACGATGGCGAAATCGAGCCCCCATTTGTGGAAGATCGCCTCGGCTTCCTTTTCCTTTTCCGGGCGCAGCACCATCAGCATGCGCTCCTGGCTTTCCGAAAGCATCATCTCGTAGGCGCTCATGCGCTCTTCGCGCACAGGAACCTTGTCGAGATCGAGCTCGATGCCGAGGTCGCCCTTGGCGCCCATTTCGACCGCCGAGCAGGTGAGGCCGGCGGCACCCATGTCCTGGATGGCGATGACGGCGCCCGAGGCCATCAGTTCGAGGCTGGCTTCCAGCAGGCACTTTTCGGTGAAGGGATCGCCGACCTGCACTGTCGGGCGCTTCTCATCGATCTTGTCGTCGAATTCAGCCGACGCCATGGTGGCGCCACCGACGCCGTCGCGGCCAGTCTTGGCGCCGAGATAGACGACCGGCAGGCCGACGCCCTTGGCTTCCGACAGGAAGATCGCATCGGTCTTGGCAAGGCCCGCCGCAAAGGCGTTGACCAGGATGTTGCCATTGTAGCGGGCGTCGAAATTGACCTCGCCACCGACTGTCGGCACGCCGAAGGCGTTGCCATAGCCGCCGACGCCGGAAACCACGCCTGAAACGAGGTGCCGGGTCTTGGGATGGTCAGGCGAGCCGAAGCGCAGCGCATTCATCGCCGCGATCGGCCGCGCGCCCATGGTGAAGACGTCGCGCAATATGCCGCCGACACCGGTCGCCGCGCCCTGGTAGGGCTCGATATAGGACGGGTGGTTGTGGCTCTCCATCTTGAAGACGACGCAGTCGCCGTCGCCGATGTCGACCACGCCGGCATTCTCGCCCGGCCCCTGGATGACTTGCGGACCGGTGGTCGGCAGCGTGCGCAGCCACTTCTTCGAGGATTTGTAGGAGCAGTGCTCATTCCACATCGCCGAGAAGATGCCGAGTTCGGTGAAGCTCGGTTCGCGCCCGACAAGATCGAGGATGCGCTGATACTCGTCGGGCTTGAGCCCGTGTGAGGCAATGAGCTCAGGGGTGATCGGCACGGAATTGGAAATGGTCATGGGCGGCGATTTATATCCGGGACGTTGGGATTTTGAGTCCCGTCTTATCGCAAGCCTCGCGGCCGATACACCCATGGATTGAGGAAAAACGACGGAAAACCGGACAAAGCCACGCAGTGTCAGGAGAAGCTGTCGTAGCCGGCGCGGCCTTCATCGAGAAGTCGCCGGATCGCCGCGACGCCTTCGGCTATGTCCTCGCGCTGTCTCGGCTGCGAAACGCCAAAGCGGACGCCATGGAAAACCTGCTCGGAGCGGCCGGCCTTGAACTCGTCCTCATCGTCGATCAGCACGCCGTGCTCAAGGCAGGCGTTCTTGAAGGTGCCGGAAAGCCAGGGGTCGGGCAGGGTCAGCCAGACAAAGGGCACCCTGTCATGCGACTTGAACGCGAAGCCGGCCAAAGTCTCGCGCACGATGGCGATGCGGGCGCCGATTTCGGCGATGCTGCGCTTGCGTATCTCATCCGCCTGACCTGACAGCACCAGCCTTGTATTCACCTCCGCCAGCAGGAAGGGCATGCCGCCGGTCATCATCTTGTGGGCGACACGGATGCGGTGGCGGTAGGCGGGCGGGCAAGAAAGCCAGCCGCCGCGTACACCGGCTGCGACCGACTTCGACAGGCCGCCCGCGACAATGGTGCGTTCAGGCGCATACTCGGCCAGCAATGGTGTCGGATCATCGGTCAGATTGCCATAGAGGTCGTCCTCGATGAGGACGACGTTGTATTCGCGTGCGACATGGGCGATCGCCTCGCGGCGCGCCGCCGACAAGGTGGCCAGCGTCGGATTCTGCGCAGTCGGCATCAGGAAGATCATCTTGGGATGCTTTTGCGCGCAGACGCGCTCGAAATCCTGCGGATCGATGCCTTCCTCGTCCGATGCCACCAGCGCGGTGCGCCTGCCGATCAGGCCGGCACTGCGGGAAATCTGCGAGTAGGTGAGGTGCTCGAAGGCAACATAGTCGCCAGGCATGGTGAGCGCCGCGATTGCCGCCATCACCGCCGCATGGGTGCCGAGCGTGGGAACGACGGTGTCGGCACTCGGACGAAACGAATTGCGCGCCAACCAGCGGGCGCCGGCTTCGTACCAGCGGTCGGGAAAATCCCGCGTGTAGCTTGAAATCTCATGTGGATGGTCCTGCGCCGTGCGCGACAGGACACCGGCGACGATGTCGCCCTGGCCGATATCGGGTGCTGCGGTGCTGTCGAAACGCAACTTGCCTTTAGGCGCATCGATATAGCGTGTGCCTTCGCCGCCGACGTCCGGAGCCGGAAAATCCGGCTTCGCGCGCTGGCCGAGCACATAGGTTCCACGCCCGACTTCGCCGCTCACCAGCCCGCGCTCGCGCAGCAATTGATAGGCCCGGCCGACCGTGCCGACGGTGGTGCCGATGTCGTAGGCGAGGTCGCGTTGCGGCGGCAGCTTTGCGCCGGCATCGATCACGCCGCGATCGATGTCCGTCTTGATGGAATCCGCCAGCCGCTGATACAGCGGGCCGGAGCCGGCAGTGAGATCTGGAAGCCAATTTGTCATGGTGACAATTTTCTATATTGCACCGGCACATGAGTCAATACATATCAATCGCGTGCAAAAAAGGGTACAATTTAGACCATCGGCAGAAAGAAAATGAATACAATCGCGACAATACGTCATTCGAGCGCTGCATTATCAGGCCAATCGATACGCCCGTCGGTTCAGCGCGGCTTTGTCAGCCGCCTTGTGCGCGTGCTGAGGTCGCTGGCAAGATGGATCGACAACCTGCTGGATCGCCGCCGCAGCCGGTTGGCGCTGCTGGAGATGACCGACGACCAGCTCAAGGATATCGGCATCTCGCGCTGCGATGCCCACCGCGAGGGCATCAGGCCGTTCTGGGACTGACCGTGATCCCAAAAGTGGGAACCGGTTTTTGGGAAAGATAATGGTCCCTGGAAATGCGGACAGGACGTCCGCACAGTTCTAACGGACGCTCGATGCCCTGGTGCGAGCAATGCCATGGTCCGCAAGGACGGCGACCACGCACAGCACGAGGAAAAGTCCGGTGATGGCTGCGGCCGAGATGACGACGCTGGTCGCGCCGTTCTTGGCGATGTCCAGGAAAGGGTAGGGCACCTCGCCGGCAAACGGCGCCCGCACCAGCGCATAGACCAGATAAGCGATGGGATAGATCACCCACCAGGAAATGTCGCTCCACCGCGTCCTACCGTCAGCGCCCGATATCAACCACCACAGCACGAAGAGCACCGGCGTCACATAATGCAGCAGGACGTCGCAGAGCAGGAACAGCCCCTGCGGCTGCCAGAGTTGTGCCAGGACCGTTGCATAGATGATAAAAACCAGCGCGATCGAAGCGGCAACGCCGGCCCGCATCCGCGCGCCTGCAAAGGCCGGCAGCCAGCCATATCCGGTGGGTGACAGCAGCGACGTGTACACCAGCACCGCGCCGATATTGGTCAAGATGGTGAAGAAGCTGAAGACGAAAATGACGGAGCCAAGCAGGCTGCGGCCTGCTTCCATCGATGCCGGAATGCTGATGCAGAACTGCAGGATGAGCCCGGCCAGACCGATGACCAGCCCCACAATCTGCAGAAAGCGGCCCATGGG
This sequence comes from Mesorhizobium sp. M0618, assembly GCF_040320765.1. Lineage (NCBI taxonomy): Bacteria > Pseudomonadati > Pseudomonadota > Alphaproteobacteria > Hyphomicrobiales > Phyllobacteriaceae > Mesorhizobium > Mesorhizobium sp. M0618. The sequence goes on along the minus strand of NZ_JAMYQH010000003.1, from coordinate 288,696 downwards.
CTAGGCCGTCGCGGCGCAGGCCGGATTGCCGGTCTGCCAACGAGCGATGTCCGAGCCGATGCGGGCGCCGAGCGGATCGTTCATCAGCGGTCCGAAGACGTCGACACGGCTAGAATTGCCTTGCGCCTGCACGACCAGCAGTGGTTTGCCGCCATAGTGCTTGGCCGGCACCAGCAGGAAACGCGGCGTGCCGCTGAACGAGTTCAGTTCATTGGCCATCTGATATGACTTGAAGGCCGGGTCCTTGCTGGCGATCCAGCATTTGTGGGCAGCGATCGCCACTTGTTCCATGGCCAGCAGCGCAGCACTTTTGCCTGAGGGAACAGGCGTGCTCTTTGGCGTCGACTGGCAAGATGCCAGCACAAAGCCCGCCGCGGCGACCAGCGTGATCGTCTTCGACTTGATCAAGCGGCACCCATCTCAAGTTCGGACAGAAAAATCTTCAAACCATCGGTCATCTCGCCCCACACCCTCGACAATGCCGGGTGTTGCGAGGCGATCTGCTGGTAGGCGTCGAATTTGGGATAGGCGTCGAGCAGGTCGTGGCGTCCCGTCATGGCCCGGAAATTGTTGAAGATGAACCGCGTCGGCGTCAGCCAGGCATCGGCGAAACTAATATCGTCGCCGAGTGCGAAGGGCCCTTGCGCCATGCGGGCCTCGATCGCCGCCAGTCCATGATGCAGGCGGGCGAACTGGGCGTCGATCTCGGCATTGTTTCGCTTCGGCACGGAATGAAGCTCGAAAAGCTTCATCATCGGTGTCAGCACATCGAGATCGGTGATACGGGCGAACATACGCACCAGCGCGCGATCCTTGGAGTCGGGCGGCAGCAGCGCCGGCTCCGGAAACCGTTCCTCGAGATATTCGGCGATGACCACCGATTCGACGATCGTCTCGCCCGAGCCGGTGATCAGCACCGGAATCCGGTTCATCGGTGAGATGGCGCGAAACTCTTCCGGGATGGGGAAACCGGGCGGCGGCGCGATGATCTTGAGTGGTACGTCCTTGATGTAGGCCAGTGCCCGCACGATCGACGAGTAGGGCGACAACGGCCGCGAATAGAGTTTCATGACCGTCTCTCTCCCCAATGAACCAGACTTGCTCCAAAGAGACAGGAATGTCCGGCTGTTTTCAAGCTGTTCGCTTCGATATCGTCAGGCGGCGATGCCGAGGGCGCTCTCGAACAGTCCGCGGCCGTCGGTGCCGCCATGGGCTGCTTCGATCAGGTTTTCCGGGTGCGGCATCAGCCCGAGCACATTGCCTTGGCTGTTGATGATGCCGGCAATGTCGTTGATCGAGCCATTGGGGTTGGTGCCCTCGGCATAGCGGAACACCACTTGGCCTTCGCCTTCGAGGCGGGCAAGCGTGTCGGCGTCGGCGAAATAATTGCCGTCATGATGCGCGACCGGCGAGCGGATGATCTGGCCCGGCTGATAGCGGCGGGTGAACATGGTGTTGGCATTGGTGATTTCGAGCTTCACCTGCCGGCAGACGAATTTCAGCGAGGTGTTGCGCATCAAGGCGCCCGGCAACAGGCCGGCCTCGACCAGGATCTGGAAACCGTTGCAGACGCCGATGACCGTAACGCCGGCGGCCGCTTTTTCGGCCACAGCCCGCATGACCGGCATGCGCGCCGCGATCGCGCCGCAGCGCAGATAGTCGCCGAAGGAAAAGCCGCCTGGAATGGCGATCAGGTCGACATCGGGGATTTCGGTATCGGTCTGCCAGACGGTGACTGGCGGTGTTCCCGAAATCTTGGTCAACGCTGCGATCATGTCGCGGTCGCGATTGAGGCCGGGCAGGAGGACGACGGCTGATTTCAATTTAGGCGATCTCCACCGCGTAATTCTCAATCACCGTATTCGCCAGCAGCTTGTCGCACATGGCTTTGAGGTCGGCCTCGGCCTTGGCCTTGTCGCTTTCCGCCAGTTGGACGTCGAACACCTTGCCCTGCCGGACAAGGCCCACACCATCGAACCCCAGGCCGGACAGCGCGTGTTCGATCGCCTTGCCTTGCGGGTCGAGCACGCCGTTCTTGAGGGTGACGGTAATGCGGGCCTTGATCACGCTGGACATGCTCCTGTTCGGACTATCAGTTCGCAAGCCGCGATCAGTGCGGCTTGCCTTTGAGGCCGTCGGTCGAGGCGACAAGCACCGGGCCGGTCGGGCGCGGCGGCTCGTTCTCGTTCATGATGCCGAGGCGGCGTGCGACTTCCTGGTAGGCTTCGACGAGGCCGCCCATGTCGCGGCGGAAACGGTCCTTGTCGAGCTTGTCCTGTGTCGCCACGTCCCACAGGCGGCAGGAATCCGGCGAGATCTCGTCGGCGACGACGATGCGCATCATGTCGCCCTCGAACAGCCGGCCGCATTCGATCTTGAAGTCGACAAGCTGGATGCCGACGCCCATGAACAAGCCGGAGAGGAAGTCGTTGACGCGGATGGCCAGCGCCATGACGTCGTCGATTTCCTGCGGGCTCGCCCAGCCGAACGCGGTGATGTGCTCTTCCGACACCATCGGATCGTCGAGTGCGTCGGCCTTGTAATAGAACTCGATGATCGAGCGCGGCAGAACGGTGCCTTCCTCGATGCCGAGCCGCTTGGACAACGAGCCGGCGGCGACATTGCGCACCACCACTTCGAGCGGAATGATCTCGACTTCCTTGATCAGCTGCTCGCGCATGTTCAGCCGGCGGATGAAATGGGTCGGAATGCCCATGCGGTTCAAATGGTTGAAGATGTACTCGGAAATGCGGTTGTTGAGGACGCCCTTGCCGTCGATGACTTCATGCTTCTTCTTGTTGAACGCGGTGGCGTCATCCTTGAAGAACTGGATAAGCGTGCCCGGTTCGGGTCCCTCATAGAGTATCTTGGCCTTGCCTTCATAAATGCGGCGGCGATTTTTCATCTGGATTTTTCTCTGGGGTTCCGGACAGGGCGGTATCAGACCATTTCCTGTCCGTCTGCCTGAAATAGTGCGGCTACGGTAGGGTTCAATGCCGGGTCTATCCCAATCACATCGTTTGCTCAATCGGCAAATCCTTCCAATCAACCGCTTTCGGGACTGAAATGCCGCAGCGCAGCATGCGATGAAGCGTATTGACCGGCCCGCGACCTTTTGGTTTGTGCTTTGGCAACGCACATATTCACCGCCAACGAATCGAATTTGACCGGAGGGACGCCATGAGCAGCATGAAAGACCGCGAAGAGGGCTTTGAGCGTAAATTCGCATTCGACGAGGAGCTTCGGTTCAAGGCCTCGGCACGCCGCAACAAGGCGCTCGGCCTGTGGGCCGCCGAAAAGCTCGGAAAGTCCGGCGCTGATGCCGACGCCTATGCCAAGGAAGTGGTTATCTCCGACATCGAGGAAGCCGGCGACCACGACGTGTTCCGCAAAATCCGCGGGGATTTCGACGCGGCCGGCGTCGAGCAGTCGGACCACCAGATCCGCCGCACCATGGACGAACTGATGGCGCAGGCGATCGAGCAGATCAAGAACACCTGATCCCGGCCATGCGCTGATCCCGCGGCCATACGCTGGACCAATCGACCGCCCGGCCTATCCGGGCGGTTTTTCTTTGCCTTTGTCACGATTTCCGGCTGAAACTGCCGGAGTTAACAAGGAAAGTACCCATGTCCCTGAAGTCCCGCCTCGCGGCCGATGAAACGTTGTTCACCGCATGGTCCGGCGTGCCGGATGCCTTGACCGTCGAGATCGTCGCCAAGCAGGGCTTTGATGCCGTCACGCTCGACATGCAGCATGGCGGCCATCACGAAGACAGCGTGCTGCGTGGCCTGGTGCCGGTGCTCGCCGCCGGCAAGCCGGCGCTGGTGCGCATTCCCGTTGGCCGTTTCGACATGGCAAGCCGCGCGCTCGATTTCGGCGCCGAGGCGGTCATCGCGCCGATGGTGAATTCGGTTGCCGATGCAAAATTGTTCGCCGCCGCCATGAAATACCCGCCACTCGGCGAGCGCTCCTGGGGTCCGACCTACGCTTTTCCACGCCACGGCAAGGGCGACCAGGCCGAGTGGCTGCGCGACACCAACCAACGCACCATGGCCTTCGCCATGGTCGAGACGCGTCCGGCCCTCGATGCGCTCGACGGCATCCTCGACACGCCCGGCATCGACGGCATCTTCCTCGGCCCATCGGATTTCTCGATCGCCTGGAGCAATGGTGCGACCGTCAATTCGACGCTGGAAAGCATGATGGAGACGGTGGCATCGGTGGCCGAGCGCACCCGCAAGGCCGGCAAACATGCGGCGATCTACGTTGTCGAGCCGGCAATTGCCGGCCGGGTTGTGTCGATGGGCTATCGCCTGCTGGCCATGGGCTCCGAGCATTCGCTGATCGGGCTTGGCGCAAAAACGCTGATCAAGAGCGTCCGCGATTCGATTGGGTCCTGAAGAAACTCAGGGTTTCAAATCCGTCAGGAATTTGGCGAAGGTCATTGAACCTTCGGGCCACGGCCCGAAGCCTGAATCCGCGTTCAGATGACCGGTCTCGCCGGCATCGATGAATAGTGAGCCCCATGCACCGGCAATGTCTTCGGCGACATCGAAGGCGCAGAACGGATCGTTGCGGCTGGCGATCACGATCGAGGGAAAGGGCAGCGGCTCACGCGGGTAGGGACCGAAGGTCATCAGGTGCCTGGGCCTGATCTCGGGATTGGCGACGTCGGGAGGTGCCACGAAGAAGGCCCCGGCGATCGGCTTGCGGAATTGCGGAATGGCTTGCACCGCAGTGGTGACGCCGAGCGAATGCGCGACCAGGACGACCGGCCGCTCGGCCTCGTTGACCGCCTTGGCGACGCTCGCGGTCCAGTCCTCGCGAACCGGCTTCGACCACTCGGCCTGTTCGACGCGGCGCGCCGTCGACAGTTTCGACTGCCAGCGGCTCTGCCAATGGTCGGGGCCGGAATTGGTGTAGCCCGGCACGATGAGGATATCTGCGTCTCTGACCTTCATGGCGCTGAGATAGCGAGCGGCATCGCTTCGTGCAACCGGCGGGAACGCCACTTTTGATCACAATAGTGAACACCATGTTCGCTTCTTCGCGTCTTGTGTGAACGATGCCGATGGACGATCTGTGGTCAGGAAAAGAAACAGCCGTGCGCGGGAACCCTTGGAACTGACACGACGTACAATGATCGGCGGAGTGGGGCTTCTCGCTTTGGGAGCTTCATCGCAGGCCGGTCGAACGGAGCATTTGATGAGCGAGTTGCCTTTTGCCGCCACCACCCCAGTCAGCGTTGCCCGCGTCGGGCTGAAGGCGCGCGACGCGGAAAGCCTTGCCGCATATTACCGCGAAATTGTCGGTCTGCAGGAGTTGAGCCGTGCCGATGGTTCGATCACGCTGGGCGCCGCCAACCGTCCCTTGTTGGTGCTTGAGCAGGACGCTTCAGCTAAGCCGGATGATCCGCGCAGCGCCGGGCTGTTCCACACCGCCTTCCTGCTGCCCAGCCGCGCCGATCTCGGCCGCTGGATCAACCACGCTATATCGAACAAGATCGCGATCGAGGGCGCTTCCGACCATCTGGTCAGCGAAGCTCTGTACCTGACCGATCCCGAAGGCAATGGCATCGAGATCTATGCCGACCGCCGCCCGCAGGACTGGAAGTGGAATGGCGACAAGATTGCCATGGCAACGGAGCGGCTGAACATTCCGTCCGTCGTTGCCGAAGTGCCTGCGGGTGACGCCGGCTGGCAGGGCGCGCCGGAAAACAGCATCGTCGGCCATGTCCACCTGCGTGTCGGCAGGCCGGAAGACGCCGAAGCCTGGTGGAACCAGGAATTCGGCTTCGACACGGTGGCGAAATATGGCGGCCAGGCGGTGTTCCTGTCGTCGGGCGGCTATCACCACCACATCGGCGCCAACGCCTGGCAGAGTTCAGGCGCAGGCCGCCGCGATCCCTCCCGGTCAGGTCTGGCCTGGGTCGAGATGCGTTCGGACAAGGCATCCACCGAAACCACGCGGGAAGACCCGTGGGGCACGGTGATCCGCACCGTGCCTGGCGCTGCCGGCTAAGCGCCCGCTGCGCTCTTAAACAGAACTGGCGGCGTAACCGGTCAGCAATCCGTGTGCCCAACTGTCGAAGCCGGCCGCCGTCGCGCGGCTGGATGCTTCGGCCCAGTCATAACTGACCGCGTGATGGCTGAACGACCATTCTCCGCGCTTGTGCGTGGCGAGGGCGTAGCGGGCATGCGGGCTGCCGGTCACGGTAAGGCCGGGAAACGCCTGAACACCGACGCTGCCGGGATTTAGGATCGTCTGGCGGTCGGAAAGCCGCACGACGCGCGGCGTATGGGTGTGGCCGCACAAGGTCAGCCCGGCATCGATGCTGCCGAGCTTGTGTCTGATTTCTTTTTGATTGGATGGATAGAAGTGATTGCCGCCGTCTTCCTCGAGCAGGAACGTCTCGTCGTCGCTGGGGCTGCCGTGGCAGAGCAGAATTTCAGGGGCGAGCGTCAGGGCAATCGGCAATGCCAAAAGCCAAGCCAATGACGTCTGGGAGAGGCAATGGTGGGTAAAGGCATCGACGTCTTCCAGCCCGGAAGCCGGCGGCTCGATCAGCACACGGTCGTGATTGCGGCGCACGGTCGGCCAGTTCTGTGCAATCAAATATTGCGCGGTTTCTTCCGGCCATAGCGGCCCGGAGAGACAATCACCCAGATTGACGATGATGTCGGGAGAATTGTCCTTGATCCGCGCATGAACCGCTTCAAGCGCGCGCAGATTCCCGTGAATGTCGGAAAGGACAGCCAGTCGCATGGAAATCCTATCCGAACACCCGCTTGAAGATCGTGTCGACATGCTTGGTGTGATAGCCCAGGTCGAATTTCTCGCGGATCTCGGCTTCCGGCAGCGCTGCGGTCACTTCCTTGTCGGACAGTAATTCCTCAAGAAAATCAGCGCCTTGCTCCCACACTCTCATGGCGTTGCGCTGCACCAGCCGGTAGGAGTCTTCGCGCGACAGGCCCGCCTGCGTCAGCGCCAGCATGACGCGCTGCGAATGCACGAGGCCGCGGAACTTGTTCATGTTCTTCAGCATGTTGTCGGGATAGACGAGCAGCTTGTCGATGACGCCGGTCAGCCGTGACAGCGCGAAATCGAGCGTCACGGTGGCGTCCGGGCCGATCATGCGCTCGACCGAGGAGTGCGAGATGTCGCGCTCGTGCCAGAGCGCCACATTCTCCATCGCCGGCAGCGCCATCGAACGCACCATGCGGGCAAGGCCGGTGAGGTTCTCGGTCAGCACCGGGTTGCGCTTGTGCGGCATGGCCGACGAGCCTTTCTGGCCCGGCGAAAAATACTCTTCCGCCTCCAGCACCTCGGTGCGCTGCAGATGCCGGATCTCGATCGACAGCCGCTCGACCGAGGAGGCGATGACGCCGAGCGTGGCAAAGAACATCGCATGGCGGTCGCGCGGGATCACTTGCGTCGACACCGGCTCGGGCTTCAGGCCGAGCTTCGCCGCGACATGCTCCTCGACATAGGGATCGATGTTGGCGAAGGTGCCGACTGCGCCCGAAACGGCGCAGGTGGCGATGTCTTCGCGCGCGTGCACCAGCCGCTCGCGGCAGCGCGAGAACTCGGCATAGGCCTGCGCCAGCTTGACGCCGAAGGTGGTCGGCTCGGCATGGATGCCATGGCTGCGGCCGATGGTGACCGTGTCCTTGTGCTCGAAGGCGCGGCGCTTGAGCGCTGCAAGCAGACCATCGATGTCGGCGAGCAGGATGTCGCTGGCGCGGGTAAGCTGCACCGCAAAGCAGGTGTCGAGAACGTCGGACGAGGTCATGCCCTGATGGATGAAGCGGGCGTCCGGCCCGACGAATTCGGCAAGATGGGTGAGGAAGGCGATCACGTCATGCTTGGTAACGCGCTCGATCTCGTCGATCGCCTCGACATCGAATTTTGCCGCCCCGCCCTTTTCCCAGATGGTTTTTGCCGCTTCCCTGGGGATGACGCCGAGTTCGGCCAGCGCGTCGCATGCATAGGCTTCGATCTCGAACCAGATGCGGAACCGGGTTTCTGGCGACCAGATGGCGACCATTTCCGGCCGGGAATAGCGAGGGATCATCGGTCAGTCCTGACATATCGAGAAGTTTGCCCGCGTCCTAACAGAGGCGAGCAAAATGCTCAACGCCGCTGGCGCGCAAACCAGACGCCCGCGGCAAACAGAGCGATGAAACCAACTGGAAAATAGAGCCGGATGCCCAGCACCACGAACTGATAAAGCGCAATCAACGTCGTGAAGACGAACTGGAGGACCCAGGTGCGGGTGAAAGCAGGCGCATGCCACTCGGCATAGTAGGAGCGGTACTGCAGGGCAAACAGCCCGGCGGTCAGGCCGATCGTCGCCGCGGCTAGGCACACGAAGGCCGCGGCAAAGGCGACTTCCCAGCGTCTTCCCTGCGAAACCAGCCGCGCCGCGAACAGGCCGATAGGAAAGGCCAGCGCAGCTCCCACCGCGAACAGTACGGTGACAATGCGGATTTTCGCCGGCGTCTCCCAGTCGTCCAACAACAGGGTGACGAGCGCACTGGCGCCCATCGTCGTGGCCCATAGCAAGGCGCCATAAAACGCAGTGCGCGGCGTCGGTATAGCGCGGCGAAGGCGGTTCAGCGAACGATCGCGCGGGGCGGGTGGGACAAGCGGTGTCACAGGCGGCCGGTCACCGCGATCCAGCGAAAGTCCGGGCCTTCAAAGCCGTACTGGCGCACCGCGATCAGCACGGCATAGGCGCTGAGACTGTCCATCGAAAAGGTCTGCACGGCGCCGATGCGGTAGCCGTTCGGGCAACCCCGGCTTTTCGGTATCGCCTTATCCTCGTGCAGCAGCTTGGTCGTGCCGCCGTCTTGCGCCTCGATGCGCAGCAGCCGGAAGCCGTTGATCTCGCCCTGGCTCTCGCAGCCCTCGGTGTTGTTCATGCCGATCTCGTCGAGCCGGAACTCGAGCGGTGGGTCGACCGGCGAAAAGATCGGGCGCGGGTTGACTGCCATCCGGTGCGGATCGGCCGAAAGTTCGGTCACCGGGTTGAAACCGGCGGTGATGCCGCGATTGGCGTCCAACTCGGCCTGACTGACAATGGCTTCGCCTTTTTGCCGGGCCTGAAGGCGCGCCGCATCCAGTTTGGCATTCTCGTCCTCAAGCCGGACCCGGATCGGCGTGCCCTTGAGAAAGCTGTCGGTGCTGGTGTCGATGTAGTAGCGGTTGGCATAGGGAAAACCCGATCCATCCTGCACGCCATATTCCTCGAAAGCAAAGACGCTGCCGTCCTTGGTGAAGCCGAGGATTTCAAGTTCGGCGACATCGCCGGCATGAGCCGCGATCGAGGTGGCAAACTGTGCAAGCAGGCCAACGGCAAACAGAAAGAGCATTCGCATCGGTCTTCACCCCCGTGATCGTCTCAATCCCCTAGCACGCCGAAATCAAAACGTCGTGCGGTGCGAAAGCCGATGCATCCAATCGGCCCGTCATTTGTTATGGTCGGCAGTCCCAATGGAGAACCACCATGACCGACACCAGCAAAATTCGCGAGCATATGGAAGTCGTCGGCGCCGACGGCGTGCATGTCGGTACTGTCGACAAGGTCGATGGCCAGCGCATCAAGCTGACCAAGGCCGATAGCGGCGAGGGCGCTCACAAGGGCCATCATCACTATATTCCCCTGAGCCTGATTGCCGAAGTCGACGGGAAGAAGGTCTGGCTGTCAGCGAATTCCGATGTTGCGGTGACGTTCGAGGAAGAAAAGTCCGATCGGGTCTGATTGATCGCTTCACCTCAGGCGTGACGACCAGACCGGAAACAGATCGTTTTCGGCAGGCGTTGCCGCATAGACGCCGCGACTGATGGCGCGCGCCATGGTGGCGCCGGCGGCGGCGTAGAGATCGATTGCCGCATCGGCGGAGAGTTCGATACCGCTCGTGCCGGTCGCCAACGCGAACACAAGGTCGCCATCGGCCGGTGTGTGCGTCGGCCATATCGCGCGCACGAACCCGTCATGCGCCGATATCGCCAGGCGCTTGGCGGCAGCTTTTGTGAGCACCGCATCGGTGGCAATGACGGCGATGGTGGTGTTGCCGCCGGTCTCCATCTGCCTGCCAACATGCTTGTCGCGGTGTTTCAAAAGAATCCGTTTCGCATCGTCCGGTATCGGCGTGGGGTAACCAAGCCCGCCGAATTCGCCGCCGATCTCGAACGGTGCCGCCCAGAAATGGCGGGTTCGGCCTGTTGTCACCGATCCGGTCGGGTTGACGGCGGCCAGCGCGCCGACGGTGACGCCGCTATCCAGCAGCGTCGAGGCGGAGCCGAGGCCGCCTTTCAGCCCCGAAGTGAGCGCGCCGGTGCCGGCGCCGATTGTGCCGAGTTGAAAATCGGCGTTGGCGGTTTGCGCGGCTTCATAGCCAAGCTCGCGATAGGGTGGATAACGGCCCCAATCCTTGTCGCCGCCATTGCGCAGGTCGAACAGGATCGCCGACGGCACGATCGGCACACGAAAGCCACCGACCTCGAGGCCGATGCCGCGTTCGCGCAATGCCGCCTGCACGCCGGACGCCGCGTCGAGGCCGAAAGCCGAACCGCCTGAAAGCACGACGGCGTGCACCACATCGACCGAATTGTGCGGTTCGAGCAGGTCTGTCTCGCGCGTGCCCGGCGCGCCGCCCAGGATCTGAACGCCAGCCACCGTCGGCGCATCGCAAAGCACGGTCGTCACCCCGGATTTCAGCCTGGCGTCGGACGCATTGCCGACGCGCAGGCCGGCAACGTCGGTGATCAGGTTGCGTGGGCCGGTGCGAAACATCAGTTGCTTTCCAAGGGCGCGAAGCGCGTGCCGTCGAAACGGAAGACGCGGTAGGGGCTCTGGCTGAGGTCGCCTTTTGCATCAAAGCGGATCGGCCCGATCGCCGTGGTGAAATCCTGCCCGGTCAGGGCTTCAGCCAATGGCTTGCCCGAGCTTTCGGACAAGCTTGATGCCGCCTTGGCGATTTCGACCGCGGCGTAGGCGGGCAGCGCATAGCCGTTGGGCACGATCTTCCTAGCGTCAAATGCCGCCAGCACTTTTGGATCGGCGACATCGGCCCATTCCGGCGGTGCGATCATCAGCGTGCCCACGGCATAGGGCACGTCGCCCGGCGGTGTGCGGAGATTTTCGCCGCCGGCAAAGACGATGCCAGCCTGAAGCTGTGCGGCATCGCGGCCCATGATGGCGATGTCGTCGCCGTCGCCGCCGGCAAAGACATGCGTCGCGCCGGCCTTCTTCAGCCGACCGATCATGCCGATCTGGTTGTCGAGCTGTGGCCGGAACGTATCGACGAACACCGGTTTCAGCGCTGCCTGTTCGGCCGCTGCCCGCAACGTCTCGGCGATCTCACGGCCGTAGATGGTGCCGTCGTCGATAATGGCGAACAGCTCGTTCTGCCACAGATGGGTGAGGGCAGAAGCGACGGTGTTGCGCTCATCGTCGCCGCGTAGTCCGAGGCGATAGACCGGCCAGCCAGTCTTGGCGCGGCGGTCGGTCAGGCTTTCGGTCCGCACGCCAACGGTGATGACCGGAATGCCGGCGTCCTTCAGGATCGGCATCGCCGCCTCGATCGCCTCGGTGCAGAGGAAGCCGACCACGATATTGACCTTGGCGGCGGCAAATTCCCTGGCCGCGGCAGCGCCGCCATCGGCGGTGCAGGCATCATCCACCGTCTTGAGTTCGATGCCGTTCGCCTCGGCGGCCAGACCGGTGCCGGCCTTGATCTGCTTGCCGAGAATGGCCGATGGTCCCGACAGGGGCGCTGAGACGCCGACGAGCAGCGTCTGGGCATCCGCGGCACTGGCCAGAAACAGCCAGAACAGCGCCGCTATTGTTCTTGTCCTGGGTCGCATTCGAGCGATGGGTCCCTCCGTGCCGGCTCTATGCTCCCGGCACTATTACCGCCAAGACCTAAAGGCTGCCCGGCCTTGGTGCAACACGCGAATTCCGGGATATGGCTCAGGCACTTCGCTTGTGGCGGGCTATGTCTGGCCATATATGTCGGTAGGATCCTGACCATGGAAAATTTACGGTGCTGAAGAAGAACGACATTGGGCCGCAGGCCTATCGCGATGCGATGAGCCACTTTGCCGGCCACGTCCATGTGGTCACCACCGACGGGCCGGCCGGCAAGCGCGGCACGACGGTGATCGCCGCCTGTTCGGTGTCGGACACGCCGCCGACCATCCTGGTCTGTCTCAACCGCGAAAATGCCAAGAATGAGCTGTTCGTGAAAAACGGCAGGTTTGCCCTAAACACGCTGGCCTCGCACCAGGAGCCACTGTCGGTCGGCTTTTCCGGCATCACCGGCCTGCCGGTCGAGGAACGTTTCGCGCTTGGCGAATGGGATGTGATCTCTACCGGCGTACCGACGCTGAAAGGCGCGCTCGCCGTGTTCGACTGCGAATTGATCGACACCAAGGATCTGGCCACCCATCGTGTGCTTTTTGGCAAGGTGACAGGTCTGCGTATGGGCGATAATTTGCGGCCGCTGATTTACCACGCCCGCGGCTACCACGTACTGGAAAGCGGAGCGGCGGCGTTCACGGAGAAAGAATGACCGAGCTGAAACCGCGCGCCGCGCCACGGACGATCGACGAGACGCTCGATCTCCTGACCGGTGCGGACTATGTGGCGGACCGGTCGCTGGCGACCGTGCTGTTCCTGTCGTTGCGTATGAAGCGGCCGCTGTTCCTCGAGGGCGAGGCCGGCGTCGGCAAGACCGAGATCGCCAAGGTGTTGGCACAGGCGCTCGGTCGCCGGCTGATCCGCCTGCAGTGCTATGAAGGCCTCGACGTTTCGTCCGCCGTCTATGAGTGGAACTACGCCGCGCAGATGATCGAGATCCGCATGGAGGAGGCGGCCGGCAAGGTCGAGCGCTCCGCCATGGAGCGCAACGTCTTTTCCGAAAAATACCTGATCCGCCGCCCGGTGCTCGATGCGCTGACCGGAAAGACGGGCGCTGCCCCGGTTTTCCTGATCGATGAGCTCGACCGTACCGACGAGGCGTTCGAAGCCTTCCTGCTCGAAATCCTGTCCGACTTCCAGGTGACGGTGCCCGAACTCGGCACCATCAAGGCGGAAGAACCGCCGATCGTCATCATCACCACCAATCGCACCCGCGAAATCCACGATGCGCTGAAGCGGCGCTGCCTCTATCACTGGGTCGACTATCCCAACGCCGAGCGCGAACTGGAGATCGTGCGCCGCAAGGTGCCGCAGGCCAACCAGCGGCTTTCGGCCGAAGTGGTCTCCTTCATCCAGAAGCTGCGCCAGATCGAATTGTTCAAGGTGCCTGGCGTCGCCGAAACCATCGACTGGGCCGGTGCGCTGACCGAGCTCGACAAGGTGGCGCTCGATCCGGAAACCGTCTCCGACACGATCGGCGTGCTGTTGAAATACCAGGACGACATTGCCCGCATCGAACAGGGCGAAGGCCGGCGCATCCTCAACGAGGTGAAGGCCGAGCTTTCGGCGGCGGAGTAGGCGATGTCGCGCCCCGAACCAAAAGAGGCCATGCCGCACGGGCGGATCGCCGACAACATCGTCTATTTTGCCCGCACCTTGCGCAAGGCGGGCATGCGGGTCGGGCCGGCCTCGGTCAAGGACGCCATCGAGGCGGTGCTCGCCGCGGGCATTGGTTCGCGCGACGATTTCTACTGGACGCTGCACGCCGTGCTGGTCTCGCGGCATGAGGACCACGCCACTTTCGACGAAGCCTTCCGGCTGTTCTGGAAGTCGCGCGAACTGATCGAAAAGATGCTGGCTATGTTTTCGCCGGTCGCACCGGACAACAGGGAAAAGCAGAAGCCCCGTGTTGCCGAGAACCGCGTCAGCCAGGCCATGTTCGAAGGCCATCAGAAGAACCAGCCGCGCCAAGAAATCCCCGAGATCGAAGTCGACGCCCGTTTCACCTTCTCCGGCAACGAGGTGCTGCGGGCTAAGGACTTTGCCCAGATGAACGCCGCCGAGATGGCCGACGCCAAGAAGGCGATCGCGCAGTTGCGGTTGCCTTTCGACATGGTGCGGACCCGGCGCTTCAAGGCCGATGCGCATGGCCGCCGCATCGATCCGCGCGCCATGATGCGTTCGGCTGCGCGCACCGGCGGCGAACTGATTCTGCCGAAGTTCCGTTCGCCGCGCGAGGTTCACCCGCCGCTGGTCGTGTTGGCCGACATTTCCGGCTCGATGAGCCAGTACACGCGCATCTTCCTGCATTTCCTGCATGCGCTGACTGAAAAAAGGCGTCGCGTGCACACCTTCGTCTTCGGCACCCGGCTCACCAACCTGACCCGGCAGATGCGCCATCGCGACCCGGATGCAGCCCTTGCCGACTGTTCGGCGGCGGTCAGGGACTGGTCGGGCGGCACCCGCATCGGCGACACGCTGGCCGAGTTCAACCTGATATGGTCGCGCCGCGTGCTGGGGCAGGGCGCGGTCGTGCTTCTGATCACAGACGGGCTGGAGCGCGACGATGTCGCCGGCCTGTCTGAAGAAATGGAGCGCCTGCACAAATCCTGCCGGCGTCTGATCTGGCTGAACCCGTTGCTGCGCTTCGACGGCTTTCAGGCGCGCGCCCGCGGCGTCAAGACGATGCTGCCGCATGTCGACGAGTTCCGCTCGGTGCACAATCTCGACGCGCTCGCCGATCTCTGCGCGTCGCTGGACAAGAAGTCGGCACAATCCGTCGATCCGCGCCGATGGTTGGAAGCTGGCGCGAGGCACGCCGCATAACCATATCTTTCCCATCCGGAAAAACAGATCCCGAGAAAAACAGACTTCTGGAGAAACGGTCATGGAAAACAGCATTTATCTGGATGAGGCCCGCGACCCGCTGATCATTGCGGAGGGCTGGATGAAGGACGGCAAGGACGTGGCCATCGCGACTGTGGTCGAGACCTGGGGTTCGGCGCCCCGACCCATAGGCAGCCATCTGGTCATTGATGCCGACGGTAATTTCCACGGCTCCGTTTCCGGCGGCTGCGTCGAAGGCGCTGTGGTCAGCGAGGCCATCGACGTCATCGACAGCGGCAAGGCCAGGATGCTGGAGTTCGGTGTTGCCGATGAAACCGCATGGCAGGTCGGCTTGTCCTGTGGCGGTCGCATCAAGGTCTATGTTGAAAGGCTCGGCTGATCTTCAATGGATCCATATGCACTGAAAACACTGAACACCGAACGCCGTGCCCGCCGCGCGGCGATCCTTGTCACCGATCTAGGCGACGGCCGCGACAGGATCGTGCGCGAGGGCGATCAGGTCGCCGGCGATCTTGGCGCCGCGATCGCCAGGGCGTTCCGCACAGGCAACTCCGGTTCGGTCGAAGCAGAGGGGCGGACTTTCTTTCTCAACGCGCATCTGCCGCAGCCGCGTCTGGTCGTGATTGGCGCTGTCCATATCAGCCAGGCGCTGGCGCCGATGGCCAGGATCGCCGGCTATCCCGTCGAGATCATCGACCCCCGCACTGCTTTCGCCACGCCGGACCGCTTTCCCGACGTGGCGCTTCATGCCGAATGGCCGGAGGATGTGCTGAAGCGTCAGCCGCTCGACAGCTACACCGCACTTGCCGCCGTCACCCATGATCCGAAGGTCGACGATTTCGCCCTGAAGGCCGCGCTCGACGCCAACTGTTTCTATGTCGGGGCGCTCGGTAGCAGGAAGACGCATGCCAAGCGGGTCGAACGCCTGCTGGCGCTGGGCGCGAGCGCCGATCAGATCGCCCGTATCCATGCGCCGATCGGGCTCGACATCGGTGCTGCCAGCCCGGGAGAGATCGCCGTTGCGGTGTTGGCCCAGGCGATCCACGCCTTCCGCTCGCGCGGTTTCGATGCCTCCGCATCGGCTCCAAAATCGAAATCGATTTTGGAAAAGCACGATGCGTAGATTCAAAGTAGTAGAGCGTCCTTTGCGCGTCCAAAAGGACGCGCGGCGCTCTACGGGCGCTGCGGCGTGAAATTCGGCCCGATCCCGATCGAGACCGCGGAAGGCGCGGTGCTGGCGCACTCCACCACCGCTGGTGAACGCCGCTTCCGCAAGGCGCACAGGCTGAGCGCCGAAGATGTGGCGCTGCTGCGGGCCGCCGGCATTTCGCAGGTCGTTGCAGCCGTGCTGGCTGCCGACGACCTCGGCGAGGATGCCGCCGCGCAGGAAATAGCCGAGAGCATGACCTTTCGCGGGATCGAGGCCAGGCCTGCCGCGACCGGGCGGGTCAACCTCCATGCCAAGGCGCCGGGCATCTTCACGGTCGATGCCGCTGCCATCGACGCCATCAATGCCATCGATCCCGCCATCACCATCGCCACGCTGGCGCAGCATGCGCCGGTCGAGAAAGGCCAGATGGTCGCGACGGTGAAGATCATTCCCTTCGCGGTCAGTTCAGCGCTGGTCGACGCCGCGACAAAAATTTGCGCCGGTGGTGAGATCTTTGCCGTCAACGCCTACCAGCCGGTGCGTGTCGGCGTCATCCAGACGGTTCTGCCGGGCATCAAGCCGAGTGTGCTGGACAAGACGTTGCGCGTCACCGAAGCGCGGCTGGCGCGCACGGGCGGCAGGCTGACTGCGGAGCGCCGCACGCCGCATGAGATCGCACCGGTGGCGGAGGCCGCGGTCTCCCTGGCGCGCGACAACGACATGGTGGTGATCTTCGGCGCTTCGGCGATGAGCGATTTTGCCGATGTCATTCCCGCGGCGATCGAGAGGGCGGGCGGTACTGTCATCCGCGCCGGTATGCCGGTCGATCCCGGCAATCTGCTGGTGCTCGGTATGCTCGGCGGCAAGCACGTCATCGGCGCGCCCGGCTGCGCCCGCAGCCCCAAGGAGAACGGTTTCGACTGGGTGCTGGACCGTTTGATCGCCGGTATCGACGTGACCGCCAGGGATATTGCCGCCATGGGGGTCGGCGGGCTGCTGATGGAAATCCCGACACGGCCGCAGCCGCGCGAACCGCTGCCGGCGAGAAGCCAGCTCAAGGTCGGCATCGTGCTGCTGGCGGCTGGCCGCTCAAGCCGCATGGGCGGGCCGAACAAGCTGCTGGCGCTGTTCGACGGCAAGCCGTTGGTGCGCCGCACCGCCGGGCGGGCGCTCGGCTCGAAGGCGTCCGGCACTGTCGTCGTCACCGGCCACCAGCGCGATCGGGTGCGCGCGGCACTGGCGGGCCTCGACGTGGCCTTCGCCGACAATCCCGATTTTACCGAGGGCCTGTCCACTTCGCTGAAGGCCGGCATTGCCTATCTGCCGGAAGACACCGCCGGCGTGATGATCGTTCTCGGCGACATGCCTGATATCACGTCTGGCGATCTCGACAGATTGATCGATGCTTTCCGCAAGGCCGGCGGCAATGCGGTGGTCCGCGCTTCGCATGACGGCAAGCGCGGCAACCCGGTGCTTTTGCCGCGCTCGCTGTTTCCGGCGATCGCCCATCTCGAAGGCGACACCGGCGCGCGCCATCTGGTCGAGACCGAAGGGCTCGATGTCATCGATGTCGAGATCGGCGCGGCGGCGTCAGTCGATGTCGACACACGCGAGGCGCTGGAAGGCTCCGGCGGCGTGCTGCAGGATTGACAAACCCAAGCCTAAAAACGCATGCCAGAGGGATGACTTCATCTTCCATGTTGGCGCTTTTACCCCCCTCTGGCCTGCCGGCCATCTCCCCCTCAAGGAGGGAGATTGGTAGCTTTGACGGCAGCTCACGTCCTGAAATCTTGGAGATTGGTGAAAGCAGAAGGCGCATCCAATCTCCCCCCTTGAGGGGGAGATGGCCGGCAGGCCAGAGGGGGGCGTGCCGCGCTTTCCTCACGGCAATGCTTTTCTTGTTTTCTTCAGCTGCCCACGCTGCCGCTCTCGAACTAAAACCCTTCAAGGACGATCTCTTCGCCTATCCGGCCACGCTGTCGTCCGACACCAATGGCGCCTATACCGTCATCGACTACCGCGAGATGCGCGATATCAACCAGCGTGACCAGGTGCCGGAGCGCCGGGTAAACGCCCAATACACCGACACCGGCGTCCGCAAGATGCAGCAGGATCTGTTGCTGAAAACCGATGCTGGCGATGTCAGGCATGTCGCCGTCGGAAGGACCGAGGGCGCCGGCATCATCGTGCTTTATCTGCACGGGCAGGGCGGCAGCCGCAAGCAGGGTGTCGACGACTTCACCTTCGGCGGCAATTTCAACCGGCTCAAGAACCTGATGGCCGGCAATGGCGGCCTCTATCTCAGTCCTGATTTCCCCGATTTCGGCGATACAGGAGCGGCACAGATCGCTGCCCTGATCGGTCACTATGCCGAACAGTCGCCAGGCGCGAAGATCTTCGTCGCCTGCGGCTCGATGGGCGGCGCGCTATGCTGGAAGCTGGCCGCGCGCAAGGATACGGGCGGACGCATCAATGGCCTGCTGCTGCTCGGTTCGCTGTGGGATGAGAGCTTTTTCACCAGCCCGGCCTTCAAGCGCCGCGTGCCGGTCTTCTTCGGCCAGGGCAGCCACGACGTGGTCTACCCCGTGGCAAAGCAGGAGGCGTTCTTTCGCTCGATCCTGACCAAATCGAAGACCTATCCGACCCGCTTCATCCGCTTCGAGACCGGCACCCATGGCACCCCGATCCGCATGACCGACTGGCGCGGCACGCTCAACTGGATGCTGTCGAAGGCGCCCTGACCGGCATCGCGGAAAGCCCTTCCAGGCTCAGGGCGCGGTGTTGTAGTCGACGACAGTCTCGGGATTTTGCTCGCCGTCATAGGACGCATCGACGTCATACTGGACCAGCGAGAAATTGCCATTGCGGAACAGATACGTCCCTGCGTCGGACGCATCGCCGATGCCGCGCCACTTGTTGAATGTTGTGATCGTGTGGGCAGCCTCGTCATAGTCGGAATTGACCGCCCAGCCGGACGTCTGGAAGCCGACGATACTCATGCCCAGCAATTTGCCGTTGCTGTCATTGTTCTCGTAGCGGATGTCCATCTTGGGCTCGGCGAACTGCAACTGCTGCACGCCCGACACGTCGTCGGTCATGTAGTAGATCGAGCTTTCATTGTAGGCGGCGGCCGAGCAGGAAAAATGGAACAGTCGCGTCTCCTTGTCGGGATCGCCGGGCTGCGCATCCTTGTCCTTGTATTTGATCGAAAAAACGGTCGGCTCATTGGCGAGGAACTGCTTGTCGCACTGGTCGCCATAGGTTGCCAGAAAGGCCTTCTTGGCCTGCTCCAGTGCGGTGTCTTTCTTTGGCGGTGGCGGGCCATCGCCGCAGCTTGGCGGCAGCGCCTCCTCGAAATCGGCAGTGGAGGGCTTCAGTGCCCCTTTCTCGATGTGGATCGGATCGAAGGGTGGCTCCGCCTGGATCTGGGCATTCACCTGGCGCAGCGTATAGCAGCCGGCAAAGACCTTTTCGCCGCCAGCCTTGTCCGTCGCGCGGATGGCGACGGGGACGTTGTAGAAAATGCTGCCAGCCGCGTCTTCGTCGGAAACCGCCCCGGTCTGGACTTCGACCTTGTCCGTCCCATCATAGCCCTTGACGAAACTATCGAAATCCTTTGCCGGCTTTGTATCGCCGAAATACCCCCATGCGCGGGCGAATTCGTGCCGGCTGATGGCGCTGTACAGCGAACGGACAACCGCATCGGCGCTTGACCGATCGTCGATATAGGGCGCTTCGGAGGCATCGTCGGCAGCCAATACCGTCTGGCCGATCGGTGCCAGGGAGAGAAGGGCAGTCGCTGCGAAAAGGGCGCGTCTCATCGGGAACCTCCGCTCGATAGAGGATTCTACGACGGCGATTGCGGCAACGTGGTGACGCAGCGTCGGCGGTCTTGAAAAATCGTGCGCGAAGGCGCTACGTCGCGTCCGCCGGCGTTCGGCCGGACAGGAGATTTGACGTGACGATATCGATGTATGAGGCATCCGTGCCGGTGTTTGCAGCCAGGCTGAAAGCGCTTTCCAATGTGCTGGCGACCGCCGAACAGAATGCGCTTGACCGCAAGATCGATCCGCAGGTGTTTCTGACGTCGCGGCTGGCGCCAGACATGTTCGCCTTGACTAGGCAGGTGCAGATCGCCACCGATCATGCCAAGGGCGCGCCGTCGCGGCTCGCCGGCCGCGAAGTGCCGAAATACGAAGACAATGAGGCGAGTTTCGCCGATGTCCAGGCTCGCATCACGAAAACCCTGGAACTTCTGGCGTCATTTTCGGCTGCCGAGTTCGACGGCTCCGACGACAAGATCATCGAATTGAAGCTCGGCGGGCGCGAAAGCTCTATGCCCGGCATGCAGTATCTGCTGCATGTGGCCATGCCCAACTTCTATTTCCATCTCACCACGGCTTACGACATCCTTCGCCACAACGGCGTGCCGTTGGGCAAGGCGACGTTCCTGGGATCGCGCTAAGGAATTGAGTTTTTTGGAGATGTCCCGGATCGATCCGGGACATCTCCGGAAGTACCTAGCGAATGGACATTTCGCGGGCGATGCGGGGGAAGTCGGCCGGCTTGATCCCGATGTCGGCGCGGTCGGCATTGCTCATCGAATGAAGCAGCGCGAGCGCCGAGCGGTATCTCAGATGCTCCTGCGGCCGCGGCCGGGCGAACATTTCAGTGAAGAAACCCATGATTCAAGCCCCAAATTGGTCCTCCACGGCTGCCAATATAGGTGAATCGTGACAATTGTGCAGTGCAGCATTTGCATATCTGCCATGTCTTGGCGAATTTTCCCCATTTTCTGCAACCCGATGAAACTTTTGACTGATGCGCATCGTAGCCTCGAATGCTGGCTACATGGCTGGTTTTTCCTCGCCACTCCTGGCGAATTCCGGACTGCATGAAAATGCAGTCCGGCTTTTGTTTCTGGGATTGCGGTCACAAGCGGTAGATGAGGCGACGGCTAAATTCGTTAAGATCGGTGCCATGCATTTTTAACGAGCCGGTTCTATGCTTCTATACCCGAATGGTCGGGCGAGGGGGAGGCTGACATCGCTACTGGCGCCAAGCGGGATTTCGCTTCGTTGCTCGACGACCTCTTCATCGCCCCCGGCAAGAATGGCGAGGGCGAAGAGGCCGGCGCTCGTCCATCCATCCCGTTCGACTATCTTTCGGTGGCCGATGAACTCCATTCCGGCCGCATCAAGGTTTCCGCTGCCGAATATCGCGAGGCGGGCGCGGATCTGGCGACCGAATTCGCCGCCTTGCTCGATCATGCCAGGCTGGCTCTCGCCGGCGAAGAGCCAAAGCCCGAGGAGAAACTGCCGCCGATTGATCCCGAAGCCATCGCCGTGGAACTCGGCCTCAATCAGCCCAAGCAGGTCGCCGATTTCGGCCGCATGCGCCGCAGCTTTGCCTTTGCCAACCACCCCGACCGTGTCGCCCCGCATCTGCGCCAGCGCGCCATGATCCGCATGCAAGTGGCCAACATGCTGATCGACGAGGCCAAGCGCCGTGCATTGGCAGGTGCTCGCCGCTAACCCGGCTGGTTCACGCAAAAGTCGCTCTGGCGAGGCTTGGAGAGCGGCTCTGCTTTGCCTATAGATGCGGCTTCCTCCGCCCAGTCGCGCCAGCCTTCCTCCGGAGCCGAATTCCATGCACAAGCGTCGTCTCGGTCGGACCGATCTTCTTGTTACCCAGATCTGCCTGGGCTCCATGACCTGGGGCCAGCAGAACACCGAGGCCGAAGGCCACGCCCAGATGGACCTGGCGTTCTCGCGCGGCGTTAATTTCATCGATACCGCCGAGCTCTACCCGATCCCGCCCAAGGCGGAGACGCAAGGGTGGACCGAAAAGATCATCGGCAGCTGGATGAAAGCCAAGGGCAACCGCGACAAGGTAATCCTTGCCTCGAAGGTCGTCGGCCGCACGGCCAACAGCTGGTTTCGCGGCGACAGGCCGTCGCAACTGGTGCGCGCCGATATCTTTGACGCCATCGACAAGTCGCTGGCCAAGCTCGGCACCGACTATATCGACCTCTATCAGATCCACTGGCCGGAGCGGGATATCCCCTGGGGCGCCAACCCGACGCGCGTCGGCGCCGTGTCGCCGCGCGCCGATTCCGTCGGCGCACCGGCCGACGAAACGCCGGTCGCCGAGACGCTTGCCGTGTTCGACGAACTGGTGAAGGCAGGAAAGATACGCCATTTCGGCCTGTCGAACGAGAGTTCCTGGGGCGTGATGCGGTTCCTTGCCGAAGCCGACAAGGACATCGGCCCGCGCGTCGCGTCGATCCAGAACGCCTACAATCTCGTCAACCGCACCTTCGAGGTGAACCTCGCCGAGGTCTGCGAGCGCGAGCAAGTGTCGCTGCTGCCCTATTCGCCGCTGGCACAGGGATACCTGACTGGCAAATACGACCATGGCGCGCGGCCTCAGGGCTCGCGCACGCAGCTATTCAACCGCGGCCAGCGCTACGAGACGCCAGGTGCTGCCGAAGCACAACTTGAATACAATGAGCTGGCGCGCTCCTTTGACCTGGAGCCGGCACTGTTTGCCAATGCCTATGTCTCAAGCCGGCCGTTCGTAACCTCCAACATCGTCGGCGCAACGACGCTTTCGCAGCTCGACATGGCGCTGTCTTCCGTCGATGTCGTCTGGACCGAAGAAATGCAGAAGGCGGTGGATGCGATCCATCAGCGGGTCGGTAATCCCTGTCCTTGAACGGGGATTGGCCGCTGGCCGAATCCAATGATTACAATGGGAGAAGGGCAACAATGAATTTTCCGATCGAGCTGGTCCGCGAAAGATTTCCCGCTCTCTCCCTGACCGACAAGGGCCGTCGCCGCATCTATCTCGACAATCCGGCCGGCACGCAGGTGCCGCAAGTCGTCGCAGACGCCGTGTCGCGCTGTCTTTTGACCACCAACGCCAACCTTGGCGGCTATTTCGAAACGACGATTGCCGCGCAGGCCGTCGTCGATGAGGCGCATCGGGCAATGGCCGATTTCCTTGGTGCGGCGAGCCCGGAAGAAATCATCATCGGCGCCAACATGACGACGCTGACCTATCACATGTCGCGCACGCTCGGCCGCACGATGAAGCCCGGCGACGAGATCATCCTCACCCGCATGGACCATGAGGGCAATGTGTCGCCCTGGCTGCAGCTGGCCGAGGATCTCGGCCTCGTCGTGCGCTGGCTGCCGTTCGACGAAAAGAGCTGGCAGGTCGAAGAGGCGACGCTCGCCGGGTTGCTATCCGACAGGACCCGGCTGGTCGCGTTGAACTATGCCAGCAACCTGACTGGTTCCATCAACCGGGTGAAGGCGCTGAGCGCCATCGCCAGGAACGCCGGCGCGCTGGTCTATGTCGATGCCGTGCAGTTCGCCCCGCACGGCCTGATCGACGTTCAGGAGCTCGGCTGCGATTTCTTGATCTGTTCGGCCTACAAATTCTTCGGCCCGCATATGGGCATTTTGTGGGGCCGGCATGATGTCATCGATGATCTGAAACCCTACAAGTGCCGCTGTTCATCCAACGGCCTGCCGGAGCGGTTCGAGCTGGGCACGCCGCAGATCGAACTGATGGCCGGCCTCACGGCCGCGGTCGATTACTTCGCCAACCTTGGCGCGGCAGCGGGCGAGGGTGGATCGCGAAGGCAGAAGATCGCCAAGGCGTTCGCGGTGTCGATCGCCTATGAAAACCCGCTGGCGCAACAGCTGATCGACGGTCTGTCCGATATCGAGGGTCTGACCATCCACGGCATCACCGATCCGAAGCGGATTGGCGAGCGCGTGCCGACGGTGTCCTTCACCGTCGACGGCATCGTGCCGGAGACGATCGTACGGCAGATGAACGCCGAGAACATCTTCCTGTGGTCGGGGCACAACTATGCCTGGGAGATCGTCCATCAACTCGGCATCCCGGCCGAGTATGGCGTCGTGCGCATCGGCATCGCTCACTACAACACATCTGCCGAAATCGACGAGACGCTGGAGAGCGTGCACCGGGTCATCGCCATGCTCAGGCAGCAGCGCTCCTGACACTGGCTTGAGTACTCACCGCATCTTGCCGCCGAAGCCGGTGAGGAACGCGGTGAGATTGTCGCCGAGTTCGTCGCAGAGGTAGCCGCCCTCCTGGACGATGACCGTCGGCAGGTCGAGCTTTGCGATGGCCTCGCCGATGCGCGAGAAACCCGGCGTCGTCACCGAAAGTCCGCCGAACGGATCGCCCTCGAACGCATCGAGCCCGAGCGCCACGACCAGCGCGTCGGGCGAAAAGGCACGGATGCGCTGGAACGCTACCTCGAGCGCTTCGAGAAACGCCGCGTCGGCAGATTTGCGTGGCAGCGGCAGGTTGAAATTGTAGCCGAGGCCTGGCCCTTCGCCGCGCTCGTCGGCATGGCCCCAGAAGAACGGGTAGAAACGCACGGGATCGGCATGCAGCGAGACGGTCAGCACATCCGGTCGTGCATAGAAGATGCCTTGCGTGCCGTTGCCGTGATGCAGGTCGACATCGAGGATCGCCACCCGTGCGGCCTGTTTACGCAGAGCCTGTGCGGCGACGGCCGAATTGTTGATGAAACAGAAGCCGCCGGCGACATCGGCAAAGGCGTGGTGACCGGGCGGGCGGCATAGCGCGTAGGCGGCCGGTACGCCTGACATCACCGCCTCGGCCGCATCGACCGCGCTCCAGACGCTCCACAGCGCGCTTTGCCAAGTCTCGCCCGAGATCGGGCAAGCAGTATCGGCCATGTGGTAGCCGGCCTGCCCGACTGCCGAGGCCGGGTAGGAGCCGTTGCGCGCGATCGGATGGATGTTGGGGATCACTTCGGCCGAAGCGCCCTCGATGCGCTGCCAGCGCGCGTAGATATGCTCGAGGAAATCCAGATATTCGGGCGTATGCACAGCCGCGACCGGGCCGAGCCCATGATCCCGAGACCGCTCGATCGTGCAACCGGCGGATAATGCGCCGGCTAACAATCTTTCGACGCGCTCCGGCTTTTCCGGATTGGGCTGCGCCGCACCGCTTGACAGAAAGGCCTTGGGGTCGTGACGCTTCTGTTCCTCGGCGTAGAAGGCTTTCATTCCTGCTCCTCATTCTCGGCCGTGTCGACGAAGGCAAAGAAGGCATCGCCGATGATCTTCTGGGTCTGTTCGTAGCTCGACCAGGCGATGCCCAGCCTTTCATAAAAGGCCTTGGCGCCCTCATTGTCGGTGTCGACGGATAGCCTCAGATACACGCCGCCTTCTTTCCGGCACTGCGCCGCAACGTGCCTCAGCAGCCGCTCGCCGATCTTGCGGCCACGAAAACGATCCTCGACATAGAGGTCTTGCACATAGACGCCAGGCCGCCCCATCCAGGTCGAAAAGATCGGGAAATGCAGGCAGAGCCCGGCAAATTCGCCGCCGACTTCGGCGATCAGGGTGGAGAAGGATGGCTTTTCACCAAAGCCGTAAGTTCTGAGATCGTCCGGTGTCGAAATGATCTCCTCGGGCGCGCCGATATGGGTGCCGAGTTTCAGGATCGCCGCGTGGATCGTTTCGACGTCGTCGAGAGTGCCGAGTCGAAGGAGGATATTGGGCGGGGGGACAATCATCGGAGGTTCGGTGCCCAGGCACCCCCCTCTGTCCTGCCGGACATCTCCCCCGCAAGGAGGGAGATTGGCAGTTTTGATACTACCGCCCATCCTGCAACGTTGGAAGTTAGCGAAAGCCGAAATGACATCCGATCTCCCCCCTTGCGGGGGAGATGTCCGGCAGGACAGAGGGGGGTGCGAAGGAACGCAATCATTTCAGATTGTCTCCCTTTCAAACGCCAGCATCTCAAAACGCCACCCGGTCGCCGCCCTTGAGCGCCAGCATGTCGCGCGCTTCGGTGGGGGTTGCAACCTCCAGCGACAGCCCATCGAGAATGCCACGGATGCGGCGCACCTGATCGGCATTGGATTTCGCCAGCTGGCGTCCGTCATAGAGACTGTCTTCCAGCCCGACGCGGACATTGCCGCCCATTGCCGCGGCGATCGAAATCAGCGGCATCTGCTGGCGGCCGGCGGCCAGCACCGAGAACTGGTAGCTGTCGCCGAACAATTTGTCGGCGATCCGCTTCATGTGGACGAGATTGTCCGGGTCGGCGCCAATGCCGCCCAGAATGCCCAGCACGAACTGGATGAACAGCGGTCCCGACACCAGTCCCCGGTCGCGGAAATGCGCCAGCGAATAGAGATGGCCGACATCGTAGCATTCGAACTCGAAGCGCGTGCCGCAGCCCTTGCCCAGCCTCTCCAGCACGCCCTCCATGTCCGCGAAGGTGTTCTTGAAGATCGTGTCGCGGGTGGCTTCCAGCAGCTTCGGCTCCCACTCGTGCTGCCATTCCCTCGGCTTGTCGAGCATCGGGAACAGCGCGAAATTCATCGAACCCATGTTGAGCGAGCACATTTCGGGCTCGGCTCTGAGCGGTGCCGCCAGCCGCTGGTCCAAGGTCATCAACGACGAGCCGCCGGTGGTGATGTTGATCACTGCATCGGTCGCCTGTTTGATGCGCGGCAGGAACTGCATGTAGACGTCCGGATCGGCGGTCGGGCGGCCGTCACTCGGATCGCGGGCGTGCAGATGCAGGATCGAAGCACCGGCTTCTGCGGCGGCGATCGCGTCGGCGGCGATCTGGTCCGGCGTCACCGGCAGATAGGGCGACATCGACGGCGTGTGCACCGAGCCGGTGACAGCGCAGGTGATGATGACTTTTCTAGGCGCCATCTTTGTCGCCTCAGCCTTCGACCGGTAGATCGAGTTCGGAGGCCAGAACGTCCAGCGAGTCGCCGATGATGGAGACGATCTCGCCGACCTGCTCCCTGGTGACGATCATCGGCGGCGCGACCATGAAATTGTCGCCGTCGACGCCGCCCTTGACCCTGCGGCCATAGATGATCAGCCCGCGCTGATAGGCGAGGTCGAGCAGCCGTTGCGTGGCTTTCTTGGTCTGGTCGATCGGTCGGAGCGTCTCGGGATCGGCAACCATCTGGGCGCCGGTGAGCAGGCCCTTGCCGCGCACGTCGGCAATGAACGGAAACCGCTTCGCCAGCCCCTTCAGCCCGTCCATCAGCACGTCGCCCATGGCAGCCGCATTGGCGATCAGGTTGAGCCGGTCCATTTCACCGAGCACAGCCAGCCCGGCGGCGCAGGCCAGCGGGTTGCCGGCATAGGTGTGGCCGTGCTGGAAGCCGCCGGCGTCAAGCAGCGGCTGCACCAGCCGCATCGGGGCGGCGAGCGCGCCAAGCGGCGCATAGCCCGAACCCAGCCCCTTCGACAGCGCGACGATGTCGGGCTTGCAGTTCCAATGGTCGCCGCCGAGGAATTTGCCGGTGCGACCGGCCCCGCTCATCACCTCGTCGTGGATGAGCAGGATTCCGTAGCGGTCGCAGATCTCGCGGATGCGCGGATAGTAGCTGTCGGGCGCCACCAGGGCTGAGGTCGCCGCGCCACCGATCGGCTCCATGATGAAGGCCACCACGCTCTCAGGCCCTTCGGCCAGGATCTTTTCTTCCAGCATGTCGGCATAGCGGATGCCGCGCTGTTCCATCGAGAGATTGTCGCGGTCGCGCCAGGCGTTCGGCGCCGGCACGGTCGGCATCACCCGCATCATCGGCTCGAACGTTTCGGCCAGCGCATCGTCGCCGGTGATCGAGAGCGAACCCAGCGTGCCGCCATGATAGGAGGGGAAGCGCGTGATCACCTTCCAGCGGCTGGCCTGTCCGGTGGCAACGGCCCATTGCCGCGCCAGCTTGATGCAGGATTCCGTCGCCTCCGAGCCGCCCGAGACGAAGAAGATGCGGTCCATGCCTTCCGGCAGCTTGCCGGCCAGTTCGCGTGCCAACTCCTCGGCCGGCTCGTTCTCGAAATGCAGCCGATAGGCGAAGGTGGCGCGGTCCATCTGCCGCTTCATGGCATCCAGCACGTTGCGGTTGGAATGGCCGATATTGGCGACCATCGGGCCGCTCGAGCCGTCGATAAAGCGGCGGCCGTCCTGCGTCCACATATAGATGCCCTCGGCACGGTCGATCAGCGGCCGGCGCAGGCTGGACAGATAGAACAGATGCGAGTCTCGCCGGACTTCGGTTTCTTCAACGGCGGATTGGATTTTCGACATATCAGGGCTTTCCGAGGTAACGATCGAGGACATTTTTTGTGACGCGTTCGACCATCGGGTCCTGTCTTAGCAGGCCGGCGACCCATTCGCAGCTTCCGGCGTGGAACACCTCGCCCTTGCCGCGCGGGAAATTGACGATCATGCCATTGCCGCGTTTGACCTTTTCCAGATTGGCGTCGCTCGCCTCTCCGAACAGTGTTTCGGCGGTGAAGCGACCGTCTTCGTCGGTGAGGAACTGATCCTCGATCGGAATGTCGGCGCTTTCCTCGACCTGGGATGCCATGCCGACCGCGAGAACCTGCAGGCCGTCTGGCGCGCCGCTGGTCGCTGTGGGGTAGGGCAGGCCGCCGCGTATCTCGAAGTCGAGCCCATCGACTTCATAGCCATAGACATGGCTGTCGGAGCCCAGCAGGTCACCATAATAGATGCCGGTGCCGGCAAAGGCCCAGTGCTCCGGCCGGTAGACCGGAAAGCCACGCACGCCGCGCGGCGCGCAACCGCCCCAACCGGTATAAACCCCGCGCGTGGCGTTGAGCCCGAAGGTCGCCGAACCCGGCCGGCCGATTTCCGGCGCTTCCCAGGAGTTGGTGGCGCGGGTGATGTCGCCGCCTGGGAGATAGGCGGGGTCTTCGGCACGCGCGCGATATTTGTAGCAGACCTGCCGGCGGGCCTCGTCTTCCAGCCGCGTCTGCCACATGAAATTGCCGGCAAAGCGCGCCGCATGGCCGCCGCGCTCGACATAGGCGTCGACGGCATCGCGCATTTCCCAGGTCCAGTATTCGTCATGGCCGACGAAGACGGCACAGTCGTAGCCGTCGAGAATTTCGGACGAAAAATGCAGATCGTGCTGGCTGATGAGATCGACGCCATAGCCGGCCTGTTCGGCGAAGCGGAAGAAATGGCTGTCATAGCTGGCCCAGCCCGAAGAGGCGTATTTCTTCGAATGGCCTGTGGCGAGCGCCCATTCCATATGCGGATAGCGGGGAATCGTCTTGGGTGGCACGGCGACTTCCAGCGGCACGCGCGGCGCGTCTTTCGGCAGCACGACGAAGCCGCGGCACCAGGGGCGTTGCGTCGACACGATGGGCGAATACTGGTTGCGATCCGGCCCGGTGATGCCCTGGTAGTGGTTGGAGCCGCCCCAGGTGTTGTAGGCCAGCCATGTGCCTGTCGCAGCCACCTGCAGCACACGGCCGGGTTTACGGCCCGGCTGCGGGCTGACGATGAAAAGATGATGGGATTGGATCGGTTTGCCGTCGCGGCCGTCGGCGGTCAGCGTGACCCGATAGGCGCCGGACGGCCAGTCCGCCCCGACGCGAAATTCGAAGGATACGTCCCAGCCGCAGCCTTCAACCGAACACTGGTCAGGTGTGTCCTGCCGGCGTGCCGCGATGCCCGATTTTTCGAACGCTTTGGTCTCGCTGCCGCCATCCCGGGTGATTGTCATGCCGAAGTTCGGAGCTGTCGAACTGACATGCAACGCCACCGTTTCGCCGGCGCGATAGGAAAAGCGGTCGCTGTAGCACCAGATCTCGCCGCGCTCGCCATCCATCCCCGGCCATTCGTAGTAATGGCCACGCACCGCGTGGCGGCGCTGCTCCGGCGTCAGTCCGAAATCGGGGAATTCGGTCGGCAGATGGGTCATGAACACCTGAAAGGTCGAAGGCCGCCATTTCGGCGATCTGCTGTCGTTGCGTCAAATGGAAACGATCGGACCAGCATTCGTTAGCCGCACCCTTGGCCGCCTCCATCAAACGGACTATCTCAGGGCAGGCGGCGTTTCCGCCACGGGGGTCGGAATGCTCAGAGTGCAAAAGGTCAAAGTCGACGAGATCTACGTGCCGACAGCGCGCAAGAAGACGCTGCATCCCGAGACCGTCCGCCATCTGGCCGAGGACATTCTGGAAAACGGCATGAAGACGCCGATCCAGGTCCGCCATGACGGCAAACGCCACATCCTCGTCGAAGGCCTGCACCGGCTGGAAGCGGCAAAGTGGCTCGGCGAGACCGAAATCGAGGCTTATCTGGTGCAAGCCAAGCGCCACTGACACTTCCTTCGTTCCCCACGGACCGACGCGGAGCAGGGACGTCATCGCAAAATTTTCGCGGACGATGTCGGTTTGCGGTTCATCGGCTCGTCCTTGGGACGGAAGCAGATCAAACGCAGGACGCCATCATGACCATCAAGCTCGACATCGCCCCCACCAACGACCGTGAACTGGTTCTTGCCCGCATCATCGATGCGCCGCGTGAGAACGTCTATCGCTGCTGGACCGATCCGAAACTGATCACGTGCTGGTTCTCGCCAAAGCCGTGGACGACGCCGCGCGCCGAGATGGATGTGCGCACCGGCGGCTCGAGCCTTGTCGTTATGGCTAGCCCGGACGGCAACGAATTCCCCAACCCGGGAGTCTTCCTCGAAGTCGTTCCCGGCAGGAAGATCGTCTTCACCGACGCCTACACAGAGGCTTGGCAGCCTTCGGAAAAGCCGTTCATGACCGTCGTGCTGACCTTCGAGGACGAGGGCAACGGCAAGACGCGCTACATCGCTCGGGTCAGGCACTGGAGCGTCGCCGACCGCGAACAGCATGAGAAGATGGGTTTCCACGAGGGTTGGGGACAGTGCGCCGACCAGCTCGAAGAACTCGCCAAAACGCTTTGATCCGCATGACGCTCTGATACCGGCAGGACGAGAGGAGATCGATATGTCCAAAACCCTGTTTTTCGCCATTCTTGCTTCGGTTGTAGCGCTCGTTGGCTGCCCAGGCACCACCAATGCGGAGGAGACAAAACCCGCCATGACGACTGAGACGAACGCACTGCCGAAGCCGGAAAAGTCTGGCCTGCTGCCGATCAACGGCCTGAATTATTATTATGCCATCTATGGCAAGGGCGAGCCGCTGCTTCTGCTGCATGGCGGTCTCGGCACCACGGATATGTTCGCGCCGATCCTGCCGAAACTTGCCGAAAACCGCACCGTCATCGGCGTCGACCTGCAGGGTCACGGTCGCACCGCGCTGGGTGACCGACCATTCACCGTGGAAGCGATGGGCGACGACATGGCCGCCATCGTCAAGGCGCTCGGTTACGACCAGGTCGATGTCATGGGCTATTCGCTGGGCGGCGGCGTCGCCTTCCGCATGGCCGGCCAGCATCCCGAAGCGGTGCGCCGCCTCGTCCTGGTATCGACCGGCTACGCCACGGACGGCTTCTATGACGAGATGCGTCCCCAGCAGGCACAGGTGAGCGCGGCTGCGGCTGAGTTCATGAAGGACACGCCGATGTACAAATCCTACGTCGCGGTGGCGCCGCATCCGGAGGAGTTCCCGAAGCTCCTCGATGCGCTGGGCGGCTTCATGCGTCAGAACCGCGATTACTCGGCCGACGTCGCCAAGCTGAAGATGCCTGTCATGCTGGTCTATGGCGACAGCGATATGTACAAGCCCGAGCACGAGATCAAGTTTTATCAGATGCTCGGCGGCGGGCTGAAGGACGCCGGCTGGATGCGCGAGAACCTGTCGCAGAACCGCCTGGCGATCCTGCCCAACCGCACCCACTACGACACTTTCTTCGCCCCCGAACTCACGGCCGCCGCGCTGCCGTTCCTCAACGGCCAGACCAAGGTCAAAACCTGGGACGAGGTCGTCGGCGAAACGGAGTGAACGCCAAGGCCGCCGGTTGTTGGCTGGCAGCCGGCGGATCGTCATGCGGCCGCCATGACGGCTTTCGGCGTCATGACTTCAGCCCCACTCGCATCAGCATAAGCGATGACGTTGCATCAAAGCTTTTCAATTGACCCAATCGGCCGCGCCGATACCTTGCGCGCCTATTCTCCCCCACCAGTGGATCGATCCGGACAATGGCAAGATATGACGGCGGATGCCTGTGCAAGGCGGTGCGCTACCGCGCGGACGCGGCCCCCATCAACGAACGCGTCTGCCACTGCCGGGTTTGCCAGAAGGCGATCGGCGCCGCCTTCAACGCACGCGTCCTGTTTCGCATCGACGACGTGACGATCGACGGGCCGCTGGCGACCATAAACTCTTCGCCGGATCTCAAGCGCGGCTTTTGCCCGAGCTGCGGCACGACGATGTTTTCCCGGCGTGATTCCGCTGATATCATCGGCATCACCACCGGTTCGCTCGACGATCCCACGGTTTTCAAGCCGCAAATGCATATTTTCACCGCCTCGAAGCAGCCCTGGGTGGTGCTCGATGACAGCCTGCCGAAATACGAAGGCGCCCCTCCGCCAGGCTAATTTTCCCCTTTCCCTTTGTTGTGGAAGAAGGTGGATCGACGCGCTACGCCAGCGAGAAGGAAGAACGCAACCATGGCCAAAATTTAATCCAAATCGACACGAGGTAGCCGGCAAAGCGTCATTGGCGGGCCATCATTGTCTCCCTATTTATGGGTCGCGGGTACGGCATTCGAGGAGACGACGGATGAACGACAGCATCAGCACCCTGGACGAGCTTTTGAGCGATCCGATGGTCCTGCTTGTGATGGAGCGCGATCGTGTGCGCCCCGAACAGGTGCGCATGCTGCTCGAACGGGCTCGCCGGCCTTCGACCGATGAGCCCGAAGTGCCGCCGGCGCATGTGATCGCCAGGACATGCCAGAAACTCTGGCTCTGCCCGTAGTCGCTTTGCGATTTTCCCTGTGTATCTCAAGCCGGCTCCAAGGTGGGCCGGTTTCGAACGGCGTGCACTTCGGCACGCCAGCTTACAAATCCGTAAATTGATTATCCGGCCCATGACGATAAGGCTTGTCGGGGATTGACCGGTGGTCGGTCCACGCAACTCTGATCTCTCATGCACGGAATTCGATTTTGGCCGACATCTGCACACAAGGCCTGGACACGGGCTTCGTCGGGCTGGGGTTCGCCAAGGTGGCGTTCCTCGGCGTGGTGCAAGGCATCACCGAACTGTTGCCGATTTCCTCGACTGCCCATATGCGCATCGTGCCGGCCGTGCTCGGCTGGCAGGATCCTGGCTCCGCCTTCTCCGCCGCCATGCAACTCGCGGCTCTTGCCGCGGTGGTCAGCTATTTCTGGAGTGATGTCAGGAATATCCTGTTTGGTTCGTTCGACGCTCTGGCGCGACGCGATTTCGCCGACCGGCATTTCAAGCTGGCGCTCTGGATCGTGCTGGCGACGATCCCGATCGTCATCGCCGGCGTGGCGCTGTCGGGCGTGCTCAACGCCTGCAATTCGCCGCTACGCAGCCTAACGGTGATCGGCTGGGCCTGCATCGCAATGGCGATCTTGCTGGCGCTGGCCGAGATCTTTGCCCGTCACCGGCGCAGCATGGGCGGTGCGTCGCTGACCGATGCGCTGCTCGTCGGTGTTGCCCAGATCGGCGCGCTTGTCCCCGGCGTCTCGCGCTCGGGCTCGACCCTGACGGCGGCACTGGGGCTCGGCTTCAAGCGGGCCGAGGCGGCGCGCTTCTCGTTCCTGCTCGGGTTGCCGGCGATTGCACTCGCCGGCCTTAAGGAACTCTGGGAACTGCACAAGGTCCATCTCGACGCCCATGGGTGGTCGGTCCTTGCCGTCGGGCTGGTCGTCGCCTCGATCTCCGCCTTCTTCGCCATATGGGGGCTGATGCACGTGCTGGAGCGTTTCTCGGCCTGGCCGTTCGTCATTTATCGCGGCCTGCTCGGTGTCGTCCTGCTGCTGGGCGTGGCGATGGGATGGCTCGTCTAAGGCAAGTTCCACAGTATCGCTTGAAACGGGCTATATCCGTACCGGACCTCGAACTTCGATTCCGGTACGCACATGGATTTTTTGACCCTCCTGCAATCACTGCCGTTGCTGCTGGCGTTGGCCAAGGTCGCACTGCCGTCGGTGGCGGCATTTGGCCAGTGGGCCGCTTCACTGCCGCCATGCCGGGACTTCACCTTCGAGGCGACCAGCTATCTCGTTTGCGAGGTCGATCCGAAACGATACCAGCTCGAGCTGTTCTGGAAGGATGCGGCGGGCAAGCCGTTTCAGTCGCTGCACAATCTGCATGCCGCGCAACAGGCGATCGGGCGCACGATGGTGTTCGGCATCAATGCCGGCATGTATCACCCTAACCTCGCGCCGGTCGGCCTCTATGTCGAGCGTGGCCAGGAGATGGCCTCGGTGAAAACGGGATCGGGAAGCGGCAATTTTTCCCTGCAGCCGAACGGCATTTTCTACCTGCGCGACGGCAAGGCCGCGGTTCGTGCCACTCGGGATTTCGTGAAAAGGCGCCCGACCGTCGACTATGCGACGCAATCGGGGCCGATGCTGGTGATCGACGGCAAGCTGCATCCAAAATTCCAGGCTGACGGCACTTCGCGGAAAACCCGCGACGGTGTCGGGGTGCGAAAGGACGGCGTCGCGGTCTTTGCGATTTCGAACGGCACAGTGACCTTCCATGCCTTCGCCCGGCTTTTCCGCGACGCGCTTGGCTGCGACAACGCGCTGTTCCTCGACGGCACGATATCAAGCTTGTTTGCGCCTGCCATAGGCCGCAAAGACGACTACTGGAATCTCGGGCCGATGATCGGCGTTTTCAGGAAATCCTAGCCGGTTTTCCACCGCGCTTACCCACACGCGGTATGGGCGAAAAAAATTGATTCAAACTTTATTGGTAATTTCTCATTCATAACTGATCCGGTTTGTCCGTCGGCTGTCGTTTTGCCCTCGGTCTGTTGTGTTTTGAGTACAGGTCCAGATGCGGATTCCGGGCGTCGTCAGTTTTTTGATCGCATCGCTATGCCTTGCCGGCTGCTCTTCAACGGCCGGCGTCGACGCGCTGGATTTGCAGAAACCGTCCAACGAGACCACCAGTTCCGTGATTCGGCCGCCGGCACCGATCGCCGCTGCTCCGGCGGCAAGGGGCAACAGGGCGGCAAGGGCCGAATTGGCCCCCATGTCTGACAACGGTCCGAGGCGCCCGTTTGGTTTGGCGGAGGAGGAAGAGACGGGGGTGTTTGCCGCACCTGATGTGCCTGATCCCCAAGTGCCTGATGTCGGCGGGTTGCCGGTCGAGCCGGCAGCCTTGGTGTCGCCGCCCAAGCTGTTGACCCGCGCGGCACCGGCCATGCTTGCCGGGCCGCTCACCCGTTACGGTTTTCGTGATGCCAAGCCTATCAATTTCGGCAAGGCTTCGCCTCGCCGCCTTGCAGTGCACGGCGTCGACGTCTCGCGTTGGCAAGGCAACGTGAATTGGGACAAGCTGCGCGCCCAGGGCGCCAACTTCGCCTACATCAAGGCGACCGACGGTGGCGACCACCTCGATCCGATGTTCATGAAAAACTGGCGCAACGCCGACGCCGCCGGCTTGAAGCGCGGCGCCTATCATTTCTTCTACTGGTGCCGCACGGCCGGCGAGCAGGCGGACTGGTTCATCCGCAACGTGCCCAGGGTCGAAGGCGCACTGCCGCCGGTGATAGACGTCGAGTGGAACGGCGAGTCCAGCTGCAAGCGCCGGCCGTCGCGCGAAAAGGTGCTGGAAAAGATGCAGGTGTTCATGGACAAGCTGGAGCGCCATTACGGCCAGCGTCCCATCATCTACACCGCGCCCGATTTCTACCGCGACAATCTCAGGGGCGAATTCCTCGACTATCCGTTCTGGCTGCGTGCCGTGGCCCAGCATCCGTCAAAGGTCTATCCCGGCCGCAAATGGCTCTTCTGGCAGTATTCCGGCTCCGGCCTGTCGCACGGCGTCACCGGCCGTATAGACCTCAATGTCTTCCATGGCGACGAACGGCAATGGCGCGCCTGGGCCGGCGGCCGGCAGACGGTAGCCGACGCCAACTGAGACAGTCGTCAGTCCCGGCGCGCTTCGCTCTGCCTGATGCCCGCGGTCTGGGCAAGCGCGATATCGGACTGCTCGATGGACACGCTTCCGCCGGCAGCATTCGCTGAGGAAAGTGTCCGGCTCTTTGACCGACATGGACGCATGGGAGGAAAAGATGGGTGTGTCATCGGAGGCTCTGGCGCAGAGCCGTCAAACGATCAGCGCCTACGAGGATTATGCCGAACAATATGATGCCACCGTGCGCCATGTTCCCAACGAGAGGGAGCAGGCATCGCTGAAGCGCCTGGTGGCAATCGCCGGTGCAGGCGGCCGGATTTTGGAAGTCGGGTCCGGAGCCGGATATGACGCGGATTTTCTGGAGACTTTGGGTGTCAAAGTCCGGCGCACCGACGCAACCAAGCGGTTTCTGGAACTGCAGGCCGCGCGTGGCAAGCATGGCGAGTTGCTCGATCTCATCACCGATGATCTCGGCGGCCCCTACGACGCAGTCCTGGCCCTATGCGTCCTCATCCATGTGCCTCGCGACGAGACCGACCAGGTACTTGCCAAGATAGCCGGGTCGCTGCGGCCGGGCGGCGCCTTCCTCGTCTCGATGCGCAATGGCGACGGCGAGACATCAGGCGAATATCACATGGTCTACTGGCGCAGGGACGACTTCGCGGCCCGTCTCGAAGGCGCCGGGCTCGTCCTCATCAGGGACGATTTCAACGTCGGCCGCGATAGCGAAGAATGGAACACGTTCCTGGCCGTCAAGCCTGCATGACCCGCCGAACGCTGTCGCTGTTTGCGCTGCTCAGCCTTTTCAGATTTCGCGAATAAGCAAGACATTGCCGCAGCCTTGCTGTCTATGTGAAGTTCCTGCACTCCTGGGGGAGACGAGTTGGAACTCAAGATCATGCTTGTCGGCTTTGCCTGCGTGGTCGCGGGCGCGCTGTCGTTCATCACCTTCATGAAATGGCGAGAGGTGAAAGCGCTCAGCCGCTGGCTGCCGGCGCCGGGAAAGATCATTTCCTCGCGCGTCGAGGCACGTGAAGTGAGAAACTCGGGCGTTGGCTCGGACAGCAGCGATACCACCGAAATGCGGAATTTTCCGGCGATCACCTTCGAATACAAGGTCGGCGGCAAGAAATTTCAAAGCTCGCGCCACAGCGTGAAGGAGAATTTGGGGAATTTCGAAGTCGCTGAAACCCTTGCCCAGTTTCCCCGCGGCGCGGAGGTGACTGTCTTCTACAATCCGGCCGATCCGAGCAAAGCGGTGATCGAGCGCACACTGCCGGACGGCGCCTTCAAGTTCATGGTCCAACTTTCGGCAGGATTGGTGATCGGGGCGGTTGTGCTGGTGTTTTCCGTCGGCGGTGTTCTGGAAGCGATCGGGCCGCATTTGCCCAAGCCGCAGAATCTCGGTGCCGCGGCGTTGCTGCTTTTTATGGGCTTGTTCATCCTGCGCATGGGTTTTGCCCAGAAATCGTTGGCCGAACAGGCGGCAAAATGGCCGATCGCGGCCGGCCGCATCGAAACCTCAGGCCTGCAGGCGCTCCGAAACCATTCAGGCTATGGTCGCTGGCGCACCGTCTTCAAATCCCGCATCGTCTACTCCTATGGCGTCGCCGGCCAGCGCTACAGCGCCGATCGTGTGACCTTCGGCGCCACCGTGACCGCCTCGCTGCCCGGCCTCGTCGGCGGCCAGGCACGGCAATATGTCGAAGGTAGCAAGGTCGACGTTCACTATGACCCCGTCAACCCCGGCTCAGCGGTGCTCGAATGCCGGGTCCGGGGGCTTGGGCTGCTATGGATCTGCTCGGCAGGCTTTCTCGGCGGCGCCGCCTTTCTGCTCGGGCTGGTATGACACTGGTCAGGCGGATTCGGTCACGGCGCCGATCCGCCGGTAGACGAATGGTTCTTCTCTCGAAGGAATTGTGGCAATGCGCTTGGCTTCGTCGATCAGCATTGCCATGCGAGCATGGATCGGCGATTTCGCGCAAGCCGGGTCCGTTGCGGCGGCATCGCCGGCGATCGCCATCGCCTGGCAGCGGCAGCCGCCCCAGTCGATCTCGCGCCGCTCACAGCCGCGGCACGGCTCCTGCATCCAGTCCGTACCGCGAAAGGCATTGAACCCCGGTGAATCGGCCCAGATCGAGGACAGTCTGCGTGGTTCGAAACGCTCGAAGCTGAGAGACGGGATCGTCTGTGCGGCATGACAGGGCAGTACGGTGCCGTCAGGCGTCACCATGAAGGCGTCACGCGCCCAGCCGCCCATGCACGGCTTGGGATAGATCGCAAAATAGTCCGGCGTCACAAAATCGATGTTGATGATGCCGGCCAACCGCTCCTGTGCCTCCGCGACGATCTCCGCCTGCCTGTCGACCGCTTCACGCTCGGGCATCAGTTGGTCGCGATTGGTCAACGCCCAGCCGGCATACTGCACATTGGCGATCTCGAGCCTCTCCGCGCCCAGCGAAAGGGCGAGATCGATGAATTCCGGCACTTCCTCGATGTTATGGCGATGGATCGGCGCGTTGATGGTAAGAGGCAGACCGGCAGCGCGCGCGCGGCGTGCCGTCTCCAGCTTCTTTTCGTGAGCGCCCTTGTGGTTGCCGATGCGATCGGTGGTCGCCGGCCGCGCACCCTGAAAGCTCAGTTGCAGATGGTCGAGACCGGCTTCGGCAAATGCCTCGATACGGCCCTCGACGATGCCAACGCCCGCGGTAATCAGATTGGTGTAGACGCCGCGCCCCGCAAGCCCGGCGATCAATTGCTCGAGGTCGCGGCGCAGTGTCGGCTCGCCGCCGGACAGATGCACCTGCAGCACTCCGAGATCGGCTGCCTCCGAGAACAGAGCGAGCCAGGTCTCTGTGTCGAGTTCGCGATTGGCCTTCAGCAGTTCGAGCGGATTGGAGCAATAAGGGCATTGCAGCGGGCAGCGATGCGTCAGTTCCGCCAGCATGCCGATTGGAGGGAGGAGGGGCGTGCTCATAGCCTCACCAGCAGCTTGTCCGACCATTCCTGCAGGAAGGCGATGACGTCGGTCGCCACGGCCTCCTGTTCAGCCTCATAATCCGCGGCAAGGCCGGCAATGATGTCACCTGCCGTTGCCCGTCCATCGCAGCGGCGCAATATGTCGAGACTGACATCGTTCGGCCAGAATATCTTTTCCGGTGAAAGCACGGCGAATGCCTGCCGCACGGAATCGTACTGTATGCGCACGTGCTTCGGCAGCGAAGGTACCGACCGCAGCGACACCACGGCTCTTTCGCGCAGCGCCATCATAGGGCTGCCTCAGGCTGGAAGGCGCCGGGCGGTATGTTTCCCTGCTCGCCATAGGCGTGTTGAAGCGCATCAAGCATGGCCCAGAGTATATCGCATTTGAACACCAGTGCATCGATTGCCTGCTGCTGGCGCTCCGCCGTATCGGCGTGGCTGAGCACGTAGGCGAGGGCGAAGTCGGCGTCACGCGAGGCCTGTTCGGGCCGTTGCCTGAAATAGGCCAGCGTATCCTCGGTGATGTAGTCGTATTTGGCCAGCATTGCCGGCACCCGCTCGCCGATGATGAGTGGCGAGAACATCTCGGTCAGCGACGACGCGACCGCCTCGAACAGCGTCCGGTTTGTACAAAAGGAAAGGTAAGCGCCCACCGCGAAGCGCGTCGCCGGCAGCGCCAGCCTTTGGCTCTTCACGGCCTCGGCGTCCAGGCCGAGCGAAGTTGCCAGATGCAGCCAGCGCGCGATGCCGCCGCTCCAGCCGTCCTCGCCGTCATGGTCTTCGATCCGCTTGCGCCAAGCGGCGCGAAACGCCGGATCCTCGGCATGCACGAGGATCATGGCATCCTTGCGCGGGATGACCGCCTGATAGCAATAGCGGTTCAGCGCCCAGGCCTTCATCTCGGCCTTTGACAACGCGCCGCTGGTCATCCTGTGGTGAAAGGGATGGCGATTGTGATAGCGCTCGGCGCCAACCTGCCTCAATACGGCTTCGAGAGCGCTCGTGGAGAGTCCGCCTTTGGCTGCATCGCGGAAGTCGCTCAAAATTCCATCTCCATACCGTCGCTTGCGATTTCCCAGCCTGCCGCCTTGACCGCCGCGTGCTCGGCGGAATTCTCGTCAAGGATGGGATTGGTGTTGTTGATGTGGACGAACACACGGCGGCTAACCTTCACATCGGCCAAGCCGGCGATCGAACCCAATTCTCCCGAGATCGCCAGATGCCCCATGCGCGCGCCGGTTTTCTGACCGACGCCGGCGACGATCATCTCGTCGTCGGTATAGACCGTGCCGTCGAACAGAAGACAGGCGGCATCGGCGAGACGCGCGCGTAAGCGCGCATCGATGCGCGCGCAGCCCGGAATATAGAAGACGGAGCCGCGGCTGCCGATGCCGGCGATTCGGACTCCGATCGTATCACCTGCGTCGGAGCTGAAATTGGCATCCGGATGGTCTCTATCCTCCAGATAGAGTGCTATCTTCCCGGGCACCGGAAAGGGCTCGATCATCACGCCGGTCTCGCGGCTTTCTGCATCGCAGATGGCCAATTCTTTCGTCGGCGGCAGGATGCGCCGCGGCACAAGCGCTGGATCGAGAACGTTGAAAATCGAATTCGCCTCCAGCGTCGCCAGAACCTGCGCCGTTGCATAGATGGCGAAAGGCTGCCGTTCGCGCAGGCTGAGCAGTCCGGCGATATGATCGACATCGGCATTGGTCAGCACCACCGCGCGAATAGGCGTCGAGCGCAGCGGCGCATCGCCCGCAGGCTGCAGTTCAGGTGTTGCAGCGATTTGTTGGCGAATGTCGGGCGAGGCATTGAAAAGAACCCAGCCGAACCCGTCCGCAGAGGCGGCGACACTTGACTGGGTTCGTGAATGTACGCCGGCCATGCCGGTGCGAGCCGCACGACTCAGACGGTAGTTGCAGTTCCATTGCGGAAAGCCGCCGCCCGCCGCCGATCCGATGATCTTTAAATGCATGAAAATGCCCGCGCGGCGGCTTCTCTGACCTGCAGGCAATTTGCAGTCACAAAAAACGCTTCGCACGCTTTGCGTGCGTCAAAATCTTTCACGAAAATCCCATGCGGCGAGGGGATGCGCGCCCCTGTCGCCAGGGACGCGCACCTCTGCGGCCTACTTCTTGGGAGTAATTTCAGCAGGCAGATACCGTGAAATTTCGAAGCCAGCGGCAACCTGACACATGGTCGGTTTTTTCCAGTTCTTCTTCATGACATTTCTCCTCTTATACCAGCCCGAAGGGACCGATCCTGTCGTTAGCCAACCATTGCAGGGCACCGACGCAATGGCTCGTCCATCAAGTCTCAAAATGGACAAATGAAACAATAGGTTTTGAAAAATTGAAAACAAACTATCGAGAATAATTGCAGTCCTTACTTCAATTGGTCGTGGCGTAGGGTTTTTTCTCCTCCAGTGGCAGGTTTGCATCTTCCCACCCATCAGCGCCAAGCGGATACCAGATTACTGAACTGTAGCCCCACTCGACGGCGCGTTTCGCCGCATTCCACGACATCCAGCAATTCGTCATGCAGTAGAACAGAATCGCGCGCGACTTGTCCGTCCCGGCCTTGGCCGTGAGGCCTCGGCGAAAATAGCTGGCGGTCTCCTGCGAAATAGCGCCGTATCCCACATTGGCCAGCCATGTGCTGCCTGGAATGTCCTTTCTGACCTTGTCCCTCCATATGGTTCCTGCCGGCAAATTGGCCGGCTTGGGCGTGTCCGGCATCACGTCGAAGAAGATCGCCTTTTTCGCTCGCCACAGCGCTTCCGCTTCCACCGTCGTCACCACCCTCGCGCCTTGCAGCGTCCGCGGCACCGGCGCCCGATAGTCGTCCATCCGGAAACCGCTGGGTTCGACGACATCGCCGGCCCATGTCGGCTCGGTCAGACCCAGAAGGCTCGCGGCGACCAGCAAGAAAATAGTCTCCCTTCCATTCATTGGGTAATCAGGTTGTCGTGTTCGTCGATCAGCGGCACGTTGTAGCTCAGCAGGATCCTGGTGATCTCAGCCTGGTTTTCCCTGATCACCCGGTTGAGCGTCCGCTTCCATTCCTGGTCGGACGGACGTACGCCCATGGTGATGCGGTAAGACATGCGCGAGCCGGTTTTTTCCTTCACCAGTGGAACGATCGTCACATCAGCTCCGAGTTCCCTTGCATAGTAACCTGCCATCGGTCCCCACAGCACCGCCGCATCGATCTTGTGTGCCAGCATGTCCTTGATCATGACCTCTCCCATGGATGGGGTGACGCGCGTATCCACCGCAAGCGGATAGATCTTGGCGGTCCGCAGAAGCTTGTTGGCGGCCATGTTGGCGGTTGGCGGCGTGCTTTCAACGACGCCGATCGTCTTGCCCGTGAGTCTGGGATCCTCGATCGTTTCCACACCTTCCATATCGTGGCTTTTTGGATGCACCAGCACATAGGCGGAGCGATAGTAGGCGTTGGTGTTCTGCACCAGCTCATCGCCTTGGGCATAGCCCATGATGATGTCGCATCGGTTGGCCCCCAACGTATTGCGCACGAAGCCGGTGATCGTGGGAAACCAGGTGTAGGAGACGGACTTGCGCCCGGTTTTCGCGGCAACCAGCTCGGCCAGCTTGTTTTCGAAGCCTTCGCCGCTCTTGTCGGTGAAGGGCATATTCGAGGGATCGGCGCAGACGCGCAGAATGTCGGGATCGACCAGTTCTCCCGCCGCGCCAAGACCGGCGCTTTGCGCATGCGCGTTCGACGGCAGCAAGGCGAGTGTGCCGAGGATCGGCAGAACGACGCGCAGCTTCAATGCATCGCGGCCAATCATGTCATCCACCCATGCAGGATGCTTCGGCATCCTTCGCCGCCTGGGCCTTGTCTTCGTGCTTGGGCGGCCGTCCGCGGGGGGCCGCGCCATCTGCGCGCGCGCGCAGGTAGACGTAGAGGTCGTCCATGTAGCAATAGACATTCTTGTTGTCGCCAAAGGCAGGCATGACGTTTTCCTTGCCGCCGCCGACATTCTTGCGGCCTTCGGCGACGATCGAGAGGAATGTGGCGTAATCCATGGTTTTCAGGCTGTTGACCAAAGCCGGCGCATAGCTCGAACCTGTCGCGTCCTGTCCGTGGCAGACATGGCAATCGGAGTGATACCGGCGGTAGCCGCTGAACGTGTACCAATCGACGGTTCCGTTTTCGATCTTGTAGGTCGGATTTCCATCCGCATCCATATACTTGCCGCCTTCTTCCTTTACCGCCTTGGCTTTTTCCATGCTGTCGTCGGCCTGGGCGACGCCTGAGCTTGCCAGAGGCAGCAGAGCCAGGACCAAAGCCGAAATTACAATGCGAACGGACATTCAAACGCTTCCTTCATTTGCCAATGGACACGGTTTTGCTGTCGCGACCGGCATTGATCGGTGTTTTTGGGTGCGTAACCGAATCGAGAGCCCGGACATGGCTTCCGGATGATCCGGGCTCTCGTTCTTCAAGCCTTTGGTCTCACAAGACCCGAGGCGTGCTCAAGGTTCCCGGCGCATCAATCCGGGAGACCGAAGACGGTGAGCTGACCGCCCAGCGTTGTGTAGTCGGCAAGTGCCGCGTAGCCGCCGACGGCACCAAGACCAGCGGTGCCAACGACCGCCGCCTCGTCGCCTTGGGCACGGCCCTGATCGACGGCGCCATGCCAGGCAGCGGCGTTATCAGGCGAAAGCAGGCCGCCTGCCAGGCCGATACCTGCCCAGCCACCGACGCCGGACAGAACGGCGATGTACTGCTTGCCGCCCTGCTCGTAGGTCGTGATGTTGCCGATGATGCCGGACGGGGTCTTGAACTTGTAGAGTTCCTTGCCGTCCTTATCGACCGCCTTGATATAGCCTTCGAGTGTACCGTAGAAGACGACGTCGCCATCTGTCGCCAGCGCGCCCGACCACACCGAGAACTGCTCGGGCTTCGACCAGACGATCTCACCCTTGGCCGCATCCCAGGCAATGAAGTTGCCCATGTTGCCGTCGCCGCCAGGTGCGGGATACATCGACACGGTGGCGCCAACATAAGGCTGACCGGCGGTGTAGCTCACCTTGTAAGGCTCATAGTCCATGCAGACATGGTTGGTCGGGACATAGAACAGCCCGGTCTTCGGCGAATAGGCCGCCGGCTGCTGGTCCTTCGTTCCAAGCGCCGCCGGGCAGATGCCCGTCGAGTTGGTGTCTTCGCCGTTCTGCTGGGTCGAATATTTCGCCACGACCTGCGGGCGACCATATTGTTCGCTCTTGGGGTCCATGACGACTTCCGTCGCCCAGTTCACGGCCGGATCGTATTTCTTGGCGACGAGAAGGTCGCCGGTGGCGCGATCCATGGTGTAGGCAAAACCATTGCGATCGAAATGGACCAGCACGTCGTGCTTGGCGCCGTTGACCTCCATGCCATCGACGAGGATCATCTCGTTGATGCCGTCATAGTCCCATTCGTCATGCGGGGTCATCTGGTAGAGCCATTTGGCAACACCCGTATCCGCATCGCGGGCCATGATCGTCATCGACCAGCGATTGTCGCCGGGGCGTTGTACCGGGTTCCACGTCGAGGGATTGCCGGTGCCATAGTAGACCAGGTTCAGCTTGGGATCATAGGAATACCATCCCCATGTCGTGCCGCCGCCTGTCTTCCACTGCTCGCCTTCCCAGGTGTTCGTGCCGGAATCCTTGCCCACCGGCTTGCCGAGATGCGTGGTCTTCTCGGGATCGAGCAGGGTGTCCGCGTCCGGACCTTCCGAATAGGCTTTCCAGGCGAGTTTGCCATCTTTCAGATTGTAGGCGGCCAGCCAGCCGCGAACGCCGAATTCGGCGCCGGATACGCCGAT
Organism: Mesorhizobium sp. M0618; assembly: GCF_040320765.1. Classification (NCBI taxonomy): domain Bacteria; kingdom Pseudomonadati; phylum Pseudomonadota; class Alphaproteobacteria; order Hyphomicrobiales; family Phyllobacteriaceae; genus Mesorhizobium; species Mesorhizobium sp. M0618. The sequence goes on along the minus strand of NZ_JAMYQH010000003.1, from coordinate 244,027 downwards.
GAGCACCTTGTCCTTGACGACGACGGGGGCAGCCGTACCGGATTCGCCTTTGCCGCCATCGGTCTGGTCGCCGTTCTTGACCGACCAGACGACCTTGCCGGTCTTCGCGTCGAGGGCGACGACCGTGGTGTCGGCCTGATTGAGAATGATCTTGCCGTCACCATAGGCAACGCCGCGATTGACCGTATCGCAACACATGATCGGAATGACGTTGGGATCCTGCTTGGGTTCGTATTTCCAGAGGATCTTTCCGTCATTCTTGAGATCGAGCGCAAAGACATTGTTCGGGAAAGGCGTGTGAACATACATCACATCGCCGATGATAAGCGGTCCACCCTCGTGGCCTCGTAGCACGCCGGTGGAAAAGGTCCACTTGACCTGCAGGTTCTTCACATTGTCCGCAGTAATCTGGTTGAGTTTGGAATAGCGGGTGTTGGCGTAGTCACCCGTCTGCATTGCCCAGTTCTTCGAATCCGAAGCCAGCTTTGCAAGGTCCTCGTTAGCCGACGCCGTAAAGGCCGCGCCGAGCGACAGAAACGCCGCAGTGGTTAGAATATAGGTAGCTTTCGTAAGTACACGCATCCGAATTCCTCCCGAGGTTCATAGTGATGAATCATTTGCTGAGCCCACAAGGGCTTGCCCAAGCGATTCACGGGGGGGAAATATTTCCGGCAGCGTGTCACGACCTAAGCCAGATGTGCAGAGGGCACCGTTACTGCCCACCTCACCTTGGCCTACGAAAGACTGTCGCCGCTCCCTAATGACGGTGACGCCCTTGAAGCCGGAAACAGGGTGAGGCTATGTCATCGCAAAACGCTAGGCAAGCAAAAAAGCCTGGGTGTTTTTTGCACCGCAATATCGTAAATGCTGCGGCGCAATATAAGGAAATAAGTGGGGTAGTATTTGTTAGATGAAGTATTCCTGATTGAGAAATAACGGTGGGCCGGATAAAATTTGATTATTTTCTGAGTTTTACATTTCACCTAAGCGTGGATTTTATTTGGAGGTATTCACTTCGATGTCTCGGCATGGCCATGTACGTGCCCGTTGGGAAACGATAGTGAGCCAAGCATGAGATGATCGTTGGAGTTGGAGCGTGGAGCGGGCCATTGGGGCCCGATGCGGAACCACCGTCGACCAGCACCGCATTCCTCCTTTGGTCGTATACGGAAGCCATGGGCGCTTGACTGACTCTGCGGCACGTTGCCAACTGCCACGGTGATCCCGACTGGGCGCATCACGCCCAGGCCAACCGGAGGTTTTCCCGTGATCAGATATGTTGGATTTTCGACTTTGCCGCTGCTCCTTGCCGCGCCGCTGGCCTTCGCAAACCCGGCGGGCGCCGCGGGAGATTACCCGACAGCAACGATTGCCGATTACGTGCTCGGCTGCATGCAGACGAACGGCCAGACACGTCAGGCGCTGGAAAGCTGTTCCTGCTCGATCGACGTCATCGCCTCGATCCTTCCCTACGACCACTATGAGAGAGCCGAGACTTTCAAGAGCATGTCTTTGACCACAGGGGAAAACGCGGGGCTGTTTCGCGAGAGCGCACCGGCGAAGGCAGCCCGTACCGAATTGAAGCGCGCGCAGTCGGAAGCCGACGTGCGCTGCTTTTAGAACCTGCTCAAATCCGCAAGCCGGATGGAGTTCCATCCTTTGTCTGGACAGTACCTTCCCGAAACAAGCTCCACTTTCGGGGTCAAGCTGGCAAGCACCCGGCAGTCCGGCACAGGATATCGAGACTTCAGAGTCCCGCTGTCTCCAGCGGCCACTGATTGCGAAATGTCTTGCCATCCGTATCGATCGCTTCAACCTGGATTTCGCCGTTGCCGTGCACGGTGAAATCAAATCGGAAATTGGGGTCTTCCGAAATCGATATTCCACCTTCCATGGAGAGGATCGGCTGGCCGGCTTGGGAGATCGACAGTTTCTGGACAAAATGCGCCGGTATGAAATACTGGGTCAGCGGATCCCGCTGCAGCCCCGAATTGTTAGGGTGCCGGATCATCAACTGCAGTTCCTCGGTCTTGGTCATCGTCTCTTTGGGCGGGAACTGGCGCAGCTTCATCTGACCCATCGTCGCGTTGGCCTCGTCCTGGTTCTTGACCGCAGGGGCGGAGCATCCGCCTGACGCCTTGACGAAGGTCTGCGCCATATGGAGTTGGCCGCCCTGCGTCTCAGCGATGGCCCGCAGATAGGAATAGTCGTTGACGCGCACGCGCGTCGACAGATGCGTCACGCCGGCATCCTTGCCGAGCTGGAACGTTGCCGCCACCGGTGCAGGGTTGGCATCGATGATCAAGGTAACGGATTTGATGCCGTCCGGCGCCTTGGCTGGATCGAGATAGATGTCGACGGGCACGATGGCGGCATCCTGCGCCCGCTTCGGCGCTTCGATCCTGACGACGCCGGTATCGACCAGAATTGCCCGATAGCCGAACACGTCGCCCTTCAAATCCTGCCAGATCCTATCCGAGGACGCGGTTGTTTGCTGTGCGCTGGCGGTTCCCGAGGAGCCGAGCAGCGTGCCGATGGCCAAGATGATCGCGAAGAAAACGAATGCGAGCGGCAAAGCGAGCTGCCGGCTCGAGTAAGCGTGATTTTGCATTTCGATGCCTCCACCAATGCAAGAGAGGTGGTGCCCAGGCTGGCGTTGAGGATAAGCCTTTGGCGACGCCTTGGCAAATCGCCGTGCCTTACAGCTGCCTGGCGCATGTCGGTGTCGTCTATTCCCATTCGAGTTCGGCAAATGCGGCCGTTGCGTTGCGCTCGTTGTAGTCGTCGAACAGGTGCCAATTATCCTGTTCGCTTTCGCCAGCGGTTTTGACTGCTTCGCGCAGCGGCGTTCCGTCGGCGATCGCCTTGCGGATATCGCGCGCCAGAACCTCGAAATAGCGTCGCTCCCCCGCCAGCGCCTGTGGCCAGTCGGCCGTTACAGGACCATGACCTGGAACGACGCGCGCGGCGTCGATCGCGGTGAGCGCATCCATCTGGCGGAGCCATCCAAGCAGTGATCCGTCGAGCGTCGGCAAGGAGCCCATAAACACGAGATCGCCGGCAAAGAGCGTTCTGGTCGCGGGATCGAACACGGTCAGGTCGTTGTCGGTGTGCGCCGCCTTCCATGCCCGCAGTTCGATCATGCGCCCGCCGAGGTCGAGTTGCAGGCGATCGTCGACCAGCATGGTCGGCGACACGATCTCGATCCCCTCCATCAGCGCCTCGCCAAGCTGTTCGCGATAGTTGTGCAGATAGAACGCGCCACGCGCCTCAAGGGCACGCGGCAGATTGCGGTGACCGACGATGGTCGCGCCGATCTTCCGGAATGCCGCATTGCCGAAGATATGGTCGGGATGCATGTGGGTGTTGACCAGGAAGCGAACCGGCTTTGCTGTCAGCTTTCCGATCGCGGCGAGAAAGGCGTGCGCCTCGATCAGGCTGCCACCGCTGTCGATGACGGCAACCGCATCGGTGCCGATGACGGCGCCCAGATTGCAGATCGCACCGTCGTTGGCGGCGGTCATCAACTCATCCGCGCCCTGGAAGGCGAAGACGCCGTCGGCGATTTGTCTGACCGAGAACCGAGAACTGCCACCTGCGGCCAGAACGGCTCGTCCGAGGCAGCATGGCAGCAAGGCGGCGCTGGCGGCGGTGCAGGCGAAGCCACTCACAAGCCTGCGTCTTAGCCGATCAACCGACATGAAGGCCTCCGATATGCATTTCGCCTGCTGGCAATCAGGTGACGTCCGGAAATCTATGATGGAACGACCGCAGAAGGTCGCTCATCACCTGCGAATTGCGATGTTGCCGTGGCAGCCGTACGTCGAACACGTCGAGCACATGGGTTGGCCGCGGCGCGAGCACGATGATGCGGTCCGACAGCATCAGTGCCTCGCGTAGATTGTGCGTCACCATCAAGGCGGTCGTTGGCCGTGCCGACCACACGGTCAAAAGCAGATGCCGAAGCCGCTCGGCGGTCTGTTCGTCGAGCGAGACAAAGGGTTCGTCCAGGAAAAGCACCGCCGGCTCGGTGGCGAAAGCCCTGGCAAGTGCTGCCCTGCGCGCAAGGCCGAGCGACAGTTCGGCAGGATAGAGCGAGCGCATGCCGGCGAGGCCGAGCGTGTCGAACAGCCTGTCGAGATTTTTCGCTCTCAAGCTTTTCGGCAACGCCAGCCTGACATTCTGCTCCACCGTTCGCCACGGCAGCAGGGTCGGTTCCTGGAATACGGCGGCGATGCGGTTCGAACCTCCTTGCGGCAACTGGAAGGAGCCGGAAAAGTCTTTGTCCAAGCCAAGCAGGATACGCAGCGTCGTGGTTTTGCCGCAGCCCGACGGTCCCAGCAAGCAGGCGAATTCGCCTTGCCGGACCTCGAAGGAAAGGTCCTGAAGCGCCGTGATCGAGACGCCTCGCGCGGACCTGAAGGTCTTTTCGGCGATGTCGACCTTAAGCGGGACGACGGCGCCAACGGGTTGCATGTCGTTCAACGGGCTGCACCAGGAGAAGTTCAATGACAAGCATCACCGCCACGAAAGCCAGCGTGTAGGCAAGAATGGCGGCGACATCGAAGAGCTGGAAATAGAGATGGATCTGGAAGCCGACACCGTTCGAGCGGCCGAGCAGTTCGACGACCAAGACGATCTTCCAGATGAGGGCGATGCCGGATCGCGATGCGGCGGCAAGATAGGGCTGCAATTGCGGCAGCAGGATATGGCGGATGCGTTCAAGGCGGCCGAAACGATAGACGGTGGCCATTTCGGCGTAACTTGGATCAAGCGCCCTGGCGCCTTCGCGCATCGTCACCACGACATTCGGGATCTTGTTCACCGCCACCGCGCCGATCGCCGCCGCCTCGTTGAGGCCGAACCAGATGTAGCCGAGGACGATGACCACCAGCGCCGGGATGTTGAGGAACAGGATCACCCACGGGTTGAAAAAATGGTCGACACGACGATAGCTGCCGAGCAAAACGCCGATGACGGATCCGATGATCATTGCGACGATATATGCCGCGGCGACCCGGCCGAGGGTCACGCCGAGATGGTAAAAGAGATCGCCGTTCGCAGCCTCCCTGAGAAGCACCTGCCAGACCTGCCCAGGTCCTGGAAAGGCACGGCTTGGCCAGACGCTTGCCGCAAGGTTCCACAGCAGGCAAAGCCCGAGCAGGGAAACCGCTACGGTCAGCGCGGGCACCAGTGCCATCGCCAGGCTACGTCGGCCGGACATGCTCGGCGGGGCATCACGCGTGCCGCCGGTTTCCAATGCGGTCATTTCCGGGGTTCCTGCCAGAATGTGCCGGGCGCCATTTCCGGTGCGCTGCCGACCAGCTTCGCGCCGCCGATCGCCGCCAGCACATGGTATAGCCTGCCGGCGTCGGCCGCTTCGTCGGCGACCGACCGTCTGGGAATGCCCTGGCGGTAGCGATCGCGCAGCTTTTCCAGTTCCTTGCCTTCCGCGCGAATGATCGGCGCCAGGCGCAGCCATTCGTCATCGGATCTGGCCAGCAAGTCCTTGGCTTGCGCGGACGCCCTCACGAAACCCCTGACGGCATCCGGGTTCTGGTTTGCCCATTGGTCATGGAAGACGTAACCGAGGGCCGAAACGGGTCCCAGAGCCCCGAGCGCCTTTGCCGCGTCGTTCACGCCGATCAGTCGACGGAAGCCATTGGCCTCGAGACGGGCGCAAAAATGCCAGAAATTCAGCACCGCATCGAGTTCGCCCTGTATCGCCTTTTCCGAAATCAGCGGCGGCGCGCCAAAGACGATGTCGCTGGCTGCCGACAGGTCGACGCCGAGATCGCGTCTGGTCAGCGCTTGTATCAGCAGCCAACTCTTGTCGAGCGGGCCGCCGGCGACGCCGATTTTCTTGTCCTTGAGATCGGCGACCGTCCGTATCGGCGAATCCTCCTTCACCATGATCGCCCCCACGGCGGTCGAATAGGGGGTCAATGTGAGGTCGCCGCCTTCGGAGCGCTGGCGCGAGACCCACAGCCAGTCTGAGACGATCATGTCGATCGCGCCAGCCAGCATCGCGACGTTGGTCGCATCTTCGCCGGCGAAGTCGATGATCTCCAGATCGATCCCGTTGGCGGCATCGAATTTGTGCTGCCTTAGCGTATCGAGTTCCCAACTCACGGTTCCAAACTTCAGCACACCGAGGCGAATCCTGGCTGCCGCAACGCCCGGCCTAGTAGCAAGAACAGCGGCTGTCCCGAGAACCGCCAGACGCAACGTCATGCGCCGTGAAACCATCATGACACCTCCTCCCCAGGGTTCCGCGCTGCCAAATCAAATGGCTCGTTCCTTGTTTGGAAATGCGCATTTCCAGCGCATGACCTTGAGGGTCGGGTGTTCTTGGGACCATTTCGCGATTTCGCTGGGGGCAAGGATCATGCATTGGAACAGAGTGCCGCGGCTCTCGAAATAGAGATGTTCGTCTCGGCAATTGCTCGGATTGGCGCTGAGGCAAACCGTCAATATGAGATCGACCATGTCCATTCAGCACCTCTTGCGCGTTCCCAAACGCTCATCCCGGCGAGCTCAGCCCAACCAGAAGCGAGGGCAAAATCACCGTTTGCCGGATTTCCCGAGGTGCCAATGGAGAAACCGGAGTGAGGTCAAGCTACGCGCTCGCCGGATCACCGTCAACAAAGACGAATGGACGGGTCTGTTGAGCACCCAGGCCTCTAAACCTTTGTACGATTGACTTTCACAACATGCCAATTAGCTTCTGAATCACGCGGCGCGGCTCCACGGGAGAAGCGGATATTCCACACCACCGCGTAAGGCGCATGCCGACGGATCAAAGGATCGGCATGCGCAAATCGTCCAGGGCACCCAGACGATCAATGAGGAAATGCCATGCGCGCAATCGCATTTTTCGCAGTCATGTCCGTTGTGCCCTTCATCGCGAGCCAATCCCAGGCACAGGATGCGGCGGCGGGTGAGAAGGTCTTCGCCAAATGCAAGGTCTGCCACGTCGCCGACCAGGACAAGAACAAGGTCGGCCCGTCGTTGAACGGCGTCATAGGCCGAACGGCTGGAACACACCCGGGGTTCAGCTATTCTCAGGCGATGGTCGCGGCTGGCAAATCCGGCGTCAAATGGGATGAGCCCTCACTGAAGACCTATCTTCACGATCCCAAGGCCATGGTCAAAGGAACGAAGATGGCGTTTGTCGGCCTCAAGCAGGACGAAGACATCGCCAATGTCATTGCCTATCTGAAGCAATTCTCGAAATAGAGCGCAGCCGGCCGTTCGAATTTGCGTTCGGCCGGCGGACGCCTCAATCACGCATCGGCTTGCAGCCTCTGCATTGCCGAAGGCAGATCGAAAAGGCTGTCGCAAACAAGGTCGGCGCCAAGCTCTTCCACCGGAATGTGGCTGTAGCCGCCGCGCAACAGAATGACGGGCAAGCCGGCGGCGCGTGCGGCGCCCAGGTCAGCGCCACTGTCTCCGACCAGCAGCGCGTCACCGGCGTCGACCCCAAGCTGTGCCAACGCCAGCAGCAGGGCATCGGGCGCCGGTTTCAGGAATGTCACCGCGTCTCCGCCAACGATGGCGCCGAAATATTCCGTCAATCCGAAATGAAGCAGGATTTCGCGGGTCGCCAACTGCGGTTTGTTGGTTACCACCCCCATGCTTACCCCGCCCAAATGAAAGTGGGTGAGAGCCTCCCTGACGCCAGGCATCAGCCTTGTCAGGCCGGTCAGATGCCGGCGGTAGATAGGCGCCATGACGCGGTTGGCCTCATCGAGAGCGTTACCGAGCAGTGGCGCTCCCGACGCCGCGAAGGCTCGCTCGATCAATTTCCTGACGCCGCCGCCGATCATGGCCGTGACCTGATCCAGGCGCAGCGGCGGCAGATCGCGGCTGGCCAGCAATTCGTTGACTGCGGCCGCTATGTCCGGCGCCGAGTCGACCAGCGTGCCGTCGAGGTCGAACAGGATCGCCTTCGGCGATCGAAGCGGCCTACCTGCGCCGACGTTCATGCGGCATCCTTCCACTTGATCGAGCAGCCGATCGAGGCGATCTGGTCCAGCGGCCCGTCGCCGGTTCGGGCAACCTGCTTCATCGCCTCGAACAGATCGCGTCTCAGCCCGGGCGCTCCGGCTTCTCGTCGCGAGGCGTCCAGCCGACCGCGATATTGCAGTCCCAACTCGCTGTTGAACCCGAAGAAATCGGGAGTGCACACGGCTGCGTAATCGCGCGCCACAGTTTGGTGCTGGTCGTGCAGGTAAGGGAAGCTGAAGCCGCTCGTCGTGGCGAATAGCTTCATTTGGTCGAAGGAATCCTCCGGGTAGGCATCGGCATCGTTTGAGTTGATCGCGACAAAGCCGATACCTTCGGCCTTGAGGTCGTTGGCATCGCGCACGATACGTGAAATCACCGCCTTCACATAAGGGCAGTGATTGCAGATGAAGGCCACGACCAGGCCGTTCGGGCCGGCCTGGCTGAAGATCGAATGCGACCTGCCGTCGACGTCAGGCAAAACGGCATCGATGGCGCGCCAGCCGAAATCGCAGACAGGGGGGACGGCCGCCATGCTTGCCTCCGATGGAATGGTTTACGCGGCTTTCCGGATCGCACCGTCGGCCGCCTGTCGGATGGTTCCAATGTTGGCGCGATAGGCCGCCTCGGTGCCCCCCTTGAACACGGCCGACCCGGCGACCAGCACATTGGCGCCGGCCGCGGCGACCAGCGGGGCGGTTTCGGCCGTGACGCCGCCATCGATTTCGATGTCAATCGGGCGGTGGCCAACCAGTGCCTTGATTCGCCTGATCTTCTCGATGACCGCGGAAATGAAGGCCTGGCCGCCAAAGCCTGGATTGACCGTCATCAGAAGCACCAGGTCGAGCCTGTCGAGCACATATTCGATGGCGCTCTCCGGCGTCGAAGGATTCAGCGATACGCCGGCCTTCTTGCCGAGATTTTTGATCGCCTGCAGGGAACGATCGAGATGCGGCCCGGCCTCGGCGTGCACCGTGATGATGTCGCAGCCGGCGTCGGCGAAGGCGGCCAGATAGGGGTCGGCCGGCGCGATCATCAGATGGCAGTCGAAGACTTTGTCCGTTCGGTCGCGGATCGCCTTGATCACCGGCGGACCGAAGGTGATGTTGGGTACGAAATGCCCGTCCATCACGTCGAGATGGATCCAGTCGGCACCCGCCCGCACGACAGCTTCGACCTCGTCGCCGAGCCGCGAGAAATCCGCGGAAAGCACGGAGGGTGCGATGATTGTCCTGGTGACCATGGTCGTCGTCTCCAATCCTGTCTGCGCTGTTGGTCTCTGCGCCAGCCGGCTTCATCCCGTCAGCGCATCTTCGTCTCCGGTTCGCCTTCGAGTTTCCCTTCCGCGAACACGCGGCTGCCGCGGATGTCGGATTCCTCGATGGTGACAAGATCGGCCTTGGTCAACACCCTGCTGCGCGATGCGAAAAGCCGGTTGGCCTGCCGCAGCCGTGCCCGATCGAGCCCATTGCGGACCGAACGCGCGTTGGAGAAATGCGGCAGCCTCATGCGGATCGGAAGATACTCTTCGAGCGCACGGGATGCCGCCTCGCTGAGGCGATAATTCTGCTCCGCGAGCATAATCTCGGCGATTGATTTCAGTTCGCTGACACCATAGTCGGGGAAATCGAGATGGTGGGCGATGCGCGAACGCATACCGGGATTGCTGTCGAAGAAGCGGTCCATCTTGTTCTTGTAGCCGGCAAGGATCACAACCAGATCGTCACGGTTGTTCTCCATGCACTGCAGCAGGATTTCGATCGATTCCTGGCCGTAGTCGCGTTCGTTCTCGGGCTTGTAGAGATAGTAGGCCTCGTCGATGAAAAGCACGCCGCCCATGGCACGCTTGATCACCTCGCGGGTCTTGGGCGCGGTGTGGCCCACATACTGGCCAACAAGATCGTCGCGCGTCACGGCGACCATGTGGCCTTCGCGGACATAGCCCAGACGATGCAGGATTTCGGCCATCCTCAGCGCCACGGTGGTCTTTCCGGTGCCGGGATTTCCCGTAAAGTTCATGTGCAGCGTCGGGGCGCCCGAGGTCAGCCCGAACTTGCGGCGAAGCCGGTCGACCAGGAGGAGAGCGGCGATCTCGCGGATGCGGGTCTTGACCGGCTTCAGGCCAACGAGTTCACGGTCGAGCTTGTCCATCACCTCGTCGATGTTGGAGGCCTCGAACTCGGCCTGCAGATCAACCGTCGCGTCCTGTGCGGCAGCGTCCTTGGTCATCGCGTTCAGCATGGTTCAGCTAGCTCCGCTCGCCCTCGGGCCTGTCGGTCGCATAAGGCACGATCGAATAACCCTGGCTGCGGCCGTCGCGCTCCTGGCGCAGCAGCCGGAACCCGGGTTCGCTGGGCGGCCGGTTGACAATGAACGACATGCGCGGCGCTTCCCAGCCCTTGGTCGAATCGAAGGCGGTTACCCGCACATACATGTTCGGACAGGCTTTCCGGCAAGCATTGACCTCGAGCAGTATGCCCGCCGGATCTTTCAAATCGAACATCGGGTTGCCGTACATTTCCCAGTAGGTGTTTCGCGGATGCGGATCGTCCGTGTACTCGACGCTGACCGCCCAATGGTTCTTCAGCGCGTATTTGATCTGCGCCGAAATCTGCTCATCGGTCAGGTCTGGCAGGAACGAGAACTGTCCCTGCGTGACCTTGTTTCCCGGATTGGTCATCATGACGATGGTTCCTTTCGTCTAGAAGCTGGGCGTTGCGGTTGGCACGAAGTCGGCCGTGTCGGTCGATTCGTAGTTGAAGGTGACGTCCTTCCAGGTCTCCAGGGCAGCCTTCAGCGGCGTGCACCATCTGGCCGCCTGTTCGAGGATCTTGGTCCCTTCGCGCAAATAATCGCGCCCCTCGTTGCGGGCCAGGATCATCGCTTCCAGGGCGACGCGATTGGCCGTCGCGCCTGCCTGGATGCCGTCCGGATGGCCGATTGTGCCGCCGCCGAACTGCAGGATGACGTCCTCGCCGAGATAGTGGATCAACTGATGCATCTGGCCGGCATGGATGCCGCCCGAGGCGACGGGCATCACCTTGTTGAGCGAGGCCCATTCTTGATCGAAGAACAGCCCGGTTTCGAGGTTCTGCGGCGTGCGCTCCTCACGCAGCGTGTCATAAAATCCCTTGATCATGAGCGGGTCGCCTTCCAGCTTGCCGACCACCGTGCCGGCATGGATGTGGTCGACGCCGGCCATGCGCATCCATTTGCAGATGACGCGGAAATTCATGCCGTGGTTCTTCTGGCGCGAATAGGTCGAGTTGCCGGCACGGTGCAGGTGCAGGATCATGTCGTTGCGGCGTGCCCACTTGGCCATAGATTGGATCGCCGTGTAGCCGATGACGAGGTCGATCATGACGATGCAGGAGCCAAGCTGCTTGGCGAATTCGGCGCGCTCGTACATCTCCTCCATCGTGCCGGCGGTGACGTTGAGATAATGGCCTTTGACCTCGCCGGTGGCAGCCGACGCCTTGTTCACGGCCTCCATGCAGTAGAGGAAGCGGTCGCGCCAATGCATGAAGGGCTGCGAGTTGATGTTCTCGTCGTCCTTGACGAAATCGAGGCCGCCCTTCAGCGCTTCGTAAACGACGCGCCCGTAATTGCGGCCCGAGAGGCCGAGCTTCGGCTTCGTCGTAGCGCCGAGCAGCGGCCGGCCGAACTTGTCGAGCCGCTCACGCTCCACCACGATGCCGGTCGCCGGCCCCTGGAAGGTTTTGAGGTACGCGACCGGGATACGCATGTCTTCCAGCCGCAGCGCCTTGACTGCCTTGAAGCCGAACACATTGCCGATGATCGATGCGGTCAAATTGGCGATCGAGCCCGGCTCGAACAGGTCGAGGTCGTAGGCGATGTAGGCGAAGTACTGTTGTTCGGTCTTGGTTCCGGGACCGGTGTTCGGCACCGGCTCGGATCTGAACGCCTTGGCGCGGTAGAGCTCGCAGGCGGTCAGCCGGTCGGTCCACACCACGGTCCACGTCGCGGTGGAGGATTCGCCGGCGATGGCGGCCGCCGCCTCCTCGTGGTCGACACCGGGTTGCGGCGTGATCCGGAACATCGCGATCAGATCGGTTTCCTTGGGCCTGTAGTCAGGCTCCCAATAGCCCATCTTCTTGTAGGGGATGACCCCTGACTTGTAGCGTTCCTTGCCTTCCTTGAGCGTCCCCGCTGGCAGTATGTCGATCTTGTTCATGACAGGTCTCCTGTTTGTTGCTCAGGCGGCTTTCGCGGTTGCGATATGGGGGTCGAGTTTTCCCGCGGCGTAACGTTTCGCCATCTCGTCCATGGCGATGACCTTGATCTTCGAGGCGTTGGAGGCCGTACCGAAACGCTCGAAGCGGTCCCGGCAGAGATCGCGCAAGGCATCCATGGCGGGTTTCAGGAATTTGCGGGGATCGAACTCGCGCGGGTCTTCCGTCGCGACGCGGCGGAACTGTCCGGCCATGGCCATGCGGCAATCGGTGTCGATGTTGACCTTGCGCACGCCGAAGCGGATGCCGCGCTCGATCTCCTCGACCGGAACGCCAAAGGTCTGGGGCATCTCGCCGCCGTATCTGTTGATGATGTCCTGCAACTCCTGCGGCACCGAGGAAGAGCCGTGCATGACCAGATGCGTGTTAGGCAGCTTCTCGTGGATCGCCTCGATCACCTGCATGGCCAGGATGTCGCCGTCCGGCTTGCGGGTGAATTTGTAGGCGCCGTGCGAGGTGCCGCAGGCAATCGCCAGCGCGTCGACCTGGGTTGCAGTCACAAAATCGACCGCCTGATCTGGATCGGTCAAGAGTTGGTCGTGAGAGAGCGCGCCCTCGGCGCCGTGGCCATCCTCCGCCTCGCTTTGGCCGGTTTCCAGCGAGCCGAGCACGCCCAATTCGCCTTCGACGGAAGCGCCGACCCAATGCGCCATGCGTGCGACGCGTTCGGTTATGGCGACGTTGTAGTCGTAGCTTGCCGGCGTCTTGGCGTCCGCCATCAAGGATCCGTCCATCATCACCGAGGTGAAGCCGTGGCGGATTGCGGAAAGGCAGGTGGCCTCGCTGTTGCCGTGGTCCTGATGGATGCATAGCGGGATGGCCGGGTGGATTTCGGTCAGCGCCTCCATCATCTTGGCCAGCATGATGTCGTTGGCATAGGACCGGGCGCCACGCGAGGCCTGGATGATGACTGGCGCGTCGCAGGCCTTGGCCGCTTCCATGATGGCGAGGCCCTGTTCCATGTTGTTGATGTTGAATGCCGGTACGCCGTAGCCGTGCTCGGCGGCATGGTCGAGAAGCTGGCGAAGGGTGATGCGAGCCATTGTGAATCCTCCTAGATGATGAGCTTCAGCGCCGCTGCAGCAACCGCTTCGGACGTTATGTTGAAATGCCGGTAGAGGTCGGGGGCAGGGGCGCTGGCGCCGAAGCCGGTCATGCCGACGAAAGCACCGGTCTCGCCGATCCAGCGGTCCCAGCCCAGCCGGGCTGCCGCTTCGACCGCGACGCGCGGCGCCGAGCCGAGGACGGCCTTGCGGGTGGCGCTTTCCTGCTCCTCGAAAAGCTCCCAGCACGGCATCGACACGACGGCGGCGGCGACGCCATGCTCGGTCTCCAGCCTTTCGGCGGCAGCAACCGCGATCTCGACCTCCGAGCCGGTGGCGATCAGGGTGACGGCGCGGTGCTTTGACGGCTCGCGCAGGATGTAAGCGCCTTGGCAGGAGCGGTTCTCGTCGCTGTGCGACCGACGCAGCATCGGCAAGTTCTGGCGCGACAGCACCAGGACGCTCGGCCGATCCTTGCTCTTTAGCGCGAGTTCCCAGCACTCCGCCGTTTCGATGACATCCGCCGGGCGGAAGACGTTGAGATTAGGCGTGGCACGCAGCATCGCAAGGTGCTCGACCGGCTGGTGCGTCGGGCCGTCCTCGCCGAGGCCGATGGAATCGTGTGTCATCACATAGATGACGCGCTGGCCCATGAGCGCCGAGAGCCGCATCGCGCCGCGCGCATAATCGGCGAAGCACAGGAACGTACCGCCATAGGGCACGAAACCGCCATGCAGCGCGATGCCGTTCATGGCGGCCGCCATGCCGTGCTCACGAATGCCGTAGTGAATGTAGCGGCCGGCATAATCACCCGGCGCAATGCGGTTCATGCCCTTGGTGATCGTCAGATTTGAATGCGTCAGATCGGCCGAGCCGCCGACGGTCAATTCCGTTACGCCGTTGATGGCCTCCAGCGCCATTTCGGAGGCTTTTCGCGTCGCCACCTTGGTTGCCTTCTCGACATGTTCGCGACGAAAGGCGTCGAGCGCTTTGAAGACGGTGTCGGGCAGTTCGGCCGCGACGGCGCTCTCAAAAGCCTCGCGCCGCGGCGAGGCGGCAAGCCGCTGCTCCCAGGCGCGCCGCATCGCTTCGCCGCGACCGGCAATCTCGCGCCAGGCGAAAAGGATATCATTCGGCACATCGAACGGCGCGTGGGCCCAGCCGATGTTTTCGCGTGTCGCGGCGATCTCTGCTTCACCCAGCGGTGCGCCGTGCGTCTTCTCCGAACCGCCGAGATTGGGGGCACCCATGCCGATCACTGTGCGGCAGGCAATCAGCGATGGCCGATCCGACCGCCGCGCCGACTCGATTGCCGCGGCGACTGCCTCCATGTCGTGGCCGGCGACGCTTTGGACATCCCAGCCGGCGGCCTTGAAGCGCGCCGGCTGGTCCATCGACGTGGAGAGGGAGGTCGGCCCGTCAATGGAAATCGCATTGTCGTCCCAGAAGACGATCAGGCGGGAAAGCTTCAGGTGACCAGCGAGGTCTATCGCCTCGTGACTGATGCCCTCCTGAAGGCAGCCGTCGCCCGCAATCACATAGGTATGATGATCGACCAGATCGGTACCATAGCGGGCGGCAAGCATACGTTCCGCCAGCGCCATGCCGACCGCCGTGGAAATGCCCTGTCCGAGCGGTCCGGTGGTGGTCTCCACGCCAAGCGCATGGCCGTATTCCGGATGTCCGGCGGTGCGGCTGCCCAACTGCCGAAATCGCTGCAATTCCTCGATCTGCATGTCTTCATAGCCAAGCAGATGATGCAGCGCGTATTGCAGCATCGAGCCGTGGCCGGCTGAAAGCACGAAACGGTCACGGTCGGGCCAGCCCGGCCTCGACGGATCGATGTTGATGAAGCGGTTGAACAGCACCGTTGCGACATCGGCCATGCCCATCGGCATGCCAGGGTGACCCGAATTCGCCTTTTGGACGCTGTCCATCGCCAGCGCGCGAATGGCGTTCGCCATGTCGCGCTCCGAGACGGGAGCGGTTGTGGTGACGGGCTTCAGTGCTGTTTGGCTGGTCATTGCATCCTCCTCACGACACACGGCTCTTGCGTTCAGTCAATTGCAGAATGAGCGGCGTCAGGATCAGCTGCATGGCAAGATCGAGCTTGTTGCCTGGCACCACGATGGAATTTGGCCGCGACATGAACGAGTCGTGGATCATCGACAGCAGATACGGAAAATCGATGCCGCGCGGATTGGCGAAGCGGATAACCAGCATCGATTCGTCGGGCGTCGGAATCCAGCGCGCGATAAACGGGTTGGACGTATCGACGATCGGCACGCGCTGGAAGTTGATGGCGGTCTGCGAGAATTGCGGGACGATGTAGCGGACATAGTCGGGCATCCGGCGCAGGATCACGTCCATCACCGCCTCGGTGGAATAGCCGCGTGTCGAACGGTCGCGATGGATCTTCTGGATCCATTCGAGATTGATGACCGGCACGACGCCGATCTTGAGATCCGCATGCTTGGCCAAATTGATCGTGTCGGTGACGACACAGCCGTGCAGCCCCTCGTAAAAGAGCAGGTCGCTGGGAGCGAATTCGCGCCATTCGGTAAAGGTTCCCGGTGGCGTGCCGTGCTGCTTTTCCTCTTCCTCATCATGAATGTAGGTGCGGGTCTTGCCGGTTCCGCGGCGGCCATATTCCGCGAACACCTCTTCGAGAATTCCGAGTTCGTTGGCCGCGGCATTGAAATGGGTGAAGTTCGGGTTGCCGGCTATTTCCTCGTCGGCCACCTTTGCCTTCATCGCCGCGCGATCGTAGCGGTGGAAGGCGTCGCCTTCGATGAAAGCGGCCTCGATGTTCTCGCGCCGGAAAATCAGCTCGAAGATGCGCTTGACCGAGGTCGTGCCGGCGCCCGACGACCCGGTGATGGTGATGATGGGGTGCTTGGCTGACATGGTGCTGCTCAGGCTCTGAACAGGCCGCGGCGGCTGAACAGCGGCGCACGCTCACCGATGTTGCTCGGCTCTGTGTGGTAGCGGGTGATGCGCGCGACTTCCCGCGCCGACCCGAAGATCATCGGCACGCGCTGATGCAGGCTCTCGGGTTCGATTTCCAGGATACGGTTGATCGCATCGGTGGCGGCACCGCCAGCCTGTTCTATGAGATAGGCGATCGGGTTGGCCTCGTAGACGAGGCGCAGCCGTCCCTGACCATAGCCCTTGCGCCGATCGCCGGGGTAGAGAAAAACGCCGCCGCGCATCAATATGCGGTAACAGTCGGCAACCAGAGAGGCGATCCAGCGCATGTTGAAATCCTTCTCGCGCGGTCCTTCGGTGCCCTCCAGGCAGTCGTCTACATAGAGCCGCACGGCCTCGTCCCAGTGCCGGTAGTTGGCGGCGTTGATGGCGAACTCCTGAGTGCGTTGCGGAATGATCCGGCTTTCATAGGCCTGGACGAAGGTGCCGAGCCTTGTCGAGAAGACGAAGACATGCGTGCCGCTGCCGAGCGACAGGACGAGTGCCAGTTGCGGCCCATAGATGAAGAAACCGGCGCCTAGCTGGTTCACGCCCGCCTGCAAGAAAGAGGCGGCCGGATCAGGGTCCGGCGCGTCAGTTGCGGTCAGGAGCGAGAAGATCGTTCCGATCGACACGTTGGTGTCGATGTTGGAAGAGCCGTCGAGCGGGTCGATCGCGATGGCGAGTGGCGCTTGCCTGTCGAGCAGGACCGGCTGCTCCAGTTCCTCGGAGGCGTAAAGCGCGACCGGTGCGCGGCGCATGGCGTCGAGGAAGATGTCGTCGGAGAAGACGTCGAGATCCTTCTGGACGTCGCCGTCGGCATTGGCGCCACGGGTTTCGGCAAAGGCGGCGCCGAGCACCCCTTGGTTGATGGTGTTGCGGACCTTGATGGCGGCCTGTGTCAACTGACGGACGGTCGTCACAACTGCCGAGCGAAATTCGTCAGGCTGGCCGAGATAGGAGTTCAGAAAAGCGTCGAGCGTTGCCGCTGGCATCGTAACCTCCCGGTCGGGCCGCATTTCCTCGGAGCGGCTGGACTGGAGGAATGGAAACAAACGTCGCCAGATAAGTAAAATTCAATAACCTTACTTAACCAGTAAAAATAATTTAGTGTGCGGCATGAGAAACCTCACGCTTAAGCATTTCAAGACCGTCCAGGCAATCATCAAGTGCGGCAAAATTGTCAGCGCAGCCAAGATGTTAGGTCTGTCTCCTCCAGCGCTGACAATCCAGCTGCGGCAAGTGGAGGAAGAATTCCAGCTGGCTCTGTTCGACCGAACGTCGGACGGCATGCGTCCCACTGCCGCAGGTCGGGCTTTCGTCGAGACGGCGCAGGTTATCGAGGAGCATCTCGGTTTGCTCGAAGACAAGATGGATGCCATCAAGGGCGTACGCACCGGCAGCTTGAGGCTCGGCGTTGTTTCCACCGCCAAATATTTCGCGCCGCGGCTGATGGCTGCGTTCATGAAGGACCATCCCGACATCGACATGCGGCTTGCCATCGGCAACCGTGCCCAGACGATCGACAACCTCAGGAACCACGACATCGATATCGCGCTGATGGGGCGCCCGGCGAAGGAGGTTCCGGTGCGTGCTTCGGTCTTCGGCGATCACCCGCTGGTCATCATCGCGCCGCCCGACCATCCGTTGGTCGCGGCGCGCGATATCTCCAAGGAGCGCATCGCCGAGGAGCATTTCCTTATTCGCGAGCCCGGCTCCGGAACCCGCATCTCGTTGGAAATATTCCTGAGCGACGTGCCTGGGCGCATCGACGACCTCGGTGTCGAGATGGCCTCGAACGAAACGATCAAGCAGGCGGTGATGGCTGGTCTGGGCATCGCCTTCATCTCTGCCCACACCATCGCTGCGGAAACCGAAGCAGGCCGGCTCGTCATCCTCGACGTTGTCGGCATGCCGATCCGCCGGCAATGGTTCTCGGTGATGCGGACCGATCACGCAATCTCGCCGGCCATGGCCACGTTCAACGATTTCCTGATGCGCAAGGGCGCGATGTATCTGCCCCTTTTCGGAAAGCTGTATCCAGACAAGGCGGGATGACATTTTACGAACGCAACGGATGAAAGTCCGGTGGAGAACGCCCGCGATCGTTGGTGTTATATAAGCGATATGTTATGTTGCAGTGCGAAAGAGCGGGGGCCACGTCCTTTCACATCCGTAAGCGATCCGTATGTGCAACCCCTGCAGACTGTTCGGAAATCTCCCGGGTAGGGTTCGGGAATTCGATGGGGAAAAGGGGTAATGCTTTACACACTCGTTATGATGGTCTGCCTGACGGATGTACCGCGGACCTGCGAACAACGCGAACAAATGGTAGACGGTCTGGCGATGAATCCCGGGACTGCCTTCATGCAGGTGCAGCCGCTGGTGGCTCGGTGGATCGAGACGCATCCCGGTTATTTCGTGCAGCGCTGGCGTGTGCTGCCTGGCAGGGGGTCATGAGGCAGGCGCCAAGGTCTATTTCTTCACGACGAGCGTTTCCGAGACGGTCTTCGACAACTGGTAAAGCCGCTGCTCGATTATCGTGGGCACATCGCAGACATAAGTCAGCGACTGGACCCGTTCGGTGAAAATTCGCGTCGCGAAATTCAGCTGGTCGGTTCGCCGTTCGACTTCGTCCGGATCCGCATCGGCCTTGGCGCGCAGCGCGTCGACTTCGGATGCTTCCTTGCGCAACTGTGCCGCCATTTCGAGCTGTTTGTGCGCATAGCGGGAGATGCCGGAGATCACGTGCGAACGCTCGGCGTCCATATGGTCGAACATTCCCTGCACCAGCATCGTCATTTTTGGTGCGACCTGCTCGGCCGACAGGGAAGTCGCGAAATCCTTGATCTCTTTCTGGGCTTCGGCAATCGGCGTCCGCCGGGCCGCCACCGCCTCGACAAGCGCCGACACACGGGCATCCTTCGCCCAATCTTTCGCGGTCGCAGGAAGCTCCGGCCCATTCCAGATCTGGCCAAGCGAGAGCTGTGGCACCTTACGCTGCATGCAGGGCCAGTCGGGATCGGTGTTTGCCGCGCCGGCGCTCCCCATCGAGGCAAGCGTGGCGACCAGAACCAGAGTGTGAGCAAGCCTCATTCGCGCCATCAGGCGTTTCCTCCCATGTCCTGCTTGCGGATCACCAAACCGCGCGAAGGGTCGTATGCGATGATGGCGCCGCCCAGAAACAGCAGCGTGCAGCCGGCGACGACGCCCAGCGACAGCCATTCGATCTGCCCGTAGAAGGCAAAGCGGATCAGTTCGACGGCATAGGTGAACGGGTTGCAGAGGCAGATCTTGTAGAGCAGCGGGCTCGCCTCCTGGATGCGCCACAAGGGATAGAGCGCCGGAGACGCGAAATAGCCGGGAAAGATGACGAAGTTCATGATGCCGGCGAAGTTTTCGAGCTGCTTGATCAGCGAAGACAAGAGCATGCCGAGCGCGCAAAGCATCATGCCCGACAGGAACAGTGCCGGCAGCACGTAGAGGTAGCCGAGTGGCGGCGCCTTGACGCCCCACAACCAGGCAACGATCAGGAACGCGTAGACCTGCACGATCGATACGGCCACACCAGCGAGCATCTTCGACACCAGCAGGAACCAGCGCGGAAACGGGCTGACCAGCAGGATGCGCATGTTGCCCATCTCGCGGTCGTAGACCATCGACAGCGAAGACTGCATGCCGGAAAACAGCAGGATCATGCCGCAAAGGCCCGGTGTGATATAGACCTCGTAGAGCACATAGGTCTTGTAGGGCGGGATGATCGACACGCCGAGCACCTGGCGAAAGCCGGCGGCGAAGATGAACAGCCAGACGAGCGGCCGGACCAGCGAGGAAATGAAGCGTTCGCGCTGGTGCAGGAAGCGCAGGCACTCGCGCAGGACGACACCTTTCAGGCAAATGAGATAGTGGCGCAGGCCGAATGGCTCAGACCGCACCGGCATGATGCCGGCGAGCTTTCCGGGCATCGCTGGAGCGCTCATGGTGACGTCTCCACCATGCCCGCCGCATCGACGCGGCTGAGCTTCGAAAAGGTTTCACGAAGCGAATTTCCGCCGTTCGCACGGATCACATCCGACACCTTGCCGCTCGCGACCAGGTCACCTCGCCGCAGTATGACGACATGGTCGGGGTCTTCGACTTCGTCGATCAGATGCGTGGCCCAGAGCACGCCGATGCCCTCTGCCTGGACGAGCTTGCGGATGGTGGCGAGGATGCCCGCGCGGGACTCGATGTCGAGGCCGACGGTCGCCTCGTCAAGCAGGAGCAGGGAAGGTCGGTGAAGCAGCGCCCTGGCGATTTCGATGCGTCGCATCTGACCGCCGGAGAGGCTGCGTGCCTTGTCGTGCTGGCGGCCCTGCATGTCGACCGTTTCAAGCAGCGCGGCAATGCGCTGGCGAGCTTCGCGTCCGCCAATGCCATGCAGCGAGGCGTGGTAGGAGAGATTCTGGTAGACGCTGAGGTCGAGGTCGAGCGTGCGTGCCTGGAACACGATGCCGACCCGTCTGAGTGCTTCGCCGGACGCGCGGCGAATGTCATGGCCGAAGATGCGGATCGATCCGTGACGCGTGTCGTAGAGGTGGCTTATCAGTGAGAACAGCGTTGTCTTGCCGGCCCCGTTGAGGCCGAGCAGAACGGTGAAAGTCGCCGGCGCGATCGAGAAGGAGACGTCGTTGAGCGCCCGCTTCTGGCCATAGGAATGGCTGACGGCGCCGACATCGAGCGCCGCCACCTCTTCTCCCGGACCGTTTGTCCTCATATGCTGCATGCCGGGTCGCTCCTTCAGGACGCGTTGGCTATCTGGCGCCCTGGTCGCCTTTGTCTCACTTGATCGTAATCTTGCCCTTCAGTCCCTTGTCGGCAAGGTCGGGAACCGACCAGGTATATTCGCCCGGGCGAACGGTATGGAACTGCACCTGGATCGTTCCCGCGTCGTCGAATTCCAGCCAGGCTGGTCCGCCGTCCATATGCACTTCCAAATCGTTGATGACGATCTGGTCCATCCAGACATTGCGGAAGAGGTCGGTCACGAACTTGTATTCGAAACCGCCTTTGGAGGTGATCTTCCAGCGATAGCCCTGGCCGGCGATCAGCTCGAAGTCCTTCTGATTGACGGCATAGGTGGAATCGGCCGAACCGATAATCAATTCCGGCAGGTTCTTGCTGGCACGCGACGGTTTTGGCGTTGCATCGTCGGCGTTTGCTCCGATCGGAGCAAGGACAAATCCGGCGAGCGCGGCGAAGAAAAACCTGCGGCAAAGTTTCATGTCTTGAGCCTCCCGATGATCAATGTCTGCTATTGGGCGAAATGACCACACCCCAGGGCTGCTGGCCCACGGTGAGCGATTGGACCGGCTCGTCGGTGGCCGTGTCGATGAAGGTGATATCGTTGGAATTGCCATTCGTGGTGATCAGCGTTTTCTGGTCGGGCGTGAAGGCCAGATGCCAGACGCGCTGGCCGACGAGGATGTATTTCTCCACCTCGTAGGTATCGGTATTGATCACCGCGACATGGTTCGCCGGGCCGAGCGCGACATAGGCTTTCTTGCCATCGGCACTGATGGCGATGCCTACCGGCTGGATGGTTTCGGCCCGCAGTCCCTGAATCGCGAACTGGATCTTCTTCACCACTTCGCGTTTGGCGTTGTCGATGACGCTGACGGTGCCGCCAACCTCGGCGCTGACCCAGACCTGCGTGCCGTCGGGCTTGAAGTCGGCGAAGCGCGGGCGCGTGTCGACCAGCACGTTGTCGGTCACCTCATGCGTGCCGGTGTCGATGAAATGCGCCATGCTGGTGGTTTCCGAGGTGTTGACCATGGTCTTGCCATCGGGGCTGACACCCATGCCTTCCGGTTCCACGCCGACCGGAATCTCGGCCAGGACTTGCTTGCTTTCGACGTCGATGGCGGTGACGAGATTATCGTCCTCATTGGCGACATAAAGCGTCTTGCCGTCCGGCGAGAGCACGAACAATTCGGGATCGGGGCCGGATGGCAGCGTACCGACGATTTCAAGCGTCGCGGTATCGATGATCTGGACCGTATCGTCATCGCTGGCGCATAGGTAGACGAATTTGCCGTCATGCGAGATGGTGATGCCGCGAGGTCTCTGGCCGACTTCAACTGTCTTCACCACCTGCATCGTCGCCGTGTCGACGACGGTCATCGTGTTGTCCTTCTCGTTGGAAACGTAGGCCGTATAGGCCGATGCCGGACTGGCCGTCAGGCCGGCCGCGAGAATGGCGAATGCGCAAGCTCGTTTCTGCACGCAAATTCCTCCCGATTGACTCTACTTGAGAGCGCATTTCGTTTCCGGCTGATCGACACCGAGCGTGTCGAGTTCGGAGACCTGGTGAAGATAGCCCTCTTGTGGCGATGTCGAGACGACGGACTTGGTGTCGCCAAGCAGGATCGGCTGGCGAAGCTGGAGGTTCCATTTGCGGAAGGTCAGCTTCTGCCCCTTGAAAGCAGCAACCGAAAAATCGTCAGAGCGCATGTAGTCGCTGATCTTTTTCGCATCGTCGCCCTTGGTGCGCGTGGTGGCCTCGCCGACGGCACGCACCGCCGTCCAGGCCGACATGTCCTTGGAGAGCATCCGCCGGCTCGTCGTCTTCAGGAAGCGGCTCTGCATCTGGATGCCGCCCCATTGTTCGCTGGCGGGATGCCACGACGATGCAACCAGACCGGCCGTGCCGGCGACCAGCCGCGGCGTCCAGGTGCGATAGGGCACGTAGGTCCCGAAAACCTCGCTTTCGTCGGCGACAAGCACCACGTCATGCTCCGGGAGATCTTGCGTGAACACGGAAATCTGCTGCTGTATCTGCGTGGCGCCGGTGTCGGTGCGCCTGGCTGTGCCGGTATCCTTGAATTCCTTCTCGGCGACGATCTGGCCGCCGAAGCGGGTTGCCGCGCGGCGCAACGCATCGGCGTAGAGATGATCCTGCTTATGCGATCCATAGAGCAGCACCCAATTCGGCCACTTCTTTACCATGAGATACTGCGCCAGCGCATCGGCCAACATGCTGCGCGTCGGCGCGATATGGAAAACGTTGATGCGGCAGTCCTCCTCGCGAAGGCTGTCGTCGGTCGCGCCGACGTTGAAGATCAGCACGCCTTTTTCGCGGGCGATGTCGGCGATCGACAGCAATTGTTTGGCTGAAAGATCGGCGACCACATAGCGGTCGCCTTTGGCGATCATGTCCTCGAACGCCCGAACCGCGTCGCCTTCGGGTTTGATCTCGGTCACGTCGAGGCTGAATTTCTGGTTGGTGAACTTTCCCGTCGTATTGTTGTCGCCGATCGCCACCTCGGCGCCGGCGACACCTTCGTCACGTGGCGGCAGGTCGAGCATGGAAAGCGTCAATCGCGGTGCGTAGGCCCGCAAATAGCCTATTTTGATTTCAGTTGTCTTTTTTTCCGGCTTCGCCACCGTTTCCTGGCCTGTCGCGTCGGAAACGTTGACGGTCAGGGAAAAAAAGCACAAAAAGGCAGCGAGAGTGCCTGGCACCGCGCTCGTCATCGATAGTAATTACCCATTCTTGCGCAAAGGTTCGACTGTTGCCGGACCCGCGCCAAGTCAAGGTGCCCATGATCAACTTAGCCGACCCGCAAAATTTATCAAACCCTATCGGACGACTTTTCGCGCCTGCCAGAACGGTGCGGAAAGTCGCCAGCGTCGATTCGCGTGGCAACACCGACGAGACGTGGCGCAGGGGCATCGACCGCCTTTATAAAAACGTCTTGTCCTCCAAACTGGAGAAACTGTTCAAATGACCAGAATGCTGGCAAGCGTCACCGGAATCGAAGAGGCGGAGATCGCTCTTTCTGGAGGTGTCGATATCGTCGACCTGAAGGACCCGAAGGCGGGAGCCCTGGGCGCGGTGTCCACGGAAACCATGCGCCGAACCATTTCGTTCATCGCTGGTCGGGCTCCGGTCAGCGCGGTCTGCGGCGACCTGCCGATGGAGCCCGAAACGATCCGCATCAAGGCCGAAGAGATCGCGGCGACCGGCGTCGACTATGTGAAGATCGGATTTTTCCCTTCGGCAAATATCTCTGCCTGCGTAGAAGCGCTCGAACCGCTCGCTGCACGAACGAAGCTGATTGCCGTGCTGTTTGCCGATCTGGCGCCGGAGTTCGAGCTTCTGCCGATGTTCGCCAGGCATCGCTTCCATGGCGTGATGGTCGATACCGCGCAAAAGGGGAAGGGCCGGCTGCTCGATCATCTGCCGCCGGAGCGTATTCCGGGATTCGTCGATCGCACGAAATCGCTCGGTCTGATGGCAGGCCTGAGTGGATCGTTGGAAGCTCCGGATATTCCGCGCCTATTGCCTTTCGCTCCGGATTTTCTCGGCTTTCGGGGGGCGCTGTGTGGCCATTCCGGTCGCACGAGTTCGATCAGCGCCGAGGCGGTCTCGCAGATTCGAGAGTTGATCCCGACGGAATCCGGGACCGGCGGTCAATTGAGTATCGACTATCGCCTGTTGGCGGCGAGAGGCTATTCGCCGGACACCGACCCGACACTGGGCACGGACAGGATTTTTGTGCGGGATTTTGTTCTGCCGGTCCAGATCGGCGCCTACAGCTTCGAGCATGGCCATACTCAAAAAGTGCGCTTTGATGTGACCGCCGACGTGCTGCAAATCACCGACCATCCCGAGGACATGCGCCATGTATTCTCTTATGACATCATCATGGACGGCATTCGCACCATCGTCGCGCGAGGCCATATCCAGCTCAGCGAGGCTTTGGCCGAGCAGGTGGCAGCGCACGTGCTGGAGAACCAGCGGGTCGTGCGCGTTACGGTAAGGGTGGAAAAGCTCGAGCTCGGTCCTGGCGGTGTCGGCGTCGAGATCGAACGCAAGCGCCAATCGGCGGGACGCGGCGCTGCCTCCGGCACCGCTGGCCGAGAAGACCGAAGCGTTGTCTTCCGGCCGCGCCAGGAACGCCCCGAAATGCTCCGACGGGCCATCGTCAAGCTTGGCGGCAGCACGGCCCACGCGGCGGAGATGAAGAGCTGGATCGCAGCGCTGGCGGGTTCCCGGCTGCCGATCGTCATCGTGCCCGGCGGCGGGCTCTTTGCCGATCATGTGCGTGAGACGCAGACACGCATGGATTTTTCCGACACCGCCGCACATGCCATGGCGATCCTGGCCATGGAACAGTTCGGCCATGTCATCCTCGACCGGGACGAAAGGCTGACGCCGGCACGGTCGCTGGATGAGATCGGGCGAGCGTTGGAGGCGGGGAAGGTTCCGGTGTGGCTGCCGTCGTCACTGGCACTGCCGGCGCTGGATGTTCCGGCCTCCTGGGACATTACCTCCGATTCTCTGGCCGCCTGGCTTGCCGGTAAGCTTGGCGCAAACGCGCTGTTGCTTATCAAGCAGACCGGTGCATTCTTCGACAGCGATACCGCTGACAGCCTGAGGACCCGAGGCATTGTCGACCCAGGCTTTGCCGCCATGCTGCCTGACGGCGTCGATTTCCATCTCGCCGGTCCGAAGGATGCTGCCGAGGCCGGCGCGATGCTCGTGTTGGGCAAGCTGCCCGGCATCAGGATCGTGGCTTCTACAGGGTCGTCGGCAAAGAAGGCGGGATAGCCGATGGTGAAGCTGCATGTGCCGCGCTGGGCGTGGGTTTTGACGGGTTCCGGGCATTTTTTTACGGAGAGCTTCGCACTTGTTCGCCAACTCGAACATTGCGATGTCTTCGTGTCGAAGGCCGCCAACGAAGTGCTGCGTATGTACAAGCTCAAACTTGATTTCCCGGAGACGACGCGCGTGCTGCACGACAAGACCGCGAGCGCGATCCCGGTCGGCGAATTCTACCACGGTGTCTATCACACGGTCGTGGTGGCGCCGGCCACGTCCAACACGGTCGCCAAATGCGTGCATGGCATTTCCGACACGCTCGCCACCAATGTCTTTGCCCAAGCGGGAAAGTGCCGTGTGCCAGCCATCGTCTTTGCTTGCGACACCGCACCGGAACTCGAAACCCAGGCACCGCACGGGCTGGTCAAGGTCTATCCGCGCAGGATCGATCTGGAAAATACCGAGCAGTTGAAGAGTTTCGAGCGGACCCAGGTGGTCGAGTCGCTCGCTGATCTCGAAGCCTCGCTCACACGGCGACAGGCCGAACTCGCAAGCGATGGCTGAGCGGCTGGTTTTTCTTACCGGCCATCTGGCCAAGGCGCGGCTGGAACGGCTGCTGGCCGGGCTGGGCAGAACCGAATTCGCGTGGGAAATCGTCGACGTCGGCGTCAAGGTCGCCGCGCTGATGAGCGAGGACATTGTGAAGCGTCGGCTCACTCTGACAGGAGACGCCGACCGCGTCATCCTACCCGGACGCTATCGGGGAAACATCGAGCACCTGTCGGAGCATTTCGGCGTGCCTTTTGTGCGCGGCCCCGACGAGATCGCCGACCTTCCGGCCTTCCTTGGCCGGGCGGGCAAACCGCCGGATCTGACGCGTCACGATATGCGCATCTTCGCCGAGATCGTCGATGCGCCGATGCTGTCGGTCGAGGCACTGATGGCGAGGGCCTCGATGCTAGCTGCGGCCGGCGCCGATGTCATCGATCTGGGCTGCCTGCCGGAGACGCCGTTTCCATTGCTGGCGGAGGCTGTGCGAGCGCTCAAGGCACGGGGATTTATGGTCAGCGTCGATTCGGCCAGCGTGGACGAACTGACGATCGGGGCACGCGCCGGCGCGGACTATCTTCTCAGCCTCGATGAGAACACGCTGCCGTTGATCTTCGATCATAGGGCTACGGCAGTGTTGATACCTTCCACGCCTGGCGATCTGGATTCGCTCGGCCGGGCCATCGAAGCCGCGCAAAAGGCCGGTATCGCCTTCATTGCCGATCCCGTGCTCGACCCGATCCATTTCGGCTTCGCCGTTTCACTCGGGCGCTTCATCGAGGCGCGGCGCCGCTGGCCGGACGTCGAATTGCTGATGGGCACCGGCAATCTCACCGAATTGACCGACGCGGACAGTTCTGGTGTTACGGCCGTTCTAGCGGGACTCTGCTCGGAACTCCGGATCCGAAACGTGCTGGCGGTGCATGTCAGCCCACACACGGTGCGGACGATCGAGGAGCACGATATCGCCCGCCGCGTCATGTTGGCTGCTTGCACGGACGGCGCCTTGCCGCGCGGCTATCACCCAGGCCTGTTGCAGGTCCACGATCGCAAGCCTTTCACAGCCTCAACCGACGATATCGAGGCATTGGCGGTCCAGGTGCGCGATGCCAACTTCCGGATCGCGGTAGCGGAGGACGGCATCCATGTTTTCAATAGCAAAGGGCATGCAGTTGCCACGGATGCGTTCGAACTTTTTGCCGGGCTGGACGTCAACGCCGATGGCGCACACGCTTTTTACCTCGGCGCCGAACTGATGAAGGCCGAGATCGCCTGGCGCCTCGGCAAGCGTTATGTGCAGGACGAGCCGCTCGCATGGGGCGTTGCCGCGCCGGCTCCCGAAACCGACCGTACCCGTCTTGCCGAGCCGGGCAAGACGCTCCGCGCAAGGAAAGAGCGCTAGGACCATGCCCTACATTCGCGAATCGATCATCACGACGGTCAACAAGGCAGGCAACGTCCACATCGCGCCGATCGGCATCATCGCCGAGAATGACGGCTGGGTGATTGCGCCGTTCCGGCCGTCGGTCACGCTCGACAATCTCGCCGAAGTGCCGTTCGCCATCGCCAATTATACCGACGACGTGCGTGTCTTTGCCGGCTGCCTGACAGGCCGCAAGCATTGGCCAACTGTTCCGGTTGACGGGTTTCCGGTGCCGAGGCTCGAGGCCGCGCTGGCGTATTCGGGCCTCGAAGTCCAAGCGGTCGATGACAATGGCGTGCGCCCCCGCCATTTCTGCCGCGTGGTGCGGGAGGAAGCGCTTGCGCCGTTCACCGGCCTTAACCGAGCCAAGGCGGCGGTGCTTGAGCTGGCCATCCTGGTCAGCCGGCTCGGCATGCTGCCGCGCGACAAGATCGAGGCGGAAATCGCCTACCTTTCGATCGCCATCGAAAAGACAGCAGGCGACGGTGAAAAGGAAGCCTGGGGCTGGCTGATGCAGCGTGTCAGCGATCATTTGACCGCCAAAGGTTCCGGGAGCAAGGACGCGCGGGCTTAGGCCGAGCGCCGCATCCTGCTTACGACGGATATCCCGCCAAAAGCGCTACCGCGGAAGCGGGTGCCGCGCTGCTCGCTTGGCCGCGAACGGTGTCATCCGCGGGGATGATGTCGGCGAAATCGACGTAACTGCGTTCCATGCGTTGGGCCAGTCGCTTGATCTGCCAGCGACCGCTTCCGGCGCCGACGATCGGGACGTCCCGAGGCAGGGTTCCGGCAACCAGCGACGCTGCATCGTGCACTTTGCGCAGTTGCTGCTCGCTGAACCAGCGCGCGACTTCACCCCATTCCGGCGGGGTCAGGTCAGTGGCGTCGCGCCCGACCATGCGCGCCAGCCGCGCGATCGAGCCATCCACGGTCTTTTCCTTGCCGTCGGCGGGAGGGTGCCTGTCGTCGTCCTCGTCGAGCACGCCCAGGATGCGATGCGCGTCGGCGATCGAGGCGAAATACTCGTTCATCAGCGGCGTTAGCCTGCCATGGACGGGAGCCGACGAGGCTACGCCGAACAGGAATGTCCTGGTAAAGCCGGTATAGACCAATTCGCCGGTTAGAAGCCGTCCGGCGTCGGTGTAGCCGTCATTGGCCACGACGCCGTTCTTGATGGCAATGATATCGGTGGTGGTGGAGCCCATGTCGACGAACAGGGCATCGCCGGCGAGTTTTGCCACCAACAAGGCTGTCGCGTGCCAATTGGCGGAAGCCACATCGGCGGCTAGCTGCGCTGCCCGCTCAATCCCGACGAAACCGGATGGCCCAGCATAGACCAGCTTTTTGTCTGTGGGGAAATGGGTGGAAATCTGACCCAGCAGAGCCCCTACGCCGACATCGCGGGACGGAAAGATGTCCGACAGTTCGCCTGTCATGGTGAATGCGTTGAGATCCGCACCCGCGTAGATCGGAGCCGTTTCGTCGAGGGCTGAAGCCAGCTTGTGCAGCCCTTGCCAGAGCGGCGTTGCGATCGTTACCGCCTCGACGACGCGACCGTCTTGTGCGCGGGTCACCTTCAGATGTGCGCCGCCAATGTCGAAACCGGCAATGATGCCCTTTCTTTTTTCCACGCTTCAAGCTTTCATGACGGGGGCAATTGGTCGGTGAAAAAAGCGTTGCGTATCATTCCGGTTCTCGACCTGAAAGACGGCGTGGTGGTTCGCGCCCAGCAGGGAAAACGCGATCGCTACAGGCCGATCGTTACGCCGCTCAGCCGAAGCCCTGATGTCGTCGCGGTCGCTGAAGGACTGCGTGGGCTTTATCCTTTTTCGACCTTCTACATCGCGGATCTGGACGCTATCGAAGGCGGTGTGCCAAACAGCGACGCACTCGCCCGGCTGAGGACGATGGCGGAGCCGCCGGAACTTTGGGTCGATGCCGGTGTGGCCGACGAAAAGACACTTTTGGCGGCGCTTGCCGAACGCTCGCTGTCTCCTGTTTTGGGCTCTGAATCGCAGCGGGACGACATGTTGCTGCGGCGTTTTCGCGATCATCCCGATCTCATCCTGTCCCTTGATTTCGTCGGCGATAGTTTTTGCGGACCGCGTTCTCTTCTCGATGAGCCCGAGCTTTGGCCGCAAAAGGTGATTGTCATGACGCTGGCCAAGGTCGGTGCGGCCGCCGGTCCCGACTTCGGGCGGTTGCAGGAGGTCAAGGCCAAGGCCGGAAATCGCGCCGTCATCGCGGCCGGCGGCGTCCGAGATGAGACCGACATCAGCGCCTTGTCCGCGATGGGTGTCGCCGCGGCGCTGGTCGCAACCTCATTGCACAACGCTACGCTCACCCCCGGCCGCCTCGCGTCACTCGGCGCCTGACAATCGTCGCTCGTCAACTCCCGAAGGGCGAGCGCCCTTCGGGAGTTGACGTTTCAAAAGCCCAGAACCTTTTTCAGCCGGCGCAACAGACCATCCGTCTCAGAAGAGGGTTTTTCCTGTGCGGGGCTGTCTCTTGTCTAGGCTGCGAACGGATGCTTGACCTTGTCGCGCTGGGCCGTTGCTTCGGCGGCGGTCGGCGTTCCTGCAACGGCGCGCTGGATAGCTTCCTTTGTCGCCTCGTAATTGTATTTCTGGATCTTGGCGTCGTCCGCCGCGTCCCAATGGATGAATACCCCGACGCAGATGAACACGTCGTCCGCTTCGTTGGCCGGAATGGTCCCGTCCGCGACGCTGTCCTGCACGGCCTTTGCCACTGCGTGCTGCGCCGGGCCGAACATCTGGACCGCCTGCTTGGCGCCCTTGATCGTGACCTTGTTGAACATCACGGTGTTGGGTTTGCATTGAAGATTGGGCGCGATCACCGCCAAAAGCGAAGTAAAGCCGTCCTTGTTGTTGGTAAGCGCGTTGCAGAATGCCGTTTCGACCGCGCTCCCCCGCGGGCCGATGAGCAGGTCGACATGCGCGACTTCGTTGCCGTCTCCCACCAGCGATTCACCGACCATAACCTTTGAGATTTTTGCCATGCCAATTTCCTCCAAGACACAATTATGGTGTCCACGGACGCTGCAACCGAGCAGGCGCTCGATGGACAGCTATCCTTGTTGGCAGCGTCCGGATTTGCCCGGACCGGTTGGCTAGATAGCCGCGGAAGCACAGCTTCCACTTTTGGAAGTCAAGCACCAACGCCGCGATTATGCAAGGTGAGGGCGAGGGTGTGGACTAAAAGAGTAGCCACGGTGAGGTCGGCCGAGGTGCCGGGGTTGATGTTGTCGGTCTTTAACCGGCGGTCGAACTCCATGAGCAGGCGAATGCGCGACGGTTCGTCGCCCTCCGCATGGAGCGCCGCCTGAACGGCAACGGCCTCCTGCCGCGCCTGATTTGCGACGTCAACGCCGTGCTTGCGCATCACATGGCTGTCGGGGAAGTCGGCGAAAAACGCCATGTAGACGAATACCGTCGGCCACATGCCGGTTTCTCCACGTGCCAACGCTCCATCCAGCGCCGCGAGCCCGACCCCGAACACGTCGCCGAAACAGCTGCCGTACTGGCGGGCGATCATGTCCCGGTCGGTGGCCTCCCGCATCGCGTCCAGCAAATGGATCTTCGGCTCCTGCCGCACATCGTTGGCGGCTTCTCCGAGGCCGCCTGGCGCGGCCGTGACGATCGCCTCGAACACCGCCTTGGTATCCTGCACGCTCAAAGCCCGAAGCAGCGAGTCGAGATTGTCCTGCAGTCTGTCACCGCTCATTTCGGCGGCGCATATCAGTGGCCCTGTCAGAAGGATGATTCCGAGATTGGTATTGGTTGCGACCGCCAGTCGGGTCGCGCGCACCGCCTCCAGCATGCGCTGTCCGACCGGCAGACGAGGATCGGTCAGCGGCCCGGAAGAAACCTCCGCACTCATCATGAATTGAGCGGCCGACATGCCGTGTCCGTCGGCGAACAGATGGACGTTGCCCGGTTTGAGGGCTTCGATCTCCATCCTGCAGGCATCCTTGTAGCTGGCCCGGAGGCGTTCACGCGATAGCGCCATCCTACGGGCCCTCACGAATTCGCAGGCGCGGCGAAACGGTAGGGCCGCGGCGCGGCGGCCGCTTCGGCGCGGTCGGCCAGGAGTTTCAGCAAGGCATCGGCGATTGCTTCGGCGATGTTCACGGCGACCACCGATTGCAATCCCGACCAGGCGGGCATGCTGTTCACTTCGAGTATGAACAGATTGCCGTCGTCAGCCCGCACGATGTCCACGCCGGCAAAATCCGCGCCGACCGCGGCTGACGCGGCGACAGCCAGCGAGGCCAGTTCCGCCTTGCCATGTTCGGAAACCTGTTCCGGCACGCCGCCCCTGTTGACGTTCGTGATCCAGTCGTCGCTGATGCGGCTCATCATCGCCACGGTCTCGCCGGCGCAGACAAAGACGCGAAAATCCCGGAAAGGCGGACCGGCACGCGACACATATTGCTGAAGGTAGTAGACGCTGTTCACCTCTTCTGCGGTCGGCAGGTCCGAGAGCGTGCGGATCAGCTTTATCCCGCGGCCTTGCGCGCCGAACAATGGTTTCAGCACCAGCGGTCCCCGCGGAAGCTCTTGCGCCGCGATCTCCTCGGCGACGGCAAGTCCTTCTACGGCAAAGGTGCGTGGCGTAGGCAGGCCGGCATTTTTCAGGAGGAATGTCGTCATCGACTTGTCGACGCAGCGCTCGATCGCCTGCGCGGAATTCCACACGGGAACCGACAGTCTGCTTAACGCGTGCAGCACGCCGAGGCGCCGGGTAATCGCTTCGAACGATCCGGCGGCGATCGAACGGACGAGCACGGCGTCGGGCAACGTGCCGCCGAAGCCAGGGATCGAAAGCCCGCTCGGGCTGCTGGTGTCGAATGCGATCGCCGCCAGCGGCACGGCTGCAACGGCGGCGCCTCGCCGACCAAGCCCTGCCGCCAGGCCGTTGGAGCCGGTGTCCACTTTGTCGCTGACGATCAGGATGCGAGGGATCATGTGGCCTCTCGGGTACGGGAATGTCGGCGGCGCGAGCGATTCCACGCCCCAATGGCCGCGTCCGCGATGGGGCTGCACGAAATGCAGTCGTCGGGCAGGCGAATGACGGACGAATCCCTTTGCACCGCCATCCTCTTAGCCGAGACTCCGTTCGAGCATCTTCAGATCACGCCGACCGGCGCGAAACGTATCGCCGGTTTCGATCGCTGTCACGATCACTTCGGCCGGGCTGAACAGCAGCGGGTCGATGGCATAGAAATCGCCCTTGAACCGCGCAAAGATCTCGGCGAAGGGTTGGCCATAGTCCCGTGAGGCGCTGCTTGGGAGTTTTTCGGCGAGTTTGCCAGCTTCTTTCGCCGATCCTTTCACGAAGAGCTGGACGCTGCCGCCATAGATGATGGCATCGTTGGTTCGGCCCATGGCGGTCAGGAAATCCGGATGGGGGGCGGGGATCGGAGCCGTTCCGATGCCATCGACAACGTTCTCCAGCGGGAATTTGAGATCGTTGATCTTGTGCAGGGCAACCTCGAGCGCGCGCGCAACGATCTGCACGCCGCCGGCAAGGCTTTGTGTCGGCGCATAGAGGAAGGTGAGCTTTTCCGTCGCCAATCCAGTTGCCTTGCCCACTTTCTCAACGATCGCGCGGGGAGGCGGTTCGGCCGTCTCCAGGATAAGCACCGCGGACGATGCGATGTCGCGATAGGAAAGTGTTTCGAACAGCGGTTCGACCCGGGCGAGCGCCCGCGCCGGCCCAGATCCCATGGCGAAATAGTCCTGGCCAGATAGATTCCAGCCCGCATATTGGCTGCCCAGGCAGGCTAGCACCGGCTGCGAAGATCGCGCTTCGACGGTGAACGGCCATTGCTGTGACGCACGATCCATGAACACCGAAACGCTGCCGAGACCGCCCATCGCAGCCTCAGCCATGCGCAGCCCGGCTTCGACGCTGCCGACGGTCTTGGCGCCGGCATCGATCAGGCGCTCGCCCAATGGCCCCGTGGAGACGACGATACGCAGGCGTTCGGCGTCGTCGATCATGCCGTCAACGATGCGCTGTGCATTGTCGTTCAGGAATGCCGAACCGTCTTTCATGTCCGGTCTCCTTCCCATTGGAGTTGCAATTGACTGACTTGTCCCTTGATAAGCCGCTTGGTCGATTGGACGCTCGGACCGCGCGCGAAGACCGTGCAGACAGGGTCGCCGGCAATCAGACGGGTGCCAGCCGACTGCTGGTCCGCTGTCCATTCAGGCCAGGCGATCGACGGAAAGTGAGTGATTGGCGTCGCGGCGTAAGTCACCATCGACGCCATCGAATCGACGAAGCGCGGCAAGCGGAAGACCTGACCCGTCGCGGCGCGCAGATGCGCTTCGATCAATGGCGCTTCGACATCGTCGAAAATGTCGAGGGTGGCGCCTGGCCTCGGATTGATCTCGATGAACTTGTAGCCATCCGGCCCGCGGATGAGATCGGCGCTGCACAATCCAACCAGGCCGGCGCGCCGCGTCAGACTTGAGAGCCAACCGCCGATGAGCGCCGCCTGTCTGCGATCGAAGCGTCTCAACCGCACGGCGCCGCCGTAGCGATAGGGCGCTGTCGGGGAGGGGGACGTCCATTGTTGGCTGAAGCCCACGACGTGCGCGGTTTGCCCGTTGCCGACGAACAGGGCCGAGATGCTGCGACCGGCAACTAAGCGCTGGAAGTAGCGGCCGGCGGTCGGGCTTTCTCCGGTTGCTCGTCTGACGTGCCCGCCACCGGCGCCGCCCGCGGTCTTGGCCACCCAGTTCTCCGGATCAGGCGGCTGGTCCCATCGCAATTGCGGATGCGGGATGCCAAGTTCGGCGCAATCATCAGCCAGCAACTGCGGATCCTTGATCCTGCGGATCGCGCCGCCGCCATTGCCTGCGAGCGGAAAGTGTCGCGCGATCTTGTCCACGGTCTCAGGCATCCGCTCAAACCCAGAGCCCAGGATAATGGCGACCGGGAGGTCGTCGCCAGCCAATCGCCGAAGCGTGTCGATGATGCGCTCGCCATCGACGCCCCCCTGCAGGTCGCCTGGCAATATCGTCGCGCGTTCTGCGAGCGCGACGGTGTCCGTATCGCAAAAGAAATCGGCGACCAGCGGACGATAGCCGGCGCGACGCGCGGCGGCGGCCAGCGCCCGGCCTGAAATTGCCGCGATCAAAAGAGATCCGGCGTTACTTGGCAATCTCGCGTGCAAGGGAAAACGCTTCCTGAAAATCGAGCGTGATCGTCTTTTCGGATTCGATCATTCTTTTGAAGAGACCGAATTCGACCTTATATTTGACATTGCCGATGGCAAGCGGACCAATGCCGACAGCTTTTGCCGTTTCGAGTGGATCACCATTGGCATTGACGGCCAATCCTTCGATGCCGGCCGGGGGAACAGCATTGACGTCGGCCGCAATAAGCAGGTCATTGCCTTTCAATTGGGCTTTGGAGACCACTTGGACGCCGGCTTTAGCGCAAGCCAGGATAATTTCGTTTGCCTCGACCAGCTTTGTCTTGCGGGCGTCGCTCGATCCGTCAGCGGCATCGACGATGATGTTGAATCTGCTTTCGATCTCGGCCGCGATCTGCTTGACCCTTTCGATGCCGTCATGGCCGACAAGTGTGACCCGTGCACCTTCCTCTGCCGCGATGACGGCGGTGCAGAAGCCGACGACGCCGGTGGCGCCGAAAACAGCCACCCTCGTATCTCTGAGCCCACGCTGGAATTTCTTCTCCAGCGCCTTTTCGACCTTGGCCACCATCGCCGCGGCCGTGGTGAACGAGCCGGCCGGATCGGCAAATACCGAAACCTGGAAAGGCGGCACCATCGCCTTCTTCGCGGCGTCGAACATGTCGAGCGCCAACGAGGCATCCTTCCCGGCGATGAAGATGCCGGTGTCGACACCCGCATCCGGCGGGCGCGAAAAGATCGCGTCCTGGACCAGTCCTGTCACTTCGGCGAGGCCTACATCGACATAGGGGACGACGGCGTCGAAACCTGCGTCGAGCGCCATATTCACGTCGAAGGGGCTCATCTGCTTCAACGGTGTCAGCATGTGCAGGATGTGTTTGCGGGCCATTTCTTGCCTTTCTGCCTGAAACGGGAGCGTCAGCTGCCGACGAGATTCAGCCTGGTTGAGCTGATCTTCGCGCCGGAGTTCCTGCCCTTGACGATCTTGATCTCAAGGCCGTCTCCACCTTTCGTCTTCCGAACCGCGTCGACGAACTTGAGTGCGGCGTCATGCGATGGCGCGAAGGCAAAGCCTGTCGGCCCCCAGGAACTCTGGCCGATGCCGACGGCGCCTGCGTCATTGAGACAGTGGGCCACCATCTCGACCCGCTTCGAGGTGAACACGCCGCCCTGCGCCGGGGCGAAATGGCTGCCGATCAGCATCTGTATCGCGGTGACGGCGGCGCCGAATGCCGGAAGGTCCCGCTCGACCAAAGCCGGCATAATGCCCATCAGTACCCTCCGGCAGATCTTCCCGCTGCCTGCCGTTGGGAATGGCGGCAGCGAGCGAAACGCAGCGACCTCGGCAGCGCCATGCAGCCCATGCCCGGAATGGTCGAGGATGAGGATGACGCGCCACTCTTCCGGAAACGGCAGCCGCGCGACGACCGGAGGCGTTCCGCCGCGGTCGTTCTTGCCGGCGTCGACTATGACGCCGCCGTCTTCGAAACTTGCGATGCCGATGCCGGATCGGCCGCCCCGCTCGAGCAGGCTGGCGTCGCCGACGATATCCAGAGGCAAATTATGGAGAGTGCGCAATGCCGAGGCGACGGCAAGGGCGATCTGCGTGCCGGACCCCAGACCCGCATGACTGGGGATCGACTGCTCGACCACCAGATGGTGCTGGCCGCGAATGCCGAGATGCTTGCAGAGCGTCGACAGATGCTCGCTGGCGCGGGTGCTCTCGGAGTCTTCGACGATGGTCTCGCCGGACCGCGACAGGGTGACGACGGTTTCGGGTTCGCTCAATGGAAGCCCGACGCTGCCGAACCGCCGTCCGGCATCGCCATTGAGATCAAGGAAGCCAAGGTGCAGGCGAGCGGGCACTCGTATGGTAACAGAATTCGACATCTGCCCCCCGATGGGTGCATCATGGATGCATCATGGAAGTTTAGGTGCCCGGTACCATGATAACTGTTTTCGTCGATGGGGCAAGCCAAAGAGAATGCATCACGTGTTTGCCGGCTCCGGCGCATAGACAGACCGAGCAATTCGCGGAGGTCGAGATGAACGAGACAGTCAAGCAAAAGGTCTATTCGGAAGCCGAGATCGCCGATCGGCTTGAGAAGGAGCTGCCGAAATGGCGTTACGAAAACGGCTGGATCCGGCGCAAATACAAGACCCACAGCTGGAAATCGACGCTCATGGTCATCAACACGGTTGGCCATCTCGCCGAGGCGGCGTGGCACCATCCCGATATCACCGCCTCCTATGCCTGGGTCGAGGTGCGCCTGACGAACCACGCGGCGAAAGGCATTACCGACAAGGATTTCGAGTTGGCGAAAAAGATCGAGGATGTTGTCCAGTGGCAGCCGGCCAAGGAAGGCGGGGCACTGGAAGGCACTCCGCTGACCGATCAACGCTTCGCTTACGTCAAATATGACTAGGCAGGGTCGGAATTTGTTGACGCGTATGAAAACATTCGCTGATCTGCTGCAAGGTGGGGTTCACGGCCAATCCAGTTTCGTCTAGGATCGGGCCGGCACCAGAAAGTAGTTTAGCGAATGGCGGTTGCTTGGATCGGCAACCGGGAAGCGCTGATTGAGCGCGCGGCTGCGCATGCCGCGTCGCTATTGTGGTCAAGTCGGTGCCCGGTTTTCAGCTTTGATACGGATATAGACGGCACCAGGGCGGCGATCGCGCTGGCCGAGCGGGCTGGCGCGGCATACGACCATGCCGATGGCGCGGCACTTGCCCGAGAGACCGCGCTTTTTACGGACAAGGGGGCAATGACCGTCGCCCCCGGTGAGACGCGCCGGCGTGCCGATGTCGTGGTGATCGTGGGCGAGCTCCCGCGGATCCATCATGGTCTTGTTGGCGAACTCGCTGGGACGGTTCCCGACCTCTCGACCGGGAACCAGCGCGAGTTCTTCGTGGTAGGCCCAAACGGGATGTCCGTGCCGCCGCTGAACGGCGGCCGCAAGGCAACGCAACTTTCCTGTGGCCAATCCAGCCTCGCCGCCACGCTGGCGGCACTGAGGGCACAGTACAAAGGGCAGCGTACATCGCAACCGGTGTCGAATTTCAATGATTTCGCCAAAGCTCTGGCGGCCGCGCATTTTCCCGTGTTCCTGTTTTCGGGCCATGCCGCCGAAGGCTTGGCATTGGAGATGCTGCAAGGACTGATCGCCGATCTCAATCGCAAATCGCGCGCATCCGGCCTTCATCTGCCGGCGAACGAAAACGGCTGGGGAAGCACGCTCGCCTCGGCCTGGATGACAGGTTTTCCGCTGCGCACCGGCTTTGCGCGCGGCTTCCCGGAATTCGATCCCTGGCGCTGCGATGTGGCGCGCATGATCGCTGCCGGCGAAGCCGACCTGCACCTGCGGATCTCCGCCGCGACGGCTCAACCGAAGGAAAAAAAGCGCCGCATCGCGCTGATTGCGTTGACGAAAACGCAAGAGCCGGTTGCCGGCGCCGCGGTCACCATCGCCATCGGCGAGGCTGGGGTCGATCACGATGCGGTTGTCTACTCCAGCCGCACGGGCTCGCTCAGGTCGATCGATGCGCAAGCGGCCTCGCAATTGCCCTCCGCCGCGACGATCATCCGCCTGATCGCTACCCATGCTTTCGCCGAGGCACTGCCATGCTGACGAAAATCGCCGGCGGCGACATCATTGATCCCGTCAACGGCCGTCTCGGCAAAGGCGACCTCTGGATCAAGGACGACAAGATCGTTCCGGCGCCGGCGGGAGGGGCGGCCGACCGGATCATCGAAGCCAGCGGCTGCATCGTGATGGCTGGCGCCATCGACATCCACTCCCACATTGGCGGCGGCAATGTGAACACCGCGCGGCTGCTCTTGCCCGAACAGCACGCCGCCCATCAGCCGCGGCCAGCAATGACGCCGCTCTCCAATGCCGGCTGGTCGACGTTCCAGACCGGCTGCCTCTACGCAAAGATGGGCTTTACGACGGTGGTCGAGCCGGCGATGTCGCCGGGAGCGGCGCTTCACACGCATCTCGAACTGGCTGACATCCCGATCATCGACAAAGCAACCCTCGCCATTCTCGGCAATGACGATTTCCTGTTGTCGATGATCCGCGACGACGCCCCCCGAACGATGATCGAGGACTATGTCGCCTGGACGGTCGCTTCGACGCGAGCGCTTGGGGTCAAGGTGATCAACGCCGGTGCGGCGGCCGCCTTCAAGGAGAACGTCCGCACCTTCTCGCTGGACGATGTCGTGCCTTCCTATGGCGTCAGTTCGCGCAAGATCGTCAAGACGCTGCAGGCCGCCGTCGACAGTCTTGGCCTGCCGCATCCCCTGCATGTCCATTGCAACAATCTGGGCAGCCCCGGATCGGCGGATACGGCGGCTGCGACGATTGCAGCGGCGGATGGGCTGCCGCTGCATCTCGCCCACCTCCAGTTCTATGGCTATGGCACGGAAGGAAAACGCGGGTTTTCTTCCGCCGCCGCACGGCTTGCCGAACTGGTCAACGCGACGCCGGAAGTCACCATCGATATCGGCCAGGTCATGTTCGGCCAGACGGTCACGGTCTCCTCCGACGTCATGCGGCAGTTTTCGGCGCGTGGCAGCGCGCACCCGAAAAAGACCGTCATTCATGACGGTGACGGCAATGGCGGCGGCATCGTGCCCTACAGCTATGGCAAGGACTTCTACGGCACGATGCAGTGGGCGATCGGGCTCGAGCTTTTTCTCCTGATCGACGATCCCTGGCGTGTGTTCTTCACCACCGATCATCCCAACGGTGCACCTTTTACCGCTTATCCGGCGCTGTTCGAACTGCTGATGAGCCGGGAAGCGCGCGCCGAAATGACCGCCGGACTTTCACGATCCGCTCTGGCGCTCTCTACCCTGGCCGCAATCGACCGCGAATACACGTTCGAGGAAATCGCCATCATGACGCGCGCGGCGCCAGCCAAGCTGCTCGGCTTGACGGACCGAGGCCATCTCGGCGCCGGCGCAACAGCAGACATCGCTATCTATCGCAGGGACCGCAGTATCGCGAAAATGCTCGGACGGGCGGCGTATGTTTTCAAGGATGGCGATCTCGTCGTGCAAGACGGGGAAATCATCCATTACCGCTGGGGCAAGGCATTGAGGCTCAAGCCGCCTGTCGACAAGGCAATGGTGCGACGGCTCGAGGACTATCACCAGCAGCGCTACGGCCTGTCGCTGGACTGGTTCAATTTTCCGGATTCCGCGATTGCGCGCGAACAGCCATTCGGCGAGGTGCCATGCCGAACATGAGCGTCAATGGGGTAACGATCGACGATACCTTCGCCGAAGCCTTCGGCATGCGCGCAACCGCCATCGTCATCACCGCGCCGAGCCGGAAATGGGCTCGCCAGGCGGCGATCACGATGACCGGCTTCGCCACCTCGGTGATCGGTTGCGGCTGCGAAGCGGCAATCGATCTCGACCTGCCGCCGTCGGCCACACCGGATGGCCGGCCGGGCTGCCGCGTCATGATTTTCGCGATGGGAACGGACGAATTGCAGAAACAATTGCTCAATCGTGTCGGCCAGTGCGTTTTGACCTCGCCGGGTTCCGCCTGCTTTGCCGGGCTGCAGGGCAGCGCCGAGCTCAAGCTCGGTTCGGCGCTGCGTTATTTCGGCGACGGCTGGCAAATCTCCAAGAAGATCGGCGACAGGCACTTTTGGCGTATTCCCGTCATGGATGGCGAGTTCCTGTGCGAAGCAACGACCGGACTGACGAAGGAAGCTGTCGGTGGCGGCAATTTCTTTGTCATGGCGCAAAGCAGCGCCAACGCTTTGGCCGCTGCCGAGGCCGCGGTCGCTGCGATCGGCATGGT
This sequence comes from Mesorhizobium sp. M0618, assembly GCF_040320765.1. Classification (NCBI taxonomy): domain Bacteria; kingdom Pseudomonadati; phylum Pseudomonadota; class Alphaproteobacteria; order Hyphomicrobiales; family Phyllobacteriaceae; genus Mesorhizobium; species Mesorhizobium sp. M0618. The sequence goes on along the minus strand of NZ_JAMYQH010000003.1, from coordinate 203,188 downwards.
GCCTGGCGCCATCGTGCCGTTTCCGGGCGGCATTGCCCGTTCGGGTTCCAAGATAGGTGGCAAATACAAAGGGATGATCGCCTCGGCCAACGAAGCCTATGCGCCGACGCTGCGCGGCGTCGTCGCGAGTGAACTCGGTCCCGACATCAACGCCGTCCTGGAAATCGTCATCGATGGTGAAACCAATGATGCAGTTGCCGCCGCGATGAAGGCCGGCATCAAGGCTGTCATAGAGCTCGGACCGAAAAGAGGCGCGGTTCGGATCAGCGCCGGCAATTACGGCGGCAAGCTCGGAAAATTCATCTACTCGCTGAAGGATATGCTGCCATGAAGGCGCTGACCTTCACCCTGGTTGCCGAGCCGCCGGAGCGCCTTGACCTGTCGCCGCTGACGCCGGAGCGGCTGGCCGGGATCGAAAGGCGCGACGTCGAAAGAATCCAGATCGGCATGTCGAAGCACGGATCGAAGGTGGGCGACATTTTTCGCGTCGCCGGCAGCGATCCGACAAGCATCGTGTTCGAAGGTGGAAGCGCGCGCCTTGACCTTGTGGCGCAAGGCATGCGGACCGGGTCGGTTCGCCTCGTTGGCAATGCCGGCGCCCAGGCCGGGCGCGCCATGCGCGGTGGCAAGCTCACGATCGAAGGCAATGCGGGTCCATACGCCGGCTCCGGCATGCGCGGCGGCAGGCTTGAGATAACGGGCAATGCCGGCGACCACCTCGGTGCGCCGCTCGTGGGGGAACTGGCCGGCATGAACGGCGGTGTGTTGATTGTCAGGGGCAAGGCGGGCGCCTTCGCGGCGGACCGCATGCGGCGCGGCCTGATCGCGGTGCTGAAAGGCTCCGGCGACCTTGCCGGCAGCCGCATGATCGCCGGCACGCTGGTGGTGGCCGGTGGCACCGGCGAGATGCCCGGCTATTTGATGCGTCGCGGTTCGATCCTTCTCGATCGCGCGCCGGCACGCATGTCGCCGAGCTTCGTCGAATGCGGCGCGCCCGAGAGCGTTTTCGCCGCCATCATCGATCGTCATCTGATCGCCGAGGGCATTTTGAAACGGCCGCTTCTGGGGAGCGCACGGCGCAAATATGGCGGGGATAACGCAGTGCTCGGAATGGGCGAGGTTCTTTTTCCGCGCTGAGATCCGTCGACACAAGAGCCATAGGATGGCAGGACGCAAGTGCTGCCGCTGGATGGCAGTAGGTGGCGACCGTCATCCGACCCGCAACGTGGAGAACACATGAAAATCATCTCTCAAACGAAAGCCCATGGCGGCGTGCAGGGCGTCTATTCCCATTTGTCGACGAGTTGCCGTTGCGACATGACTTTTGCCGTTTTCATACCTCCGCAGGCGCGGGAGGCGCCTTGTCCCGTTGTGTGGTATCTCTCAGGCCTGACGTGCACCCACGCCAATGTAATGGACAAGGGCGAGTACAGGCGCATGGCCGCCGAGCTTGGCCTGATCGTCGTTTGTCCCGACACCAGCCCGCGCGGGGCCGACATTCCGGATGAAAAAGACAACTGGCAGTTCGGCTCCGGCGCCGGCTTCTATCTCGATGCGACGCAAGAGCCTTATGCGAAGAATTATCGCATGTATTCCTATGTCACCGAGGAGTTGCCGGCCCTCATCGCGGCTGAATTTCCAGCCGATATGGCCCGCCAGGCTATCTCCGGCCATTCGATGGGCGGGCATGGCGCGCTGACGATTGCCTTGAAGAATCCGCAACGTTTCAAGAGCTGCTCGGCATTCGCCCCGATCGCCCAGCCAAGCACCGCCGGCTGGTCGAGACCGGCTTTTGAGAAGTATCTCGGCAATGATGAGGCCTCGTGGCGAACTTGCGACGCGACGTCGCTCATCGATGACGGATACCGTTTCCCCGAATTCTTGGTGGATCAGGGAACGTCGGATGGATTTCTTGACGACGGGCTCAGGCCTTGGCTGCTTGAAGCGGCCTGCAACAAAGCAGGTATTCCGCTAAAGCTGCGGATGCAGGATGGATATGATCACTCGTATCTTTTCATCTCCAGCTTTATGGACGACCATCTGAGATGGCATGGCGAGAGACTTTGAGCTGGGCAAGCCTAAGGCATGGGCAGATGCAAACAAGTTCTTGAATTCGAGCCTTTACGCCGAGGACGCCGCGCCTGCCGCCGTCAAACGCTACACGTTCAGCCCTGACGCCGCCCACGCGAAAGAACTGAAAGCAGTAGCCGACCTCAATGAGATCCCCGAGCCGCCCTGCGGCGAAATGCCTGACGGCATCCAGTATTTCGAGGTGCCCACGGGTGAGGGGCGCAAGGTGCTGTTCGTGCGGATAGGGTAGGACGAGCAGACGCTGGAGGTGTTGCCGTAGAGATAGCAGGCGGGATCAGAGCCTGATCCGATTGAGTGAATTGCCTTCTACGCCTCTACGTATTCCGCGAGGCTGACACCCTTGGGCACATCCAGCCCATCGGCTCGCAAACCTTCGATGTGAAAGCGTATTGCATCGCGAATCTCGGTTTCCACTTCAGGCACAGTGGCACCTGTCGCGATGCAGCCGGGTAGGTCCGGCACATAGGCAGAGAAATTACTTCCTGCTTTTTCAATCACCACCGCGTAACGCATGTCATCACTCCTTCAAACCTGACTGCTTGAGGATGCTGTTCAGTGTTCCCTGTGCAACCTCTTCAGACGGCTTGCCAGCCACGGTGACGCGGCCGGCTTTGACTTCATGCTTATATTGGCGATGGCTGCCCTTGGTTGCAACCAGATACCAGCCGTCGAACTGTAAGCCGAGGTGGCACTAGACCTCAGCTGCACCCGCTCGTGGAGCCGCACGTATCGCACTTCTCACAAGTCCCGTTCCGCACCATGGTGAAATTCTGGCACTCGGAGCAGGAATTGCCGGTGTAGCCCTGGAGCAGGGACTTGGCGCGGCGGTCGTTGGCGAGTTTCTTGGCTTCGGCCGCCTCGACGGCCGCGGCGTCGGTGAACAATCCCGCGGTGGCGTCGGATGCAGCCGCTTCCTCGAAGGCGATGTCCTCGGCCAGTTCCTTCGCCCGCTCCTCATAGTCGCGCTTGTAGGCGACCGCTTCGTCGCTGGCTGGCTTCAGCGCCAGCACGTTGGAGCCGGAGAAGGCGGTCGGTGCCGAGCGGGCAGGGGCGCCCGAGGGGGCTGCAAAGCCTTTCGGATCGTTGCCGCTGACGCGCGACACCAGCTTCACCGGCGAGGCGCCACGGGTCAGGCCCTTGGAGACCGCATCGGTCTTGCCTTCGCTGATGCCACGGCCAAGTGCGGTGTTGGAAAAGTCCGACTGGTCGACATGGGCGAGGTCGTTGCGGCCGAGATAGGAGATCGCCAGCTCGCGGAACACGTAGTCGAGGATCGACGTCGCGCTCTTGATGGCGTCATTGCCCTGCACCATGCCGGCCGGCTCGAACTTGGTGAAGGTGAAGGCATGCACATATTCGTCGAGTGGCACGCCATATTGCAGGCCCAGCGAAATGGCGATGGCGAAGTTGTTGAGAAGGCCGCGCAAGGTCGCGCCTTCCTTGTTCATGTCGATGAAGATCTCGCCGAGACGGCCATCGTCATATTCGCCGGTGCGCAGGAAAATGGTGTTGCCACCGATCTTGGCCTTCTGCGTGTAACCCTTGCGGCGTCCGGGCAGCTTTTCCTGCTCGCGCGACACGCGCTCGATGATGCGCTCGACGATCCGCTCGGTGATCTGTGCGGCACGTGCTGCCGCAGGTGCGGCGAGCAGCTGCTCGACGGCATCATCCTCGTCATCCTCGCCATCGGCGAGCAGCGAGGAGTTCAGCGGCTGCGACAGCTTCGAGCCGTCGCGGTAGAGCGCGTTGGCCTTCAGCGCCAGCTTCCACGACAGCATGTAGGCGCCCTTGGCGTCTTCCACCGTCGCATCGTTGGGCATGTTGATGGTCTTGGAGATGGCGCCGGAAATGAAGGGCTGTGCAGCCGCCATCATCTGGATGTGGCTGTTGATCGAAAGCGAGCGCTTGCCGATCTTGCCGCACGGGCTGGCGCAATCGAACACCGCCAGGTGTTCGGCCTTGAGGAACGGTGCGCCTTCCAGCGTCATCGCACCACAGACATGGATGTTGGCGGCCTCGATGTCTTTGCGGGAGAAGCCGAGCGCCGGCAGGATCTCGAACGAGAAGTCGTTGAGCTGCTCGTCGGTGAACCCGAACGTCTCCTTCACCCAGTCGGCGCCGAGCGTCCACTGGTTGAAGACGAACTTGATGTCGAAGGCCGATTTCAAGGCTGCGTTGAGCGCGGCGATCTTGTCGTCGGTGAAGCCCTTGGCCTTGAGCGCGCCGGGGTTGATGGCGGGCGCCTGGTTGAGGTTGCCGTGGCCAACCGCATAGGCCTCCATCTCCGCGATCTGGGCTTCGGAGTAGCCGAGCGTGCGCAGCGCTTCCGGCACGGCGCGGTTGATGATTTTGAAATAGCCGCCGCCGGCCAGTTTCTTGAACTTCACCAGCGCGAAGTCGGGCTCGATGCCGGTGGTGTCGCAATCCATGACCAGACCGATCGTGCCGGTCGGCGCAATCACGGTCGCCTGCGCGTTGCGGTAGCCATGCTCCTCGCCGAGTTCGATGGCGCGGTCCCAGGCGGCCTTAGCGTGGGTAGCAAGGTCCTGCTGCTTCAGGTCGGAAGCGACCAGCGGCACCGGATTGACGGCGAGCTTCTCGTAGCCCTGCTTCTCGCCATAGGCGGCACGGCGATGGTTGCGCATGACGCGCAGCATGTTCTGCGCATTGCGGTCGTAGTCGGCGAAGGCGCCGAGCTCGCCGGCCATCTCGGCCGAGGTGGCATAGGCCATGCCGGTCATGATCGCGGTGAGTGCGGCGCAGATCGCGCGGCCTTCATCGGAGTCGTAGGGAATGCCCGACGTCATCAGCAGGCCGCCGATATTGGCATAGCCGAGGCCGAGCGTGCGGTATTCGTAGGACTGCTTGGCGATCTCCTTCGACGGGAACTGCGCCATCATGACCGAGATTTCGAGAACGATGGTCCACAGCCGCACCGTGTGCTCATAGGCAGCGATGTCGATGGTGCCGTCGGCGTTGCGGTAGGGCAGCAGATTGATCGAGGCGAGGTTGCAGGCCGTGTCGTCGAGGAACATGTACTCCGAGCACGGGTTGGACGCCCGGATCGCACCAGCGGAAGCGCAGGTGTGCCAGTCGTTCATCGTGGTGTTGAAATGCAGGCCCGGATCGGCCGACGCCCAGGCGGCGTAACCGATCTTTTCCCAGAGATCCCTGGCCTTCAGCGTTTTCATCACCTTGCCGTCCTTGCGGGCGGTCAGGTGCCAGTCGGCATCGTCCTCGACGGCGCGCAGGAAATTGTCCTTCAGCGACACCGAATTGTTGGAGTTCTGGCCCGAAACCGTGAGGTAGGCATCCGAATCCCAGTCGGTGTCGTAGGTCTTGAACGACATCGAGCTATAGCCCTGCTTGGCGAACTGGATGACGCGGTAGATGTAGTTCTCCGGCACGGCCGACTTCTTGGCCGCCTTGATCTCGCGCTTCAGCGCGGAGTTGATCGACGGGTCGAAGCAGTCGTCGCCATTGCCTTCGCAGTTGACGCAGGCCTTCATGATCGCTTCGAGATGCTTCTTGACGATCTTCGAGCCGGTCACCAGCGAGGCGACCTTCTGCTCTTCATTCACCTTCCAGTCGATGAATTCCTCGATATCGGGGTGGTCGGCGTCGACGATGACCATTTTGGCGGCGCGGCGCGTGGTGCCGCCCGACTTGATGGCACCCGCCGCACGGTCGCCGATCTTGAGGAAGCTCATCAGGCCCGACGAGCGGCCGCCGCCCGACAGCTTTTCGCCTTCACCGCGCAGCAGCGAGAAGTTGGAGCCGGTGCCGGAGCCGTATTTGAACAGGCGCGCTTCACGCACCCACAGATCCATGATGCCGCCCTCGTTGACGAGGTCGTCCTGTACGCCCTGGATGAAGCAGGCATGCGGCTGCGGATGCTCGTAGGAGGATTTCGACTTGGTCAGCTTGCCGGTGAACGGGTCGACATAGAAGTGGCCCTGGCTCGGGCCGTCAATGCCATAGGCCCAGTGCAGGCCGGTGTTGAACCATTGCGGCGAGTTCGGCGCGACGCGCTGGGTGGCCAGCATGTAGGCAAGCTCGTCGCGGAAGGCGCGCGCGTCTTCCTCCGACCCCTTGAAGTAGCCGCCTTTCCAGCCCCAGTAAGTCCAGGTGCCGGCAAGCCGGTCGAAGACCTGGCGGGCGTCGATCTCGGAACCGTAGCGCTCGGCTTCCGGCAGCTTCGCCAGTTCCGCCTCATCGGCGACGGAGCGCCACAGGAAGGAGGGGACGTCGTTCTCCTCGATCTTCTTAAGGCGTGCGGGGACACCGGCCTTGCGGAAATATTTCTGCGCCAGGATATCGGCTGCAACCTGGGAGAACTGCGCCGGCACGTCGATATTGTCCAAGCGGAACACCACCGAACCATCCGGATTCTTGATCTCCGAAAGCGCCTTGCGGAATTCGATCTCCGCATAGGCAGATTGTCCTGGCTTGGTGAAACGACGCTCGATGCGCATTGGTCCGGTCCCTTTTGTCTATATATAGCGCTTTTCCCAAGGGATTTCCGCCCCCGATGCGAAACGCGCATGTCCGCCGTCTGCCGGGCGTTCGAAACGACCGGCTCTCCATTTTCGCGGTCTCCGCCGGCCCTGCTGGTCAAACTCCTTGCGAAGTATCTGTCCAACGCGCCGACGAACCCGCGGGTCCCTCAAAACTGATTTTTTCCGATTCCCTCGAACCTACCTGCAAACACTAAATATAGTATTAACAGACAATTTATTCAAGCCCGACAATTGTCCCTATCGTCCCCAACCGCCCCACAATCCCAACGCTTCCGCCGGCCTCGTAAACAGGCGGAAATGCGAGCAAAAACGCACATAGTCCGGGAAAAAAGACCGGGCTCAGAACTTTCCGGTCGCACTCTCAACAGGAGCACATGGCCTATAAAAGGCGACTCGTTTTGCGCCGTCAAGGATTCGTTTGCGTAGCTTTTGTGACCCCAACATCTTGTGTGTCACATATGTGGATAACGGGGATAGAATGCAGGCGCGGATCACGATTTTCCGCGCGCAAGCTTGCCTGGGCGTCAGCCGTAATGCAGCCGGGGTTTTGGCTCGGTGCCGGTGAACTGCACCCCGATACGGTCGTTGCGTCGCCAGCGGACCTCGCAACGATAGGCAATGCCGTCGAGCGGCACATAGAGAAGGAAGCGATCTGGGACCCGGGCTTCGAGCGGTATCTTCAGTTCGGCGCCGCCGTCGTGCTGATTGCGCAGCGTGCAGCCCACTTCCGAATTCGAAATTCCGGTGATGATCGACCCGCCCTTGAGCACGCGCGGACGACGCTCGCGCTGGGGCTCGTCGGACTCGTTTGGAATTGGATTTGCGGGATTCGCCATCGATCAAAAATACCAGAGCTGCCGAATCCTATCCTTGATTCCTTAGCAAAGCATTCATGTCGATACGCGCCAACGCATGTCCAGCCCTTGCAAGCCAGTCCCGTTTTGCAAAGAGCGCGGTGTGGCCGCCCGTCAGGAGAAGCTGTGCGGGTCGGCGCAGAAATAGGCGATGATCTGGCAAAGGTCGGGTTCGTTGACCATGCGCACCGCTTCGCTTGCGCGGACCCATTTGCGGGTGCGTGAGTGTTTTTCCTTCCAGCGGTCCGCGACTTTGTCGACATGCAGCGGAAACACCAGGACCTCGCACGGCACTTCTTCGCCGGAAGCCAGTACCTTGGCGTAGAAGTAACGGCCGGCTTCAAGATGAGAGACACGGCCGCGCAGCCCGGCCTCCTCGCCGGCTTCGCGCGCCGCGGCCTCGCAGAGCGGCTCCCTGGCCTCCGGCCAGCCCTTGGGCAAAACCCAACGGCCGGTATCGCGGCTGGTGATCAGCATGATTTCGACGCCGTCTCCCGTGTCGCGCCAAGGCAGGGCGGCAACCTGCAGGCGGCACGGCGCCGTGCCGAAGAGCCGTCGGACCCTTTCGGCCAGATGATTGTGTGTCGTTGGCCTCGTCAACATCGAAGAAGCTAGCCCCAGCCTCCGGAATCGTTTGCCGTCTCACGAATCTTACGGCTAATTGTCGGCAATAAAAGTAAAAAATTTCATTCGCCTGGCCGATTTCCGCCGATAGACGTCGATTTCACAAAATATCCGGCCCTGCCGGACCTGTTTGCGAAAGCAAATCATGCCCAGTGCAAGCTGCCGGTCTGTAACAGGCAGGTAGTTCCGAATCAGCCGGCGTGGTCGTCGGCGATCGGCTTCTGGTAGGTGAAGCCCATGTCCCACGGGAAATAGATCCAGGTGTCCTGGCTGACTTCAGTGACGAAAGTATCGACCAGCGGCCTGCCTTTCGGCTTGGCATAGACGGTGGCGAAATGCGCCTTGGGCATCATCGCGCGCACGATGCCCGCCGTCTTGCCGGTGTCGGTCAGGTCGTCGATGATCAGCACGCCGGCGCCGTCTTCGTCGAGCAGGGCAGGGGTGATCTCCTTGAGGACCTGCAACTGCCCCTGGCTGGTATAGTCGTGATAGGAGGCGACGCAGACCGTCTCGATGACGCGGATGCCGAGTTCACGCGAGATGATCGCCGCGGGCACCAGCCCGCCTCGCGTGATGCAGACGATCGCTTTCCATTGTCCCTTGTTGGCGCCGGAAAGCCGCCAGGCGAGCGCCCGGGCGTCGCGATGGAACTGGTCCCAGGAGACCGGAAAGGCTTTTTCGGGAAGGGACATGTCGCGCACTCCACAGCACGCGGGGATCGCGCGCAGGAAAACAGGGGAATGCGCGCGGAATTAGCTGGAAAGCCCCCATCTTGGCAAGAGCAAGGGCCTTGGCAAAGGCAAGGACCAGCGATCGGTGTGGACCTACCGCGACAGGAAGGCTGCCACCGGCGCGGTGCGCAGCACGCTGCGCGTCACGCCGCCGAACAGAAGCTGACGCAGCCATGAGTGGCTGTAGGCACCAAGCACCAGCAGATCGGCGCCGGTTTCCGCGATCCTGGTCTGGATGATGTCATCGACCGAACTGCCGCCCGACTGCTGCACCGAGACGCTGACGGTGGCGCCGTGGCGCGACAGCGCCGACGCGATTTCGGCGCCGGCGGCCTCCGGGCTGTCGTCGAGCGTTTCAGGAGGGTCGATAACCAATATGTCGGTCTTCTCGGCTGCGATGATGAAGGGCAGCGCGTCAAAGGCGGCGCGCGCCGCTTCCTTGCTGCCGTTCCAGGCGAGCAAGACGCGTTTGAAGGTGGTGATCAGCGGACCCTCGTGCGGCACCACCAGCACCGGCCGGCCGGCATCATAGACCAGCGTGTCTACGTCCGCGCTGGAATCTCCGCCCGTTTCGCGCTGCGCCGCTATGATCAGGTCGGCGGCCCGCACGCTCGAAATCCCGGTCAGCGCGCTGTCACCCGAAAAGCTTTCCAGGCTTCGCCACTCGAAGGAAAGACCGGAATCCTCGATATGCCTGAGAAACAGCGTCCTCAACTTCTCGGCCCGTTCCCGGTTCATGTCTGCCGAAACCTGCAGGAATTCGGTGTCGGGAAAGCCTGTGGCGGAGGTGTAGGGCACGGGAAGCGTTTCGGCGTGGATGCCGACCAGATGGCTCTGAAACCGGGTGGCGAGCGGAATGGCGCAGTCGAGCACGCGCTCGGCGTCCTGCTCGTTCTGCAGAATGGCGACGATGGTTTTGAATCGCATGACAATCCCTCGGTTTACGAGCTGGCGAACTCGTGCCGGGGAAACGTTGCAGCGTCGCGCTTTGTTCCGGCCTGGACCAGATCAGCCGGGATTGCTGGCGAAGCCGGCGACCATCGCCTCGACATCGGCGCGGGCGGCGTCCAGCGCCTCCTGGCTGCGGGCACGCACGACCAGTTCGGTCCAGAACTTGCCGTCGCCATATTTCGGGTAGGAGCCGATGATCGTATCGGGATTCGCTTTCTGGATATCGCCCAGCGGCCCGCCGATGAGGCCTTCGCCGAACGGGCAGGGCACGGTCGCCGACAGCATCTTCGTGCCGGCCTTCAGCGTCGGCACGACATTGTCGAGCATGGCCTGGAAAATCGATGGCACACCGGCCATGACGTGGACGTTGCCGATGCGGAAGCCAGGCGCGACCGACACCGGATTGTCGATGAGATCGGCGCCGCGCGGCATCCGTGCCATGCGCTTGCGGGCCTGCGTGTATTCGATGCCGCGCGCGGCATAGCTTGCTTCCAGCATCGCATAGGCCCGGGCATCGTACTCGCAAGGCACGCCAAAAGCCTTGGACATGGAATCGGCCGTAATGTCGTCATGCGTCGGACCGATGCCGCCGGTGGTGAACACATAGGTGTAACGACTGCGCACGGCATTCACCGCTGCGATGATCTCGTCTTCCTCGTCAGGGACGATGCGCACTTCCTTCAGGTCGATGCCGATCGCCGTCATGATGTCGGCGAGATGGCCGATGTTCTTGTCCTTGGTGCGGCCGGACAGAATCTCATCGCCGATGACGAGCATGGCGGCGGTCACGATTTCAGGCATGGAAGGCTCCGGCAAGGCGAGTGGCCTGGGAAGGCGAGTGGTCTGAGATAGCGCGGCGCGACGGTGGCCGCAATGTCATCTTCGCGCCGCCAAGGCGAGCCGATGAGGTCAAGGATCTAGGTTCGAACTGGTCGAGGGAATAGGGCACATGCCGCAATTCGTGATTCCGGAGCGAACCGCCGCATTCATCGAGCGCATCGCCGGCCGGGCTTTGCTGGTCAGGGCCTCAACTGAGCTTCACGACAATTTCAAGGAACCATTCGGCTGACTACCGGGTTTTATGAGTGTCGCACCAAGGCGGCTAAGATACGGAGTGATTCAATGGTTACAAAAATTCTCGCAGCATCTGTTCTGACGATCGGTCTCGCAACATCGGCGATGGCGCAGTCACTGGACGACAGGTATTCCAACAATCGTGACTGGTGGCTGTTCGGCAACAGCGACCAGACAACTGTCGACCCCTATACCACGGGGAGCATCCGTGACGGCTCCGGGTTGAACACCCAAGGCAATACCGGCGCAATAGGCCCATGTGCCCACAACACGCCAGGCCCGGACGCAAACGCAGGGCAAAACGTCAACGATCAGTATTGCGGCAAATAGCCAGAACGCGATTTCCGAAAAGCGGATACCGACTTTCTGGAAAGCCATGTTCGAGGGCTAGTCCGCAAGGACAGCCGCTGGCCGCTGGCGCGTCCTTTCTCCGGACGGCGCTGCGGTCGGCGCCCTGTCGGACCGCTCAACATCAAGCGCTATACCGAATTAATCTGAGACTTCTGTCTGCGGCCGGTCGCGGCCGTCGGCCAATTCTTCGTGCCATTTGCCTTCGGCGTCCTCATACTGGATGCCGTCGGTCGCTCCGGCGACCTGCTGCTCGGCCGAGGCGATTTCGGCTGCGCGCAATGCGTCCTGATGCGTGGGAAACGTCTCGGAAAAGGTCGCTCCGACCTTGTAGGCCCAGCCGCCGTCATGCTCGACGATCTTGTAAGTCAGCTTCGCCATGGAAAACCTCCGGTTGAAAGGTCCGTCTGCTCAATGCAGCCGGTCGTCGGGCAGTCTGTCGTCGGGCACCAGCACTTCCGATTCCTTGGCGGCTTCAATCAGCGCCCGGCGCGCATCTGCTGTCGAACGATAACCTTCCAGCACTTTGAGGCAAGTGTCGAGGGCATCACGATGGCGCGGGCCGCGATTGAGCGGCCACACCGTCATCAGGCACTCCGCGGCCTCCTGGGCGCTGCGGATGTGGCGATATTTGCCGACGTGGCCAAGTTCGACGACGACCGGCACTTCAAAAGGTTTGTTGTCCATCATGGCCGCAACGCAAAGCAGCCAAATTGGTTGCAACCATGGCCGTCAGCCTGCGCCCAAACGTCTCAGAGGCTGTTTGAAGGTTCTACACCTGCGGTCAGCGCCGCAACCGGCAAGCATGCCCTGAACAGTTTCCTCCCACGCCCGGCCACGCCCGCCGCAGCCTCGTCCCACCCAACAGCTTGCGGACGGAATAGCTGCGAAGCACCGTCAAACTGTCTGGAGACAGGAGGGGCGCGCGTTTCGGGAGCGCGGACCGTTCAGCCCACCACCTTCATCCAGTGCTGCATCGTGGTCACCGAACGGGCAAGTTGTGGCGCCGGGTGGATTGTCTCGCTGAATGTCGCCGCCGCACGCCATCCCCAGCGCGGATCAGCCAGGAAGGCCCGCGCCAGCGCCACCATGTCGGCGCGGCCCTCGGTGAGGATCGCTTCGGCCTGCTTGGGGTCGTCGATCAGGCCGACGGCACGGGTCGGAATATCAGCACCCTTGCGCACCGCCTCCGCCAGATGCACCTGATAGCCGGGGCCGGTGGGCAATTTCTGCAACGGCGAATTGCCGCCGCTCGAGCAGCAGAGATAGGCAACGCCCTCGTCCTTGAGCGCTTTGGCCACTTCGATCGCGTCCGCCACGTCGAAGCCGCCATCGACCCAATCCATCACCGATAGCCGCGCGCCGAGCATCAGCTTTGGCGTAGCCTTGCGCACCGCCTTGGCGATTTCGACGGCAAGACGCATGCGGTTTTCCAGCGAGCCGCCCCAGCGGTCCGTGCGCTGGTTGGACAAGGGCGACAGGAACTGGAAGATCAAATAGCCATGCGCGGCGTGCAGTTCGATGAAATCGAAGCCGGCGCGTTCGGCCCGCCTTGCGGCTTCGGCGAAGCGTTCGATGAGCTGCAGGATCTCCTCGTCCTCCAGTGCGTGCGGCACGTTCCAGCCGGTGTCGTAGGGGATGGCCGAGGCGGAAACGGTCTGCCAGGGATCCTCGTTTGGCTGCAGTGGCCCGCCGCCTTCCCACGGCTTGCGGTTCGAAGCCTTGCGGCCGGCATGGGCGAGTTGGGAGCCGAATTTCGTGCCGGGTGCGGCGACGCGTCGTGCGGCGTTCAGTGCGCGGCGGGCGGCGGCTTCATTGTCTTCGGAATAAAGGCCGAGGCAGCCATGGGTAATACGCCCGCGCCGCTCGACATCGGTCATCTCGACTGTGACCATGCCGGCACCGGACATTGCGAGATTCATCCAGTGATGGAGATGCCAGTCACTGGCCGAGCCGTCGTCGGCGGAATACTGGCACATCGGCGCGACGGCGATGCGGTTGGGGAAGGTGAGGCCGTCGAGGGTGATCGACTGGAAAAGCGACGCTGTCATGAGAAACTCCGGGAGGGTTCGCAGCTATTTAGGCGACCGATGGCGCCTGCGCCAGACACGAGGCGGTGAAAGGGGTTCTGGACCAATCACTGACGGGATTGCCGAAATGCCGGTTCGCGGATAGGCCTCGGCAATGCATGGCGCCCAAAAGTGGCCCCGGTATGGGAGAACGACATGCATAAAACAGGAGCATAAAGCGCGACGCGCTTTTGCATGGAGACCACGATGGAAGATCGTATTCGCGTCCGTTCGGAGGAAATCCTCTCCGACGACTGGGCCGTCCTTAAGAAGACCGTTCTCGACTACCGTCGGCGCGACGGTCAGTGGGAGACGCAAATCCGCCAGACCTATGATCGCGGCGATGGCGCGGTGATCCTGCCTTACGACCCCTTGCGTTCGACCGTGCTTCTGGTGCGCCAGTTCCGCTATCCCGCCTACGTCACCGGCCACCGCGAGCCGCTGATCGAGGCCTGTGCCGGCCTGTTGGACGAAAACGATCCAGAGACCGCCATCCGCAAGGAAGCCGAGGAAGAGCTTGGTTACCGCTTGAAGGATATCGAGCGGCTGTTTTCGCCCTATATGAGCCCCGGCAGCGTCACCGAACGTCTCTGGTTTTTCATCGCCCGTTATTCACCCGCCGACCGCATCTCGGCCGGCGGCGGCGCGCAAGAAGAGGGCGAGGACATCGAGGTCCTGGAAATGCCGCTCGACGAGGCCCTGGCCGGCATCGCCGATGGCCGTATCCTCGACGCCAAGACCATTATTCTGATCCAGCATCTGAAGCTCAATCCGATCGCTGCCTGAACCGAGCTTCGGTGGCCGCCACCCGAAGCTCGCAGAGCGAAGGGTGGTGCGGATGAAGGGACTCGAACCCCCACGCCTTTCGGCACTGGAACCTAAATCCAGGGCGTCTACCAGTTCCGCCACATCCGCATGGACCGGCAATCCCATGTGGCCATCATTCTGTCAATGTCGGAGACAAGATGTAGGTCAGGGACAAGATGTGGTCAGGTTCAAATGCTGGTTATTCGCCGGGATGCGAAGACTGTTGAAAATTGGCCTCGCCTGTGACAAAAGGCGTGTCAAATGTGACGGGACGCGACGATCCGCTTCTGCAGAATGTGATAAGAAGTAGGAAAAACAAGAACTTATTCACATTTTGGGACGCAGTTTGGGAGAGTTTGAGCCGGGTTTTCGGTCAAATCGCCAGGTTCCGTACCAAAAGCCATTTCCGGCAAGAATATACCGGCAGGCTGTGAACGGCAGAGGCCGTGGCAGTCTCATTGGTGAAAACAAAGGTTTTACGATGCAGGTCACCGAAACGCTCAACTCCGGTCTCAAGCGAGAGATCAAGATCACCGTGCCGGCCGGTGACATGGAAGCCAAGCTGATGGCGCGGCTTTCGGATGCCCGCAACAAGGTCCGCATCAACGGCTTCCGTCCCGGCAAGGTGCCGGTGCAGCACCTGCGCAAGGTTTACGGCAAGTCGTTCATGGCCGAAGTGGTCAACGAAATCCTCAACGATTCGACCCGTTCGATCATTACCGGGCGTGGTGAAAAGGCTGCCATGCAGCCCGAAGTCATCATGACCGAGGATGAGAAGGAAGCCGAGAAGATCCTGGCCGGCGGCGCCGACTTCGAATTCCGCCTCAACTACGAGATCATCCCGGCGATCGAGATCAAGGACTTTTCCGACATCAAGGTGACACGCCAGGTGTTCGACGTTCCGGATACCGAGATCGACGAGCAGGTTCAGCGCGTTGCCGAATCGGCGCGCAGCTATGAGCCGCAGACCGGCAAGGCCGCCAATGGCGACCGCGTCACCATCGACTATGTCGGCAAGATCGACGGCGAGGCCTTCAATGGCGGCGCCGGCACCGATCAGCCGCTGGTGTTGGGTTCGAAGGAATTCATCCCCGGCTTCGAGGATCAGCTGGTCGGCGCCAAGGCCGGTGACGAAAAGCAGGTCACCGTGACTTTCCCGGAAAACTACCAGGCCGCGCATCTGGCCGGCAAGGAAGCGACCTTCGACGTCACCGTCAAGGAAGTGTCCCAGCCCGGCGCGCTGGAAATCAACGACGAGACCGCCAAGAACCTCGGCCTGGAGTCGCTGGAGCGCCTGCGCGACGTCGTACGCGGCCAGATCGAGAACCAGTTCGGCGCTATGACGCGCCAGAAGGTCAAGCGCCAGCTGCTCGACCAGCTCGACGCGGCCTATTCGTTCGAGGCGCCATCGAAGCTCGTCGACGCCGAGTTCAACAACATCTGGGCGCAGGTCAATCGTGACTTGGAAGCAGCCGGACGCACCTTCGCCGACGAAGAGACGACGGAAGAAGAGGCGCGTGCCGAGTATCTGCGGCTTGCCGAGCGCCGCGTACGCCTTGGCCTGGTACTGGCTGAAATTGGCGAGAAGGCCGGCGTCACCGTATCGGACGAAGAGCTGCAGCGCGGCCTGTTCGAGCAGGTGCGCCGCTATCCGGGCAACCAGCAGCAGGAAGTCTTCGAGTTCTACCGCAACAACCCGGAAGCGCTGAACACGCTGCGGGCACCGATGTTCGAGGAAAAGGTGGTCGACCATCTGCTCGGTCAGATTTCGGTCACCGACGTCAAGGTCAGCAAGGAAGAGCTGATGGCCGACGACGAAGAGGACGAGACCGCCGTCAAGGCGAAGCCGGCGAAGAAAGCCGCCGCCAAGAAGGCCGACGCCAAGAAGGCCGACGACGCGGAAGAGCCCAAGAAGAAGGCTGCGCCGAAGAAGAAGGCCGCCGAATAACACCAGCGCTCCGCTGAAACAGGAAGGCCGCCGTCGAGGCGGCCTTTTTCGTTGCCAAACTGCAACAGCCGCCATGCTTCGCACGCGACGGCCTGTGGCGACCAAGCTTTGATCATTATCTGCGCTTCTATTGCAAGCCGCTTGGTTGTTGGAGGGCGTGTTGAGACTGTTCGTCGAATTGGGACACGCTTCGGCAATCGCGCTGATGCTTGTCTCGGTCTGCGGCATTGCCCAGGCCGGCACGGTGCCTGACAACTGGCGGTTCGGCACGAGTGAAGACGGCCTCGTCACGGCCTCGCTCTATGCCACCAACAAGCTGATCACCGGCGGCGGTGCCTTGAGCTACAGCCCGATCCTGACGATTGCCTGCCGGGTAAACGGCGAGCCGCATTGGACTGAATGGCTGCAACTGAACGACGCTGTTTCGGCCAGCCGCAAGATCACCATGTCGATCACGGTCGATCAGGAGAGCAAGTTCGATGAAAGCTGGTCGGTCGGGCCGCGCGGCCGGATGCTGGTGCGCGATGGAGCCGACGGCATCAGGCGCCTTGTCGCCGCGAACCGGCTCCAGCTTTCCTGGCGGTTCGGGCTGCTGGCGGGGCGCGGCGAGGCCGATTTCGACCTCGCCGGGTTCGGCGAAGCGGTCAACCAGGTAGCCGGCAGCTGCAACACCGATCCGCCGTGAACGGACCGCAACGGGCACGGCTTGCTGCACAGGCGTTCAGCTCAAATCACGTGCGCAAGCTCGCCGGGTGTCAGAACGCGACGACGTCACCAGGCAGGGGCGCAACCATGCCTGCAGTGCGGCAAAGATCGATCACTTGCCGCATGGCGGGAACTCGAGGGCGTGCCGCCGCCGGTCGATGACCAGAAGCTGCGGCTCCTGTCGAAGGGCCATGGCCCCTATGCTGCGTTGTCGCACTGCCAATCGTCTGCCCGCTAGCGGCACCATTTTTCGACGGCAATTGCAATTGCCTTGGTGCAATCGACGAGATCGCGCACCGAAACGCGTTCGTTCGGCTGATGCGCCTGCGCGGGGTCGCCGGGACCGAAATTGACGGTCGGGGTGTTGCCGAGGCCGGTCGGCAGGCCGATGTCGCTGTGCGCGCCAAAGCCACTCAGGACCGGCGAGAGATTGGCTTCTTTGACGGCCTCCTGGAAGACGCCGACAAAGGGATTGTCCGCTGGGATCTCGGCGCAGTCGGCGTCGAGAATCCATTCGACGCGGGCAGGGCGCTGGCGAAGATAAGGGTCTGCCTGGCAGACATTGGCTATGTGCTCTTCGATTTCGCGTTTGACGTTGCCGCCCAATTTGAACTCGTCATGCTCGCTCGGCAGATATTGAGCGTCGATGATGATCTCGCCGCGCCCTGCCATGGAGGACGGATGTTCGCCGGCGCTCATCTGGGTGACGATGATCTGGTTGGGCAGGTCCATCAACGGATGGTTCTTTCTGGGATCGAACATCCAGCGCCGGTTGAGGATGTCGATGCCGTCGAGGATCTGCCGGCAAAGCTGGACGGCATCGACCGGGCCGCTCGAATACCAGGCATTGGGCGTCAGCTCCGCATGCCCGCCTATGCCGTCAATGATGATCTTCCCCCACAGAATGCCGTGACAGAGCGGTGCGATCCTGTTCGCGGTCGGTTCGGTCATGATGCCGGCGTCGGCGTGAAAGCCGCGATCGACCATGGCCAGCGACCCCATGCCGCCGATTTCCTCATCGACCACGGTGGTGAAGACGACGTCTCCGGACAGGGGAATGTCGAGTCCCCTCAGGATCTCGACGGCCATCAGCATGCAGGCGACGCCGCCTTTCATGTCGACCGTACCACGGCCGTGTAGAAAACCGTCCTTGAGGACGGGCTGGAACGGGTCGGTCGTCCAGTGACCGGCGGCGCCGGGCGGGACGACATCGATATGGCCGGTCAGCATGATGGAGCGACCGCCGCCCGTGCCCTTCAAGACGCCGCCGAGATTGGGCCGGCCTTCGAACGTCCTGCCTTTGTTGGCGCCGGCCCGCCCCTTGTATTTTTCGTAGAGTGCTGGGCCGTCCGGGTCCCATAGATCGGTCGAGAAGCCTAGCGCCTCGATCCGCTTTTGCAGATAGAGCTGGCAATCACGCTCGCCGGGGCCGGCCTCCTTTGGATCGGATTTCACGATCGAGGGGAAGGCGACGAGATCGCTCAGCGTTTGGACGATACGGTCAGCGCTTGCTTCGACGCGCGCGGCAATGATCTCTTCCATGGACGGCATCATGATCTCCAACGTTGGGAAAGTCGGTCGGCGAGAAGGACGAAAACCAGAAGGGCGCCGACAATCCCCACCTGCCAAACCGTGTTGATGTTCAATTGCAGAAGGCCGGTCTTCAGCGTGACCAGCAGCAGGACGGCCGCGAACACGCCGCCGACGCCGCCACGCCCGCCGGTGATGGCGATGCCGCCGAGCATGGCCGCAGTCAGCGATTCGAGTTCGAGGTTCTGGCCGATATTGGGCCTGCCGCTGCCGAGCCAGGCGATCGAGACGAGTCCCGCGGCGCCGGCGAGCGCGCCACTCAAGGCGTAGAGGACCAAGCGAACGCGATCGACCGGAATACCGACCAGCCTGGCCGAGCGTTCGTTGAAGCCCATGGCGTAGATCCAGCGCCCCCACGCTGTCGAGAGCAGCACCAAACCGGCTAGCGCAAAGCAGGGGATGGCAAGGGTGAGAAAGGGCAGGGGAATGCCCATGACGACGCCGCGCCCCCACACAAGCAGCCAGGAGGGCACGCCGGCTTGGGCCGCGCCGCCGGTAATGGCAAGTGCAGCGCCGGAATAGACGAAGAAGGTGCCGAGCGTCGCGATGAAGGGGAGAAGCGCGAGCCCGTTCACCAGCCATCCGTTCAAGGCACCGAGCATCGCGCCGGCCAGGATGCAGACGGCGGGCAGCAGGACCGGCGGCAATCCCAGCTTGAGGCAAAGCATCGCGACGATGGCGGACAGCGAGACCGCACCGCCGACCGAGAGGTCGATGCCGGCGCCACCGGCCATGATGACCAACCCTTGTCCAAGGCCGACCAGGGCAAGGATCGTCGAGAACTGAAGAATGGTGGTGACGGTGCCGAGATTGAAGACAGAAGGCTTGAGCGCCAGCAGGCCGACAATCACGATCAGCCAAAGCATACAGAGCAGAGCCAGGGTAAGGGCCGGGCCCTGCAGGTTGCGGAGCGTTTTCATGCGCGGGCTCGTTGAAATCTGCCGAGCGGCAATCGGTTGCAAACAGCTTCGAAGCCAAGCACGCCGATGATGAGAACGCCGGTGACGACAGGCTGCCAAAGGGAAGGGACACCGATCAGCAGCAGGCCGTTCTGCAGGATTCTCAGAAGCAGCACGCCGAGCACGGTGCCGATCAGGCTGCATCTGCCGCCCAATATGCTGGTCCCGCCAAGAATGACCGCGGCAATGGCATCGAGCGCCAGCGTGCTGCCGATCGTCATCTCCACATTGCGGTAGGTGGCGACATAGAACGTGGCGGCAATGCCAGTCAGCACACCGCTGATGACGAAGGTCGTGAAGCGGATCTTGATCACTGGGATGCCAGAAAGCCGCGCTTTTTCCTCCGAATTGCCGATCGCCAGCAGATGCAGCCCATAAGGGGTTCGCCGCAGCGCCAGCCAGACGGCCAGATAGGCAGCGGCAATCACCAGGGCAGGGACGGGGACGCCGAGCACGCTGGTTGCAAGAAGATCTGTAAGGCTCGAGGGCAGGCCCGAAAGCCATTGCCCTCCGAGAAGTACGAAGACGGCGGTGCGGTAGACACCGAGCAGGCCGAGTGTACCGACAATTGCCGGAACGCGGCCGAGGACAACGACGGCGGCGGTCACGCATCCCAGCAGCGCACCGACCAAAGGGCCTGCAATGAGCGCCAGCAGCGGATTGCCGCCGGCGCCGAGCACACGCCCGATGGCGATGGCCGCCAGACCCATGACGATGCCGATCGAGACATCGATGCCGCCCATGGCGAGCAGCAGGGTCATGCCAAGGCCGATCAGCAGCAGTTCGACACTGTTGCGCAGGACCGTGGCTGCATTGCCTGATGTCGCGTAGTGCGGCGATGCGACATAAAAGATGACGATCGCCAGCAAACAGGCGACAAGCAGAGACCACTCCCGCCCGTTCATGGAGAAGACACCGTTTCCAAACTGCCGCACCACGTTCATCTCAGAGCTCAGAAGTTGAACTTGTCGACATTGTCCTTGGTGAAGACGACCGGCGGCCCGAGAAGCAAAATGCCCTTGGCGGCATCATAGGTGATGGGCTTTTCCAGGCCGGCGACCTTGTTTTCCGCTTCGAAGTTCTTGCCGTCGATCAGCTGTTTGCCGGCCCAGACCGTGAGATAGCCGAGTTGCTCGGGATCCCAGAGAACGGTGAAGCCGAAGGCTCCGCTCTTCAGGTAGGACCGTGCCGTGTTCGGGCTGCAGTAGCCGGCACCGATGACCGAGCCGATCTTGCCGGCGGTTTCGATGGCCTGGGCTACGCCCGGGCATGTCGAGGAGGCGACGGCGATGATGGCCTTGATGTCCGGGTTGGCCGCCATCAGATCGCCTGATATTTGCGCGGCGCGTTCGGCGGTGCCGCCGGCGAATTGCGGCGCGAGCAGCTTCAGCTTCGGATATTTGGCGGTGGCTTGCTTCTGCATGAAGCCGATCCAGGCGTTGAGATTGGACGCCGTTGCCTCGCCGGAGACGATGCCGATGGTTGCGTCCTCGCCGACGCGCTTGACGAGTTCGTCGACAATGGCTGTGCCGAGGCCTTCGTCGGTCGCCTGCGCCACATAAACGGCGCGGCCGCTGTCGGGCGCGTCGCTGTCACTGGTGAACAGCTTGATGCCTTTCGCCTTGGCGCTCTCGACCACGGGTGCGATGCTGGAGGCATCGAGGACGCTGACCGAGATCGCCTCGACGCCCTGATCGACCAGGTTCTGGACGATCTGCAACTGGTCGACCGGATTGGTGTCGACGGGACCGGAATAGATGAAATCGACGCCCAGGTCCTTGGCTGCGCGATTACCGCCGGCTTCCATGGCGTTGAAGTAAGGGATGCCGATCAATTGCGGAACGAAGGCGACCTTGTGTTTGTCCGCGGCATGCGCCGCGGTTGCAATGGCGAGTGACAGTGCGGAAGCGGCGAGCACTTTCTTGAACTGTGAAAGCATTGTGTTTGAACCTCTCTGGAAATGACGTGCGTTTCAGTTTGTTTTTTCAAGCGCCCGCACGTCGGGATGAGCGCCTGTTATGAGCGAAACGACTTCCTCGTGATCGGTATCGGCGGCCAGCCGTTCGGCCACTTTGCGGCCGCGCCGGAACACCACGATGCGGTCGGCGACCTCGAAGACCTCGGAAATGTTGTGGCTGATGAGCACAACGGCACAGCCGCGCGCGGCAAGCCGCCGTGTCAGCGCCAGGACCTTGCGCGTTTCGGCAACGGCAAGGGCCGCAGTCGGCTCATCCATGATGACCAGCCTGGCATTCAGATTGAGCGCCCGGCAGATTGCGACGGCCTGGCGTTGGCCGCCCGACAGACTGCCTACAGGCGCTTCTGGATCGGAAATATGGGCATCGAGCTCCTTCAGCAGGCCGTCGACGCGCTGGCGCATTTCTTTGCGCTTCAGGAACGGAATGCCCAAAATGGAGCGTTTCAATTCACGGCCGAGAAAGACGTTTTCTGCGATCGACAGGTTCTCCGAAAGCGCCAGCTCCTGAAAGATCGTCGCGATCCCCGATGCCGCGGCATCCTTGGGCGAGTGAAAGGCGACCGGATTGCCCTCGATCACAAGCTCCCCACCACTGGGCGGATGAGCGCCTGCCAGGATCTTGATGAAGGTCGATTTGCCGGCGCCATTATCGCCGAGAAGCGCCAGCACCTCGCCGGAGCGGATCTCCAGATCGACATTTGCCAGCGCGGTCAGAGCGCCGAAGCGCTTGGCGATGTTTCTGGCGACAAGAAAGGGCTCTGTCATGACGGGTTCCCCGACGATTGCGGATCGGCTAGGCGTTGCTGACCCAGCGCAGCACGTTGGTCCAAAGCCTCGCGTAGCCAGGCCATTCGACAAAACTGTTCGGCAGCCAGTGAGGACCGATGTCCGACGTCCAGACCAGCGTACGCCCTTCGCCATGGCGCCCGGTGACCAGCAGGGGATGACCGCCCTGGTCCTGCGGCAGCCGCGCCAGGACCTCGACATCGTCGCGATCACGGGCGATGACCTCGTTGGCACCGAGCAGCAGCGGCCATTCGCCCTCGATGCCGGCAAAAAGCGGGTGGTCTCTGGAACCAGTGATCTCAGGACGAAAGCCCTCCGGAATTTCGAGCCGGTCATCATTGGGAAGGCAGGTCACCGGCAGCGCCTCCTCGACCGCCGTGCGATGCCAGCGCGCCTTGCCGTCAATGCCCTGGAAGCTGAAATAGCCGCCGATCATGATCAGGCCGCCGCCGGCCAGCGTCCAGTCGCGCAGGAGCTTGAGCCGGTTGGGAACCGTTTTGCCGTGCAGCCAGACATCGGGGTGGAGCAGGAGCGAATTCGCGCCAATGTCGGACAGGATGATCGCCCTGTATTGCGACAGCCCTTCCATGGTGAAAGGCAGCTTCTCGACGGCCTCGTGGGCGGGCATGTAGTCGAGATCGAATTCGCTGCCCTTCAAAGCGTCCACCAGGGGTGTTGCGCCCAGGTGAAAGGTGACGCTGCCGAACTGGTCGAACCCCTTGTAGTGGGTCGCCGAACTCACCCAGCTTTCGCCGACAAGAAGGACTTTTGTTTTCGCCATGATCATACTCTCCTGATTTCGTCGGTTGATGCGGTTTTCCGCGCCAGGTCGAACGTCGATAAGCCATTGTTTTAACTGGCTATCACGGCATTGTTCGCCAGGGCCGCAGCCTTCAGCGTGGCAAAGTCTGCGATGTAACCCTGCGCGCCTTCGACCGTTGTCGTCAGGCTCGCCCCGATTGCCGCATAGCGCGCGGCGTCGCCCAGCGACGCGCCATGCAGCCAAAGGGCAAGGAAGATGCCGGCAAAGCTGTCGCCGGCGCCCGTCGCGTCGACGCGATTGACCGGCAGCGCCGGCACCTCGATCTGCGGACCGCCATTCGCCGGAAAAACGACGGCGCCGAACTCGCCGAGGGTGAGCACGACCGTTCCCCGTTGTTTGATGCGTGACAGCATCAGCCGCACCTCTTCGATCGTCGTCGCCATGCGGCTGCGAAAGTCGAAGATCTCCCGTATCATCACATCGTTGATGAAGGTCAGATCGATCTGTTTGACCATCTGCGAGAAGGTTTCCGGCGTGCGGACGCTTTTGGGAAGACCGGCCGAATGCAGGCTCACCTTCCAGCCCGCCTGATGAAAGCGCGCGATGGACGCGGTCATCGTCTCGTAGTGAAAGCCTTCGATATGAAGGCAGGCCGAACGTTGCTCGGGCTGGATATCCAGATTGGCTGTCAGGTCGACCTCGCCAAGCTCGAACGGTTCGCTGATGATCGTCCGGCTGCCGTTGCGCTCGATGATCACGATCGCCTGGGAGAGGCGGTTGTTGGGCGTGTTGCGGATCGGCAAGGCGTGGACCCCCAATTTCGAAAGCGCGCCGAGCGCCCAATCGCTCTCTGGATCCTGGCCGACCGCTGTCGCCAGCTCAACGTCCAGCGCGTAGGGAGCTCCGATGCCGGCGGCGGCAACCGCGAGATTGGCCGCGGGGCCACCCAACGCCTTGTCGATGTGGCTGGCGGTGATCCGGTCGTCGCGATGCGGCAGCACGTCGACGCGGCACAGGAAGTCGACACTCACCCTACCGGCGACCAGAAGTCTTGGCAGATGGTCGAGATTCTTTGGCCTGCGTGGTGCGCGGCCCGGCAGTGAGCGCGCAAAGGAGCTCGGCCGATACATCAGCGCGGCAACCGCCTTCTCGATGCGGTCGCGCGTGCCTTCCCTCAGGCTGGCCGTTCCATTGATGAAGTTCGACACCGTGCCGATGGAGACACCGGCGGTTCGTGCGACATCCGCTATGGTCGGGCGCTTGCGTTGCAATGGCGGAGTTCCAATTGAAGCGTTTCAAAACGGTAGCAGGGAAAATGCGATGCCTCAACGGAATTATCTTCTAAAAATCAAAGAGAGAATTCTTATAGATTGGATGATTAATCCAGAAATAGAGCGGATACTGGGCTCCTCTTTCCAAGATTGAACAATTTTCAAATTTTTTGGCAAAAGATTGTGCAAGCGAATTTCCTGCACTTCATTCGATCGCCCGGGCTTGATCGGACGGTCGTGGCATGCCCCCGGCCCGTCAGATCAGCAACAGGCCCTTCATGCTGGCGTATCCCTTGCGCCCGATGATGATGTGGTCGTGCACCGCGATGCCCAGCCGCTTGCCCGCCTCGATGATCTCCTTCGTCATTTCGATATCGGCTCGTGAGGGTGTGGGGTCGCCTGACGGGTGATTGTGGACCAGGATGATGGCGGTGGCCGAGAGTTCGAGGGCGCGCCTGACCACCTCGCGCGGGTAGACGGGCGTATGGTCGACGGTGCCTGTCTGCTGAACCTCGTCGGCGATCAGCGCGTTCTTCTTGTCGAGGAACAGGATGCGGAACTGCTCGCGCGCCTCGAAGGCCATGACCGACCGGCAATAGGCAAGAAGCTGTGTCCAGGACGAGAGGACTTCGCGACTCTGCACCTCTCCGCGCGCCATGCGCTGCGCGGTTGCCGCGACGATCTTGAGATCGAGCGCCACCGCAGGGCCAATGCCCTTGACTTCCTGCAGGAGGCCAACCGGCGCCCCGAGCACTTCGGCCAGCGTGCCGAAGCGCGCCAGCAGCGCCTTGGCCGCCGGTTTGGTGTCGGCACGAGGGACCAGGCGAAAAAGCAGAAGTTCCAGAAGTTCGTAATCGGGCAGGGCGTCCGGGCCCGCCAGGGCAAAACGCTCGCGCAGTCGGTCGCGGTGACCGAGGTAATGGGGCTTTTCGTCGAGCGTCGCCTTGGCTTTCGCCGCAGGCCGCATCGGCACTTCGGAGAAGAAACTCCGCTCGTCGTCGTCGTTTGTGTTCCCCATACACCGCCCACATTGCTCCAGCGCAGACATTAGAACCGTTCTGGCCGGGATTGAAACAGTTCTGTTCCCCGATCGCGAGACGATCCACGGCAGATCGTGGCAGCTCCCGCTGTCAGTCTATGGCTTCCCTATACGGCAAGATGAAACCACGATTGCGCAACAAAACTTAACATCACTTAACGCATGCGGCCACTTTCACCTGACATGTTGGCGCCATCGGAGGCTCGTGGCCTCGCTATACTGGAGCGCGCATGTTCGCCAAAATTGACTCTGGACTATTTGCCGGCCGGGCATCTCTCGCGGCCATGGCAATCCTGTTTTCAACGCATTCGGAGGGCGCGCTGGCGGCAGACGCCATTGCGGTGAATTCCGATGATTTTACCCTGCCGCCCGAGCCTTCCCGTTTCGCGCGCTTCGAACAGAAACTGTCCGACTGGCATGTCGTGCTCGGCGGCGGCGCCATCATCGTCCTCAAATACGAGGGCAGCGATGAGTTCAAGATCATGCCGGTGCCTTTCGTCACGGCGACATTCCTCGACACGGTGACGATCGACCCGACAGGTGCCAACATCGCCGTCTATGAACAAGGACCGTTCGCATTCAGCGCTCGGCTTGGCTATGAGATGGGCCGCAAGGAAGACGACTCCGACCATCTGCGCGGCTTGGGGGATGTCGACATGGGCGCGACGGTCGGCGTGAAGGCAGCGGCGAAGTTCGGTCCAGCCGAAATATTCGCGCAGCTGGACAAGACCATCGGCGGCAGCGATGGCCTGGAGGGCAGGGTGGGGATCGAGGTGACCCGGCCTCTGTCTCAATCGTTGATGATCGGCGCCAGCGCGTCCGCCGTCTTTGCCGACGAAAATTACATGCAGGCCTATTTTGGCGTCACGCCCGAACAATCGGCTCGCTCGGGGCTGGCGCGCTATGATGCCGGCGCCGGTTTGAAGCGCGCCGATTTTTCGATTTCCGCCACATATATGCTCGACGAGAACTGGATGGTGCGCGGCGAAGCGGGGGTCGGCGTTCTCTTGGGTGACGCTGCCGACAGCCCTGTTGTCGTCGAAAAGATCCAGCCTTCTGGGATGCTTCTCGTCGGATATCGGTTCTGACGCCTACCCAGGCACCAAATGCAGGCTAGACAAACTCCGGAATGGCACAGCAACGGCACCAAAGCGATTTGAGCGCCGAATGCAGGTCGGCAAGGCAAGGTTCGCGCATCCTCATTGTCGAAGACGATCTTGAGATCGCACGCATGCTGGGCGAGACGCTCACCGACAACGGCATGATCGTGGAAATTGCCGAGAGCGGCGTCCAGATGAATGCCGCGCTTCGCAACCAGAAATTCGATCTCATCGTGCTCGATGTCATGCTGCCGGGCGAAAACGGTCTCAACATCTGTCGCCGTCTTCGTGCCGGAACCAACATTCCGATCCTGATGCTGACCGCGCTCGGTGAGGAAATCGACCGCATCTTCGGGCTGGAAATCGGCGCGGACGACTATGTGACGAAACCGTTCAGCGCGCGCGAACTGACGGCCAGGATACGGGCGCTGCTGCGCCGTACAGCCTATACTCCAGACGAGCGGGACTGGTCGAAGGTGCTTCGTTTCAACGGCTGGCGCCTCGATCCCATACGACGGCAATTGCATGACCCCAACAATGCGCGGGTTACGACCACGACGCATGAATTCGACCTGTTGCTTGCGTTTTGTCGCAATGCAGGACGGGTTCTCTCTCGCGAGGAGCTTCTGGGCGTAACCCATGCCGGGCTCGCGGGGCCTATCGAGCGTAGCGTCGATGTCCATATCAGTCGAATCCGCAGGAAGATCGAAAAGGATGCGCGCGATCCGGTGCTTTTGAGGACCGTTCGGTTGGGTGGCTACATCTTCACCGCGACGGTGGAGGAAGCATGAAGGGTTTCATCCGCCGTTTCTTGCCACAGTCCGTGCGTGGGCAGTTTGTGGCGATCATTTTCATCGCGGTGATCGTGATCATGTTCGTCGGTTCGGTCGTCGAGAGTTTCATGGAGAACGTCGACCTTCCCGCCGCGGAAGATAACGCAAGGCGTGCGGCCGTTGTTGCTGCCTTGTTGCAAGAAACGCCGGCGGAGGCGCGTGGGGCAATTCTGGCGACAGCAACGCGGGCCGGCTTTGATTTCGAGATATTGCCCAAGGAGCAGATACGCGGCATTCCCCAGTCCTATCTGCAATGGCGAAGTGTCGAATGGCTTTTGCGAATCGACAGGGGGACGGTTGATGGACGCTGGCTAAGGATCGGCGGCCGATACGCGTTTGTCATCGACCTGGACCAGCAGGACGTCCTGGCCCATTTCGGCATGCCCGATTCCTGGCTGACATCGGGCCTCGTCCGTGCCTCGTTCTACAGGTTCATGGCTTTCGTCGCCTTGCCCGTGCTGATCTGGCTGTTTGCGGTTTGGGCCGTGACGGATCCATTGAAGCGCATCTCGGCAGCAGTCGGTTCGGCCGAGATCGAGAATGGCGAACAGCTCTTCGTCGAACACGGTTCCATTGAAATGGTGGGCTTGGCGCGCGCCCTGAACAGGATGAGGACGCGCATCCGCACGATGATCGAAAATCGCACGCGCATGTTGCGCAGCGTCAGTCATGATCTGCGCACGCCGTTGACGCGGCTGCGGCTTCGCGCCGAGCGTATGGATGATGGCCCAATCCGAACCGCAATCCTGTCCGATGTCCAGCACATCGAAATCTTGATCGACGAGACCCTGACCTATCTGCGCAACGATGTTTCGACGGAGAAGCTGCAGCGCGCCGACATTGCCAGCGTTCTGCAAACCGTCTGCGCCGAATTCTCCGATGTCGGATTTCCTGTCTCATATTCCGGGCCGGACCGGCTCCTGGGCTGGTGCAAGCCCAATGCATTGGCGCGTGCGATCGCCAATCTCTGCGACAACGGGGTCAAATTCGCTGGCAACGTCACGGTCGCATTGACGGCGACCGGCACGGCGGCGCGCATCACGGTAGGGGACGACGGGCCGGGTATTCCGATGACGGTACGTGCTCGTGTTTTCGAACCATTCTTCAAGGAAGATGCGTCGCGCGGCATTGCATCGAAGCATGGCTTCGGTCTGGGCCTCTCGATCGTTGCCGACATCGTCCAGGGTCACGGCGGCAGGATCGAATTGGAGGACAACCAGCCCAGCGGACTGGTCGTCACCATCGACCTGCCGAATGCCGCGGATTTGCAGTCGGCATAGACGGCCTCCTGCCGGGTAGATGCGCTCTAAGCCGGCAGGCCGGGGCGATCGAGCTTTTGGAGCGACAGCGTGAAAATCTCGCACCCTGTGTCGGTCACGCCGATCGTGTGCTCGTACTGCGCCGACAGCGAGCGGTCGCGCGTCACCGCGGTCCAGCCGTCCGACAGAACCTTCACATGCGGCCTGCCCAGATTGATCATCGGCTCGATGGTGAAGATCATGCCTGGCCGCATCTCGACGCCTTCATTGGCGCTGCCGTAATGCAGGATGTTCGGCGCGTCATGGAAAAGCTGGCCGACGCCGTGGCCGCAGAAGTCGCGCACCACCGAGCAGCGCTCGCCTTCGGCAAAGGTCTGGATGGCGGCGCCGATGGCGCCGGTGCGGGCTCCCGGCCTGACCGCCGCAATGCCGCGCATCAGGCATTCATGCGTGACTTCGAGCAGCCGCTCGGCGGCGCGCTTGATCGTGCCGACCGGATACATGCGCGAAGAATCGCCGTGCCAGCCGTCGAGGATGTAGGTGACGTCGATGTTGACGATGTCACCATCCTTGAGCGGCTTGTTGTCGGGAATGCCATGGCAGACGACATGGTTGATCGAGGTGCAGGACGATTTCGTGTAGCCGCGATAGTTGAGCGTCGCCGGCAGCGCGCCGTGGTCCATGCCGAATTCGAAGACGAAGCGGTCTATTGCTTCGGTGGTGACGCCGGGCTGGACCATCGGCACCAGCTCGTCGAGGCAGCGTGCGGTGAGATCGCATGCCTTGCGCATGCCGGCAAAGCCGTCCTCGCCATAGAGGCGGATCTGGCCGGTATTTCTGAGCGGGGCCGTGGCGGCGTCGAGATAGGTGACCATTTTGTCCGTGTAGCGGGTAGGGCTCTGCAGGAGAGCCAGCGTGAAAATTTCCCCAGATTTGGCACTTGAGGGCAAAAGGTTCAAGGAAGAACTGTCTGATGCGGCCGCGCGCTTCCGGATATTTGCCTCGCGTGGGCGATGTCTTGCCGGTTTTTGCCCGGTTTGCTTCCCTTTCTGGCCATGGTGCGTTAGGGCGGGTGATGTTTTCGAGATCGCGTCCCTTCGCGGCGGCCAGGCAAACCGGATGGCCTGAAGCGCCGCTGACGGCAGCGTGCTCATGCCTGATGGGCATGGTGCTGCTGGCGATGCTGTGCTTCGGCCTGCCGGCGGCGTCAGGCTTTGCGGGGTCTGCGCCAAGCGGTGCCAGTGTCGGTGTCGAGCGGTCGGGCGAGGTGGCGGCGCTGCTGCGTGTCACCGGCAAGGCGCAAGCGCTGGAAGTTCGTGCCGGCCGTCCGCTCCTGGTCAAGTTCGCCGGCGGCCATCCCGCGCTTCCGGTCCCCGACGCTGTTTTTCTTTGGGCCGAACGGACATCGCAAAGAGCGATGGTTTCGGGATATGGGGCCGCTCCGGTTCCCGGGGCGAGCACCAATCAGCCGCGCGCACCGCCGACCATCACGGCCTGAGCGGTCCAGGACCGTACCCTTTACCTCATTCGTTATTCCTGTTGCGTCGTGATCGTGCGGCGGCTGTCGGCCGCGCAGCGGTCGCGCGGCGCGTCATTTCCGGATTATTTCAATGCAACAACGCATCAAGACTTTCAAAACCCTGTCGCGCGCGGCCTCGGCTGCCATGTTCCTCTCCGTCCAGGCGCTCATCTGCATCGGAACCGTCTATTGGGCGGTTGCCGAGACGCTCGGCCTGTCGGCGATGGCGGCCCTTGTTCTCGGCGGCATCTTCGCCGTGCCGACGGTATTTGTACTGATCACCGCCATTCGCATGGCCTTCGACGCGGAGACGGATTCGGCGAACCAGTGAGCATATGGCACCCAGGACAGATCTCGGATGCGCGATTTCTTTGGCGCGATGTGGCGGCCCGCGACCCAAGTGACGACACATTTCTGAGCCAAAAGCCGGTCAAAGCAACTTTTGACGACGAACGGCGTTGCCTCGGCGACGCCGTTCGGGAGACAGGAAATGGATAGACTGCAATTCGAGGTGCCGGTGCGCATAGCGCCTGGATCCGGTCTGCCAGTCGAGGAGATCTATGGCGTCGAACAGGCGCTCGATTTTCTCCAGGACTGGCCTGCGCGCCGTCAGGGCCCGATCTATCAGAAAGCGTTCAACGCCTGCTTTGGCGCCACGGTGGAGGTGGTCAAGACCGAGGATGCCTGCCGGGCGTTCATGGCGTTTTGCCGCGCCAGTGGACTGATGGCCAGGGACATGATGACGCCGCGCAAGCGCGGCGGTGAGGCGAGGGCGCTCCAGGCCTGAGGGCCGTCGCCCGTTTCGCCTGCCCCGATTCCTACGTCAACGATCGCGTTTGAACGCACGCGGCGATGTCGTGAGCGTAGGGCTGCGCCCTTTCGTCCCCGACGACCGCAGCACCTACGTCAGCGCCGTTAAGCTTCCGTTTCCACCTTCCCGGCTACGCCATTGCTTGTTGGCGATGGTGATTCGTTGCGTCAGTCTCATGGTTTGGAAGATGTCCCCAGAAAAAGTCCGTGCATTCCCGATCGACCGTCAGGTATTCTTGGTTAGAGAGGTTGCCGCCAAGCTCGGCAACCTGCATGGCGAGACCGCCACCTCGTTCTGGAGAGCCAAGGCGTCGGAGTTGCTCGATCTTGTGGTCGGATCCGGCAGGGACAGAACAGCAGCCGGCGATGAAGTGCGCAGGTTTTTCCTGGCCGTGCAGCGAGAGATGTTGGCTGATACGGCCTCGGAGTCGATGCCAATTCTTTCCGCTTGAAGCAAATCCTGAACCTCCATCCTCCACACATGCATCAGTAATTTGTAAATACACTTACTCCGGTGTGTTTTTCGGAGACCCGGTCGTTGTTCGCGCGGTCTCGGCTGCGAATCCGGCAATTTCCCGCCGGCCTTGAGGGGTGGCCCACTCTGAGACATCGATGCGCTTGCGCGTTGGTCAGCCAGCGAAACACTTCTTTTTTGAAGCCAATGGACCACTGCTCAAAAATGCAACGAACTTTTTAGCCATTCGTTCATCTATGCGTGCTTTCTAATTTAAACCATGGCCTTGAGTAGCTTCACCCGTGTTCGGCTTGTAATGGACGCCATGCGCCGGAGCACGGGCGCTAACGTCGCCACCATTTTTGCTCTGACCTTGCCGGTCGTTGTCGGCGGCGCAGGCTTCGGTGTCGAGACCTCCTATTGGTACTACAACAGCCTGAAATTGCAGGCGACGGCCGATGCCGCCGCCTATGCCGGTGCGCTCGAACAGATCTCGGGTTCCAACAAGCCGACAATCGTCGCGGCCGCGACCCAGTCGGCCGCGACGAACGGGTTGGGCTCGGGCACCATCGTCGTCAATACGCCGCCGGCGTCCGGACCGAACACGGCGAAGAAAGCGGTCGAGGTCATAGTCCGCCAAAACCTCGACCGGATGTTCACCTTGATCTTCACGCAGACCCCGGTTCCCGAGCAGGCGAGGGCGGTCGCACTTATCATCGATGGCTCGAAGGCCTGCATGGAAGCGCTCGATCCGGTCGCCCCACAGGCTGTACTGTTTTCCGGCAATACCAGCGTGAAGGTCACACACTGCGTCATCATGTCCAATTCGAACGCCCCGGACGCCATCAAGCTTCAGGGCTCGGCGGCCCTCCAGGTGGATTGCCTGATATCGGCGGGCGGCGTCTCCCTCAGCAATCCCGTCACCACCGTCTGCGAGGCCCCGATCACCCAGGCACTGCCTGCCGCCGATCCATTTGCCGACCTGCCAACGCCTGCGGCCAGCAACCCGTGCAAGAATATTAACGGCAACAAGACGACGCAGACAATCCAGCCCGGGACCTATTGCGGTGGCATGAACCTTAACGGCACCATCACGCTGTCTCCCGGCGTCTATGTCGTGCAGGGCAATTTGAAGATCAACGCGGGTGCGGTCATTTTGGGCACCGGGGTTACCATCTTCATGCAAGGCAGCAACACCGTCAGCATGAACGGCAACGCCTCCGTGAAGCTCAGCGCGCCGACTTCAGGCACCTATTCCGGGGTGCTGTTTTATGGCGACAGGACGGGGACCGCGGCCCAGAGCACCTTCAACGGCACGGCGGACTCGCTTTTGACCGGCGCGCTCTATTTTCCTAAGCAACAGGTCAATTATCTCGGCAACTTCTCGGGCAACAGCGGCTGCACCCAGGTGGTCGCCAACACAATTCAATGGTCCGGCAGCGCGACCGTCAACCAGGATTGCAAGAGCCTCGGGATGCGCGACATTCCGGCGGCGCAGTCCGTGGCGCTGGTAGAGTAGCCTCCGTGGAACGCCGATCGGTGCCGATCCTGAGCGATCAAGCGGGCGTTGCGGCGGTCGAATTCGCAATGGTGCTGCCCATCCTGTGCCTGGTGCTGCTCGGTATTCTGGACGGCTGGTCTTACGTAACGAGTTCGCTCTCGATGCGCGCCGGCGTGAAGACCGCCTCGAACCTGGTCATGAGCGGATCGACCAATGATGCGGCGACCAAGGCTGTTGCCATTGCGAGCTGGGAGAATCGGCCGGAGGACGGCCAGGTCACGCTAAGCCGGATTTACATGTGCGTGACGGCCGTGGTCGACGCTGCCACCTTGTGCAGTGGGCCGAAGGTGCCGTCGGTCTATGTCCAGATCCAGGCATCGGCCACCTGGGTGCCGCCAATTGCCTTCGGCCCATTTGCCACTTCCACTGTAATCGGTCACCAGGAGATGATCCGTGTCCGCTAGGGTAAGCGCGTTCCGGCAGGATCGATCGGGCGGGGCCGGGCTGGAGTTCGCGCTGATCGCCCCCTTCCTCGTCATGCTGCTGTTCGGGATCTTCGCTTTTGGCTGGTCGATGCACTCGGTCTCCAGTGTTCGCTATACGCTGGAGACGTCAGCGCGCTCGCTGCAGCTTAAGAACACGCTGACCCAGGCCGACATTCAATCGATCGCCACGCAGAAATTGCAGGCCTTGGGGTTTAAAGACGTGAACGTCACGATCGCCATCGACCCCGTGAGCGGCGGCTTCCGCATGGCGCATCTGACCGCGGCCTATGCCTTCGTCATCGACTTCCCCTACTTCAGTTCCTTCCCGATCAACTACGCGACAACCGTTACCGTGCCGCTGCTTGGCAGCGGCTAGGCTGTGGCCTGATAGCCTCGCGCGCTGGGGCTCTGCTTACTTGTACGCCTTGAGCGCGATCAGACCACCGAGAATGGTTATCGCCATGAGGATCAGCGCCCACGACACAATGTTGTGTGACAGACGCCTGCGGCGACTGCGCAGGGCCCGGTCCCGCCAGCGTTTGGCCTGATCAGCCCCTGTTTTTTGTCGATCCACATCCTTCTCCACGAGCAGAATGCGACTCATGCCGGCTGGTGTCCAGATCGGCACCGGTTTTGGCGGTCACGATGCAAGCTTGGCACTCAGCCTGCTTTTGATGGCACGGGGCTAGATAATATATTTCGTAGTGCTAATATTAAGGTGACGCTAGGTCATGTCCGACCATCTGTCGGGTGCAATATGGGGGTTCAAATGAGAGTGGCTGTATTTTGCGTGGCTGTCGTTTTCGCTACGGCTGGTGTCGCTGTTGCCAAGGAAAAGAAGGTGGCGGTCAGTGACGCCGCCGCCTTGTGTTCCACCAACCCGTCAGCCAAGAAGCCCGTTCCAAATCTGGACTGCGGTTTCACCGGAACCGCCAAACCGGAAGATAGCGGCGCAAAGGCAGAGCCGCGCCTCGGGTACGACTCCAACCCGTGGATTGTAACAGGCTTTTGACTTCGCATGGCGAATGCCGGTTGAAGCGCTGAAGAGAGTCGTCTTGACCGATGGCGCCGCCCCCTGGGAGTGGAACGCAAGGGTCGGGCGCCGTTGAGAAGAAGGATGCGCAAATGGCCGCCTATTTGATCGCGGATGTAGACATAAAGGACGCTGCCGTGTTCGAGGAATACCGGCGGGATGTGCCGGCCACCGAGGAGCGTTATGGTGGGAGATATCTAGGTCGTGGCGGTGCGACCAAGGTTTTGGAGGGTGATTGGGAGCCACACCGTTTGGTTATTATCGAGTTCCCCGACATGACGTCATTGATGGGCTGGTACAATTCGCCGGAATACGCCGGCCTTATTGAAATCCGGAAGCGTTGCGCCAATACCAGGATAATTGCGCTTGAGGGGGTTGCAACACCCACTCTTTGACCGTGGTGGCTCGCCTTCGCCTTCATCAGGCAGAATCCGGCTTTTGCCCGAATCCGCACACCGCGAAGTCAGCTGTTTAAAGCCGGGAAACCAGGCAATAAATACGGGCTTACCACCACTGCGGGGCTTTCTCATCATCGCAGTGCCGAGAACCCAACTCGACCGTGCAATTGAAAAGCCCGCCACGGGGGCGACCTGCGGCGGGCTCTTGGAGCGGCTACATCCCTGAGGAATCGACCACTTTGTAGCAGGATTATGACCCGTGTGACCGCGTTAGCCTATGGTGTGATCGCGGAAGACAGGTCTTCGTTGAAGATAACGGCAGAGAGCTTCCCAGTGGCGGGCCATAGGGCAATCCCAGGTGCGGACCTCTGGATTGCCCATTTTTCTTGGAACCGTCGTGCCGCAGCGAAGTTCGGTACCAAAGGGACATTCCGAAATGGAGTTGATCATGAAACAGGTTCTTTTCGCTTCAGCCATTATGGCACTGTCAACTGGCCTCGCATTTGCGCAATCGACCGACACGACCACAGGCGGATCGTCGACCTCGACAACCAAGACCATGCCGAGCACTACGACCGATCAGGGCACGGATTCGACCACCACGAGTGGAACGAACTCGAACTCCGCCAAGGACTGCGCTCCGGGTCAACAAACTGGCAGCGCCAAGCAGGCCGCCCCAGGTCAACAGGACACCGATGCTAACTCGGCTGCTCCTGGTCAGATGAAAAAGACCACGGAAGGCTGCTGACCTGCCTTTGGACTGTCCCAGGTTGATGCATAGCGGTCGATTCTCAGGATGTAGCCGCTTTCGAAAAGCCTGTCGTGCTAGGCCGCCAAGGCGGGTTCGCCTCGCTGAAGGACTTCTGGGAGGTCCAATGAGGATGCGCCTAGACACCCTTTCAGCCGCCATTTATGTTAGACATCTCTAAAGTGCAGATGAGCCGCTCGGCTTTAGAGTGCGCCAAGGGCCTGCATTCGAGCTCTAACTTGTTGTGCTTTTTCATCCGGGGGGACACCAGTATGACAAGCGAACGTCAGCACGAATACGAACTGGGGCATTCGGAAAGAGAACTGAAAAGGCTTGCGACGCAGGCGACATTGGTTGACCCGATGACACGGAATTACCTGCGGCGAGCTGGTCTCCGAGCGGGAATGCATGTCCTTGACGTGGGGAGCGGCGCCGGGGATGTCGCCTTTCTCGCGGCTGATGTTGTCGGACCCACAGGTCTTGTCATCGGCTCTGACAGGTCGGCGGAGGCTCTTGACGCTGCTCGGGCGAGAGCCGCGCAACGTGGTTTGGAGAATGTAATCTTCCACCAATGTGATCCTGCCACCTTCACTTTCGATGTATCGTTCGACGCTATCGTGGGCCGATACGTATTAATGTTCTCGCCCGATCCCGTCGAAATGTTGAGGGGCGTTGCGCGGCATCTTGCTCCCGGCGGCGTGATAGTATTCCACGAAGTCGATTGGACCGGCGCTGCCTCATTTCCCTCCGTCCCGACCTACGACAACTGCTTTCGATGTATCGTTGAGACATTTCGTCGGGTAGGGACCAACCCAAACATGGGCCTGCAACTCCATTCGACCTTCCTCAAAGCCGGGCTGCCGGCCCCTAGCATGGCGGTAAGTGCTCTAGCCGGAGGTGGATCAGACAGTCTGAGCGGCATTGATCTGATCTCCGATCTCGCAGCGATCATGGCTCCGGTCATGGAGCAGATGGGCGTTATCACAGCTTCAGAACTCGGTCCCGAGACGCTTCAAGATCGAATTCGCGCAGAGGTTTATGCAAGCGCAAGCGTGGTGGTCGGCCGATATGAGGTGGGTGCCTGGTCGCGACGAATGTAAGCACCATGATCATGCCTATGCCTTCTACGTCGCTTTCCTCGCCGAGCCGCCGCTTGATGTCACGGGCGGCGCTCGTGCGGGATATCGGCCCTCCAGCATTCAGCCCACGATGACCTGAAAGCCGGCCCATCGCCTCCTGACAGTCAATCTCAGGGTCACTCGCGCTCATGGTGCGTTGATCATGCGTTTCCTTCCACAGTGCTGTCCTCGTCCAATGCATGCGGAACCGGCAGATACGCATTAGCGACAGCCAATCGCCCACTATCGTTCGGATGGTCCGCCCTCCTGAGCCCCATTTCTTCCGCCACGCCCGACAGGGGCTCTTGGACCCTCGGGTCAAGCGCTGGGTTACGTTTCGGAGCATCAGGGCCGCTCGTAGGAGCATTACCAGAAGGTCCGCGCGGGAAAGGTCGGCGGGCGGGTTCTTTGTTAAAATCGCCCGGCAGCCCGAAAAAAGTTTTCCAGACCGGTGCGGATTTGTTCCCAACCCCACTACTGCTGCTCGGGCATTTCAGTATTTTCCTGAGGGTCTTTTTTCACGCCTGGGCTGGGTGACGTGTCCGCTGGCGCATTACCGCCCTGGTTTTGCTCAGGAGCACGCTTGAACGGTGCCGTCTGCCAAGAGCCGTTCGATAAAGGCGTGAGTACAAAGAATGCTATCAGGCCTAGAAAAAGGACGGCGATAACCGCCACGCCCCACGCCATGAGTCTTCGCGTGCCACGCTGTTCTTGCCTGCGAGATAGATTGTCCGCCATTGCTCCGGCCTTTCGTGACGTGGCGCTGGTGAGCAACGCGCCTTCCCGAACTCGGTTCCGCCCGTCGTCCGACATCAGGCTTCGCCTTGAGGCGGCTTCCCGTCGCAGTGACGGTCTGCGGTTTCTGCTTTCTGCTCCGGGGGTGGCGTCTCCGCTCGAATCACCGGTTCCAGGTCGTTGGGAAAATTGGGCGCGTCGACTGGCAGTTTCGGCAGCAAATCTTTTTCGTCCGGTGATAGCGACGGAAGTATCTCTGCCACCTCGGCCAGGATGTCGTTTACGATCCCGTTCATTGCGTGCCTGCTGCGAAAATATCTCCTCTCGAACTTCGCTATTGCATCAAAGTTCCGGCCCATAAGGATGCTTCGTCATTCAGTGGCACGGGACAGGACCGGTGAATTGGCCAATGTTCGAACCCTGCTGGTGATCTGATTTCCATCCAAGGTTTGGCCCGCTGCCGAACTGTGGGGGCTTTTTTATGTATTAGCGGAACCTGATATGTCGAGGCGGGTTGGAAATGGCGGCAGCGTCCCCCGCTGCCGGGCCGAGGCTCCAAGCCCCGGCCGGGTCCGCCTCTGCCCGCCAGTGGGGGCGGACCCACTGGAACACGCTCCGAAAAGGAGGTTTGGATCGCGCTCGGTTCCCCTGGCGGAGCAGAACATCGGAAGGCCGTCACTGCTCCCTCAGGGCGACAAAATTGATGGGAACATTTTAGCAAACTGTAAATTGAAGGTTCTTCTGCAGGAGGCCAAACTGTCCCAGCGGAGCGTCGACAAAGACCGGTTGGAGCGCGCAGACCGTGAGGCAAAGATTGCTAACGCGGCCGAGAGAGAGGCGCGAGATACAAAAACTGCCCGACTTCGAGAACAACGCCTTGCTGCCGAAGCCAAGGCTTCACAAATCAAGAAAGGTCGATCCGGGTGCTAGGTCGCTTTAGCCGCTGATGCTCGCGCTCGATGCTCGGCTGCTTGATCGGGCCGACTACGGTCGCTTGCCAGCCCGATGGCGATGAGGAATATAATCCTTCCGTTGCGGCGATCCCCTCAAACGGAGTTCGCACAAATGGCCCGATCGAAACCTTCCAAGCAGTTATCACAGGTTGAAATCGAGCGCTTTCTGGTGGCAGCGGAAGCGCTGCACCTGAGCATCGTCAAGCCGTTCATATCGCCGCTCTGCGACCACTACAGACAGACACGCGTCTTACATGAGGTGCTTTTGAAAGCCGTGCGGGATGTGACCGGAAGGGAAGTCGAGTTCATCCGGTGGAACACTACTGGGCCGGTGCTACCCACTTAAGGCCTGACGTGTCGGTTAGTCCTTCTAGCAGCTTGCGCGACTCTGCGATTGTGCGGCGCGTCTCCGCGATGGCCGAAAGCATGTTGTCTGCCTCAGCGACCGCATGTCGCTGGCGTCGGTGCGCCGCCATAATGAATAGCTCTAAGGCGATGTCCTCATCCATCGGGCAGCTCACGCACCCACTCGAACGTGACCTTCACGGTGAATAGCGGCTTGCTGGTGTGGTCGCGGACACGGATGGCAACTTTCCTGAAAGTTTCCGGCATCTGGTCTTTGGCTATTTCGAGTAACGCTGTTGCTGCCTCATCTTCAGCGGCTTTCCGGCTTTTAAGCTCGGTGCCTTCAGGGTCGGGAAACACTTCGCCATCGTCCGTTAGATCAAAGAAGAAGCGGGCCATATGGCCTTAATTCCTAACCCCGAAACTACTTGCTGGTTATCCAGTCCACCAAGCCAACTTCGATCTGCTCGCACCCGACATATTCGCGGACCAAGCATGAGGACATTGACGCGCTGCTCTGGTCGTTCCTACCGGAAGAAGTATTGGAAGAGGCGGTCAACGCTTCGGAAGGCGGCGCAGCCTGAACTGTCGCGTTTGGCCCGCTACCTCACGGTGGCGGGCTTTTCTCAGTCACGTTGATTCGGTTTGTGCGCGAACGTCCGCTGAAATTCGCTGCGCTTATTCGACGCTTATGTGACGAATGGGGTACAGATTCGGCTAAGTCGTTGAAAGATCTGGTACGCCCAAGGGGAATCGAACCCCTGTTACCGCCGTGAAAGGGCGGTGTCCTAACCGCTAGACGATGGGCGCGCTCAGACGAAGCGGCTTATACTGGCGTTGTGCGCAACCGGCAACCCGTCAGGTGCCACCTTGGACAACTTTTTTCCGGGCCTGCCAAATCAACGATTTCCCGAAGTTGGCGAGCTTGACGATTAGCGGGGACGCCGCATCGCTCTGCTCCGGAATGATGAAGTTGGGAAGGCTTCGGCCAATCCGATATTCGGGATGCCCAACGGAACGATCTTGGCCGCCAGCCGATCTCAGATCCGCGCTAGCCGTCACCGCCGCTGCGCCGGCGGCAGCGCCAGTTCCAGTCGCGCTCGGGGCCGACGTCGACGTGAACCGATTCTGTGTGGCAGTAGGTGCCGACGCCGCCGCGGCCGGGCATGCTTCTGATGTAGCTCGCCAGTTCCCATTTCGAAACGCCGGGCACCTGGATGTCGGCGGCGGCGCAATACATGTGCAGCGAATTTTTGGCGCCGTTGGCGCGCCGGTTGCGGGCCGGGTCGCGATAGCCTGACGTCACCGTCATCTTGCGGCCGTAGTGGCCTTCGATCGTCTTCAGCACACGCACCAGCGACGGCTTCAGGCAGGCCACGTCGACGCTCTCGTTCTGCTTGAGCAGCCCGTTGGGCGCCAACCGGGCCATGCCGGCGGCTGACGCAACCTGATAGGAGCCGCCGATTGGCCCCTCATCCTCGTTGAGGTCGACGTCGCTTTCGTCATCGAGGCCGGACTTGCGCTTGATCTCGAACAGGGCCGTTTGGCGCACGCCGGGCAGGGCATCGCTGCCAGTGACGTGGCCGGTATCGCCGCCGAGCGAAGCCAGCTGCACCGGCTTGGCCGTGGAACTGGCCGAGGCAAGCGTGATGATCGGCTTTGCCGCTGCTGGCGCCGCTTTTGCCTGCGCCGGGGGCTGCTCGCCCGTCCGGGCGTTGCTGATGATGGGGGCTGGTGTCGCCGAGGCTGGCGTTGCGCCAAACATCGAGGCGAGGAAGCCTTTCTTCTTTGGTGCTTCGGCCTGCGGCATCTCGCCAGCTGTCACATAGACCGGGTTGTTCATGGCCGGAACGGCAGCGGGCTTCGGCGCCGCCACGTCGCCGTCGACCGCGGCAATCTGCTGGGCGACCGCGTCGGTTTGGCGCGCGGTCTGTGCCTGCTGCGTCAGCGATTGCGGCGTGTTTCCAACGATGGTTTCGGCGCCCGCCGGCGTGGTCAGCGGAAAGGCAGCTCCCGGTTTGGACATAGGCACGTAGGCGACTTTTTCAGGCAGCGCCGTATCGCTTGCCGTCATCACCGTCGTCTGCTCGGTCGTGATATCAGACGAATCGGAGGCGATCGCCTTGCCGCTGGAGGCCGCGTTTATGTCCGATGCGGTGGCATTGTAACCGGGCATTCCGACCGACATTGTCGGGTCGCCAGCCGAAGTGCAGGAGGCCAGAAGCAAGGAGCAGAGCGCTGCCACAATGGCGCGGCGTTCTCCCTTTGCGAGGCTCCATCCTGCTGATTTCAAAGTCAAATTCCCCCTCGATGTCCGGTCGGTATATCCTTGGCGCCACACGCATGCGTCGATGCCAGGGTGACCTTTGTCTCCGATCCGGAAACGAGACCTGTGTCAAATCCGCAAGCCTGAAAGTATTTTTGCGGTGATTGCCGAATTACGGCCGCTTGATGGTTGACGACACCATTTCGCCCGCTTTTGGCGGTCCGTCAACTCACCACACATTACAGTCCGTTACACACGTACTTTCACATAGGTGCCGGGAGCATCACCCA
The DNA here is from genome assembly GCF_040320765.1 of Mesorhizobium sp. M0618. Lineage (NCBI taxonomy): Bacteria > Pseudomonadati > Pseudomonadota > Alphaproteobacteria > Hyphomicrobiales > Phyllobacteriaceae > Mesorhizobium > Mesorhizobium sp. M0618. The sequence continues at coordinate 162,233 of NZ_JAMYQH010000003.1, read as the reverse complement.
AGGTTTTCATATGCTTGCCCGGTTTGCGGGCAGGCACGCGCGTGTTGTCCTTGGCCTCTATCCAGTCTTGCCAGTGCGGCCACCAGGATCCTGGATGGTCGGTGGCATTGGCTATCCACTGGCTAAAGTCGCCCGTCGGCATACCCCCGGTCCAATACTGGTATTTGTTGGATGCCGGCGGATTGACGACACCGGCGATATGGCCCGATCCGGCCATCACATACTCGACTGTGCCGCCGAAATATTTCGAGCCGAGGAACACCGAAAGCGCCGGCGCGATGTGATCTTCCTTGGAGGCGAGGTTGTAGACCGGGATGGTGATGTCGCCGAGCGAGACCGTATGGCCCGCCAGTTCCATCGTGCCTTGCGAAAGGTTGTTCTCGAGATAGCAGTTGCGCAGGTAGAAAGAGTGATTGGCCGCCGCCATGCGGGTGGAATCTGCATTCCAGTAGAGCAGGTCGAAGGGCAGGGGATCCTTGCCGCGCATGTAGTTGTTGACGACATAGGGCCAGATCAGGTCGCCTGAGCGCAGCATGTTGAAGGCGGTCGCCATCTTGGTGCCGTCGAGATAGCCTTTTTCGCTCATCGACTTTTCCACAGCGGCGACCTGTTCTTCGTCGACGAACACTTTCAGGTCGCCGGCATGGGTGAAGTCGACCTGCGTGGTGAAGAACGTAGCCGATTTTATGCGGTCGTCGCCCTCTTGCGCCATCAGCGCCAGTGCCGCCGCCAAAAGCGTGCCGCCGACGCAATAGCCGATCGCGTTGACGTCGCGTTCGCCGGTGGCCTTCTCGACCGTGTCGAGGCCATATTGCAGACCCTCGCGGATATAGGCTTCCCAGCTCTTGGTGCCGTGGCGCTCGTCCGGATTGATCCAGGAGATGACGAACACGGTGTGGCCCTGTTCAACCGCCCAGCGAATGAAGGATTTCTGCGGGTTCAGATCGAGGATGTAGAATTTGTTGATCCATGGCGGGCAGATCAGCAGGGGCCGCTTGAGCACCGTCTCGGTGGCCGGGTCGTACTGGATGATTTCGGCGACGTCGCTGCGGCCGACCACCTTGCCGGGAGTGGTGGCGATGTTCCTGCCGATCTCGAAGGGGGAGTAGTCGGCCTGCCGCAGCTTCAGGTCGCCCTTGCCGGCGGCGATGTCCTCGGCCAGCATCTTCATGCCGCGCACCAGGTTTTCGCCGTTCGAGGCGACGGTTTCACGGAACAGTTCCGGATTGGTCAGGATGAAATTCGACGGCGAGATGGCGTTGGACACCTGCTTGACGTAAAAGCCGGCCTTGTGGCGGGTGTGCTCGTCCAGACCTTCGGCGTGCTCGACCAGATCGGCCGCCCAGCGCGAGGTGACGAGATAGGCCTGCTTGAGGAAATCGAAGAAGGCATTGCGGCCCCATTCCGGGTCGAGGAAGCGCTTGTCCCCGCGCTCCGGCTTGACCGCGTCCTCGGTGTCTTGCGCGGCGTTGCTGGTGCGCTGAATGGCGTTGGCCCAGACCGTCATATAGCCGGAGAACAACCGCGTCTGCGCTTCCAGCGCGCGCTGCGGATCGGCAAGCCAGTATTCGCTGAGCTTGGAAAAGGTCTTCACCATATCGACAACGGGCTCGGCGACATGGTCGCGCACGTCGCCTTTTTCGCGCGGCTCAGCCCAGGCGGAAGCTGCCTTGCCGGCCTGCTCGATCATGCGCGCCATGTTCAGGGCGAAGCGTTCCGGGTCCTTCACCAGATATTGCTCGACGGTCGAAGGCTCGTCATCTTCCGCTTTGCCCGAATCGGGTGTTTTGGACATGGTTGGCGGGGTTCCTCCCGAGGCCTTTTCTTGACATATTAACATGGGACATCCGACCGGGCCAATCTCGCTCTACCTCGGCTGCCAGGGAAACAATATGACGATTAATATTGGCGAGACTGTTTTTTTCGGTGCCGGACGTTTTTGCCGCATCGGCGTGGCGATCGTCCTCATCGGGATTGCCGGGTGCTCGAGCACCAACACGAATGGCCCGACGCCTGTCGCTGCGGGTGCGGGGCCGAAGGATACCGGCACCTTTCCGAACCTGAACATCAAGCCGCAAGTGGCGGCGTCGCAGTTCACCGAAGCCGAGAAGAACGCCAAGCTCGCGCAATTGAAGGCGGATGAGAATGCGCAGGCGGCAAAGGGCGGCGGCCCGAAGGTCGCCAACCAGGCGGCGCTGACGGATCTGGCCAAGAAGCATGGCGACGAAACGCTGAGGCAGATCGAAGCCAAATGCGACCCCACCCTCGACCCTACCTGCAAATAAGTATATAGCGCGCGCCCAACACCCCTTCGCTGTCTGGAACTGCCATGGAAGAATTTCACAAGGTTCGCCGGCTTCCGCCTTACGTGTTCGAGCAGGTCAACCGGCTGAAGGCCAGCGCCCGATCGCGTGGCGCCGACATCATCGACCTCGGCATGGGCAATCCGGACCTGCCGACGCCCAAGGCTATCGTCGACAAATTGTGCGAGGTCGTGCGCGACCCGCGCACGCATCGCTATTCCTCGTCGCGTGGCATTCCGGGCCTGCGTCGCGCCCAGGCCGCCTACTATGGCAGGCGCTTCGGCGTGAAGCTCAACCCCGACACGCAAGTGGTGGCCACGCTTGGCTCCAAGGAAGGCTTCGCCAACATGGCGCAGGCGATCACGGCGCCCGGCGACGTGATCCTGTGCCCGAACCCGACCTATCCGATCCATGCCTTCGGCTTCATCATGTCGGGTGGCGTCATCCGCTCGCTGCAGGTGGAGCCGGACGACGGCTTCATCCCGGCGCTCGAGCGCGGGGTCAAACATTCGATCCCGAAGCCGCTGGCGCTGATCCTCAACTATCCGTCGAACCCGACGGCGCTGGTCGCCTCGCTCGATTTCTACAAGGATGTGGTCGCCTTCGCCAAGAAGAACGACATCATCATCCTGTCCGACCTTGCCTATTCGGAGATCTATTTCGACGGCAATCCGCCGCCTTCGGTGCTGCAGGTGCCTGGCGCGATCGACGTTTGCGTCGAATTCACCTCCATGTCGAAGACCTTCTCCATGCCCGGTTGGCGGATGGGCTTTGCCGTCGGCAACGAGCGGCTGATCTCGGCGCTGACGCGGGTGAAATCCTACCTCGATTACGGCGCCTTCACGCCGATCCAGGTGGCGGCGGCACACGCGCTCAACGGCGACGGCGCCGACATCGCCGAGGTGCGCGATATCTATCACAAGCGCCGCGACGTGATGGTCGATGCCTTCGGCCGCGCTGGCTGGACCATTCCGGCACCGGCGGCATCGATGTTCGCCTGGGCGCCAATCCCGGAGCCGTTCCGACATCTCGGCTCGCTCGAATTCTCCAAGCTGCTCATCGAACATGCCGACGTGGCCGTGGCGCCGGGTGTTGGCTTCGGCGAGCATGGCGACGAATTCGTGCGCGTCGCTCTGGTCGAGAACGAGCACAGGATCCGGCAGGCGGCGCGCAACATCAAGCGCTTCTTGTCGACCAGCGCCAAGCAGCCCAACAATGTCGTGCCGCTCTCCGCTCATCGGTAAGCTTGCCGCAGACGATTTCGATCGAATTTTGAGGGACGTCGCCGGATATGGCTGAAGCATTGCGTGTTGGAATTGCCGGCCTCGGCACCGTTGGCGCGTCGGTGGCGCGCGTGCTGCGCGACAAGGCGGTGGAACTGACCCGCCAGTGCGGCCGCGACGTCATCGTCACCGCCATCTCGGCGCGTGACCCGAAGCGCGATCGCGGCGTCGATCTCAGCTCGGCAGAGTGGTTCGACGATCCGGTCAAGATGGCGCAGACCGCCGAAATCGACGTGTTCGTCGAACTGATCGGCGGCGACGAGGGTCCGTCGCGCTCATCGGTGAAAGCGGCACTCGAAGCCGGCCGTCATGTCGTCACTGCCAACAAGGCGCTGCTGGCCAAGCATGGCGTTGCGCTGGCCGAAATCGCCGAGAAGAAGGGCGTGCTGCTCAACTACGAGGCGGCAGTGGCGGGCGGCATTCCCGTCATCAAGACCATGCGCGAGGCGATGGCCGGCAATTCGGTCACCCGCGTGTTCGGCATCCTCAACGGCACCTGCAACTACATCCTGACGCGCATGGAGGCCGAGGGCATCTCGTTTGATGCTTGCCTGAAGGACGCGCAGCGGCTGGGCTATGCCGAAGCCGATCCGACCTTCGACATCGAGGGCCACGACACCGCGCACAAGCTGTCGATCCTGACCAGCCTTGCCTTTGGCACCAGGATCGCCGCCAATGACATCTACATGGAGGGCATCTCCAACATCACCCAGGCCGACATCCGCGCGGCCGCCGATCTTGGCTACCGGATCAAGTTGCTGGGTGTCGCCCAGCGCACCGAGAGCGGCATCGAGCAGCGCGTGCATCCGACGATGGTGCCGACCGCATCGGTCATCGCGCAGGTGCATGGCGTCACCAATGCGGTGGCGATCGAGACCGACATTCTGGGCGAACTGCTGCTATCAGGCCCCGGTGCCGGCGGCAACGCCACCGCCTCGGCCGTCATCGGCGACATCGCCGACATCGCCAAGAGCCGGCCAGGATTCCAGCATGGTCCGGTCTTCGGACGGCCGGCGAAGGAGCTGAAACCCTACAAGAAGGCGCAGATGCGCAGCCATGCCGGCGGCTACTTCATCCGGCTGACCGTGCATGACCGCATCGGTGTGTTCGCGGCAATAGCCAAGCGCATGGCCGACAGCGATATTTCGCTGGAATCGATCGTCCAGCACGCGGTCAACGGCGAAGCGGCGGCACAAAAAACGGTGATCCTCGTCACCCACGAGACGACCGAGGCCGCTGTGCGCAAGGCCGTCGACGGCATCACCAAGGATGGCCATCTGACCGACAAGCCGCAGGTCATCCGCATCGAGCGGGCAGGGTAGCTTTTGCCCGATAGGCCCTGCGGGACAGGAATCCCGCAGGCATTGAGGTCCGGTCTGGTGGGGACAGCCGCCACACGGGAACGAATTGGTGTCGTCGCCGTTCTCTTGGTCAGCAACCAGAGGAACCGCTTCATGGCCGATGCCAACAAGTCCGACACCCCTAATATCGACGACATCCAGAAGACGCTGGAAAAGCAGATTGCCGATTTGCGCAAGGAGATCACCAAGATCAACAAGAGCATTTCGGCGCGGGGCGCGGAAATGCTCGATGACGCCAGCGAACAGGCGTCCGAGTTGTACGACACGGCCGCGAGCCGCGCTTCGCGTACGGCGCAACAACTGCGCAGCCAGGCTCAGTCCGTCTCGGAAGTAGCGCGCGAAAACCCCGGTACGACGACTGCCCTGGTCGGCGTGATCGGTTTGCTCGGCTTTATGGCCGGTTTCGCCATAGGTCAGTCGACGAACGATACGTCGCGCCGCTGGTATTGACCACGGCGCGATAGGGCCGGGTTTGCCGGCTCGTTTCCTTGTTTCAGCACATCATTTTTAAGGAGGGCACTGTGGCTTCATCCGCCTTGATTAGCATCCTGATCACATTCCTCGTCATCATCCTCGTTCTCTATCTTGTTCAGCGCCTGCCGCTCGACGGCCGGATGAGGCAGATCGTGCAGGTTATCGTCCTCATAATCGGCATCATTTCGCTGCTCAAATATCTTGCGGTTTTCTAGCGCCAAAGAGGTCTAACTTTCGCTTTTCAAGGCCGGCCCGGTTCATTGCGGCCGGCTGGCCTTGTTTCAAAAATGCGGTTTAATCGATTGATATTGCTGACTATTCGATAAAATCTTCCGCAGGTCTTGCCGTTGTCATGCTCGTTTGACAAAACAGGCCCGCCTCCGGCGGGGGCCGCATTGCCAACGAGGAAATCACCAGATGAATGTGGCCCAGAACATCGTCGCCGGCCTTGACCGGATACTCACCATGGAACTGGTGCGCGTCACCGAACGAGCCGCCGTCGCGGCCGCCAGGCTGCGCGGGCGCGGCGACGAAAAGGCGGCCGACCAGGTAGCCGTGGATGCCATGCGCCAGGAGCTCAACCGGCTTTCCATCAAGGGCACGGTGGTGATCGGCGAAGGCGAACGGGATGAGGCGCCGATGCTCTACATCGGCGAGGAAGTCGGCACTGGCAAAGGTCCGGCCGTCGATATCGCGCTCGATCCGCTCGAAGGCACGACGATTTGCGCCAAGAACCTGCCCAATGCACTCGCGGTCATCGCGATCGCCGAAAAGGGCAGCCTGCTGTTCGCGCCGGACGTCTACATGGACAAGATCGCCATCGGTCCGGGCTATGCGGACGGCGTCATCGACATCGACGCCTCGGCGGCTGAGAACATCGCCAGCCTCGCTCGGGCCAAGGGCGTCGCTGTATCGGAAATCACCACCTGCATTCTCGACCGGCCGCGCCATGCCAAGCTGATCGATGCCGTGCGCGCCACGGGGGCCGCGATCCGGCTGATCGGCGATGGCGATGTCGCCGGCGTCATCCACACCACGGACCCGGAAGAAACCGGCATCGATATTTATCTGGGCACTGGCGGAGCACCCGAGGGCGTGCTGGCCGCTGCCGCGCTGCGCTGCACCGGCGGCCAGATGCAGGGCAGACTGATCCTCGACACGGCGGAAAAGGTTGCTCGCGCGGCAAAGATGGGTATTTCCAATCCGAAACGGGTCTATCGGACGGAGGACATGGCGCGCGGCGATGTGTTGTTCGCGGCCACCGGTGTCACCGACGGCAACATGCTGGCTGGCGTCAAGTTCGGCCACAATTACATCACCACCCACACGATCGTGCTGCGCTCGTCGTCGCGGACGGTGCGCGAGATCAAGGCCCGCCATCAGGATCTGGATAAGTTCTGACGCTCGCTTGCGAAGCCGCCTTGCAATTGTTAGCCATTCGGGCGCATCCGATGATGGCTGCAGGGATTTGACGATGAAACCGTTCGACTGGCATGCGGATCCGATTTCGCGTGCCACCGCCATCACAAAGTCCTATCGCAACACCCAGAATGTGCGTCGCTTTCTCATCCGGGAATGCGGCAACGCATTCATGTTCGACCGGCCTTTCATGGCCTGGCTCAAGGACGGTGTGGAAAAGACGATGGGCGATGCGGCCGACGAATGGCTTAGGCGACAGGCTGAAAAGCGGAAAGCGCAGTTTTCTTGACCTATTCCGGGACGGCGCACACCCGTGAATCGCATGGCTTTGCCCGCCTTTGGCCTATAGAGCGTCGCGTGAACGTGACGCGCTTGAAATTGTTGCCAATGCGGGTCGTGGCCTCAAAACCGCTGCGCACTTATGGGCGGCATGCATTGTCGTGCGGCCAACGATGAGTTGGCAAAGCGTATGACCGGCGAAAAACGCCTCTTCCTCGATGTCAGGCAGTCGGTATCAGGGGTTTCCTGGGAACATCGGCTGACAGAACGCCAGGACATGATTGCGCTCGCCATCGCGCAAGGCCATGGCGTGCCCGACATCGTCGCGCGGGTGCTTGCCGGCCGTGGTGTCACCGCCGAACAAACCGAGCGGTTTCTCGACCCGACGATCCGCGATCTTCTGCCGGATCCGGCATCGCTGACCGACATGGACAGGGCGGCGGCCCGCATCGCCGCCGCAGTGATGGCCAGGGAAAAGGTGGCGATCTTCGGCGACTATGATGTCGACGGCGCCGCCTCGTCGGCGTTGCTGAAGCGGTTCCTCACGCATTTCTCGGTGCCGTCGGAAATCTACATCCCGGACCGTATTTTCGAGGGCTATGGCCCCAACCCCGACGCCATGCGCGAACTTGTTTCGCGTGGTGCGACACTGATCGTCACTGTCGATTGCGGCACCAACAGCGCCGTTTCCATCGATGCCGCCAACGAGGCCGGGGCCGACGTCGTGGTGCTCGACCACCACCAGGTCGGCGGTGCCTTGCCGGCGGCAATCGCTGTCGTCAATCCCAATCGCGACGACGACCTTTCCGGGCAGGGCCATCTCTGTGCCGCCGGCGTGGTCTTCCTCGCCCTTGTGCAGACGGCCAGGATCCTGCGTAGCCGCATGCCCGATGCTACGCCGCCAGACCTGCTTTCGCTGCTCGATATCGTGGCATTGGCCACTGTTTGTGACGTGGTGCCACTGACCGGCGTCAACCGTGCCTTCGTGGTCAAGGGGCTGCAGATGGCGCGCCAGCAGAAGAATGAAGGGCTGGCGGCACTGGCACGGGTGTCGCGCATCGGCGAGCCGATCAGCACTTTCCATCTGGCCTATCTGATCGGTCCGCGCATCAATGCCGGCGGACGCATCGGCGATGCCGCACTTGGCAGCCGGTTGCTTGCGACCGACGACCCGGTGGAGGCGCGCACCATTGCCGAGACGCTCGACCGGCTCAACCAGGAACGGCAGTTGATGGAGCAGGAGATGCTCGCGGCGGCGCGCGCCGAGGCCGATGCAGAGCTTGCCGGCGGCAATGGCCCGGCTATCGTCGTCACCGCCAGCAACAGCTGGCATCCGGGTATTGTCGGCCTGCTCGCTTCGCGATTGAAGGACCACGCCCGCCGGCCGGCCTTCGCCATCGCCTTCAACACTGTGGGCATCGGCACCGGTTCGGGCCGCTCGGTCTCGGGTTTCGACCTCGGCCGGCTGGTGCGCGAGGCGGCCGTTGCGGGGCTGATCGTCAAGGGCGGCGGCCATGGCATGGCGGCGGGCATCACCGTCGAGCGGGCGAAGCTTGGTGAGCTCAGGGCGTTTTTCGAAGAGCGGGCGGCAGCCGACGTGTTCCGCCTGCAGGGCGAGGAAAGCCTGGCCATAGACGGTGCGCTTGCCGCTGAAGGCGCGACGCTCAGCCTGCTCGATGCGCTGGAGAAGGCCGGACCCTTCGGTGCCGGGCACGCTGCCCCCGTTTTCGCGCTGCCGCGCCACCGACTAGCCGATGCGCGGCCGGTCGGCACCAACCACATCCGCGTGGAGCTGCAATCGGAAAGCGGCGGCCGCATCCAGGCGATCGCCTTTCGCGCCGTCGATACCGCGCTTGGCGAATTTCTGTTCAAGAACCGGGGCAAGACGATCCACGTCGCCGGTTCGCTGTCGGGCAATTACTGGAATGGCAACCGCACCGTTCAGTTTCGCATCACCGACGCGGCGCGGGCGTAATCGCCTGGAGGCAGTTCAGGCTACGCGCTTTCAGGTCTTGTTTTTATGCATGTGTCGTCCCAATACGCCGGAGACCACTTTTCAGCGACACGCATCAGGCGAGAACGGTCTGCAGCCGGGTCAACTCGCCGATCTGGGCCATCGTCGCCTGATAGCCGATGTTGATCGCCTCGTCGGCGCGGTGGAACTCGGTCAGGCCGATATGGCTGAGCTTCGGCTGCAGCGACATATCGGGCGGGTCGCCGGCAAGCCTGGCACGCGAAATGCGGTCCTGGATGATGTTGAAGGCCTCGACCATGACGCCGGTAATGCCGAGCCGCGTCTGATGCGACTGGTGCTCGGCGTCGACCTTGCCGGGCCTTGGTGCGTCCTTTTCGATGACCAGTTCGCCGGCGCTGTGTTTTATCACCGCGGCACGGCCGAACAGATCATAGTGAAGGTTGACCGCCACGACGAGCGGCTGCTCGTACGCGCGGCAGACCGAAACCGGTACGGGGTTGACCAGCGCGCCGTCGACCAGCACGCGGCCATTGCAATTCACCGGCTCGAACACGCCGGGCAGCGCATAGGAAGCGCGCATGGCGGTGATCAATGAGCCGCTCGACAGCCAGATTTCGTGGCCGGTGCGGATTTCGGAGGTGACCGCCACGAACGGTTTGGTCAGGTCCTCAAAACGAATGCCGGCCATGTGCTCGCGCAGCCTTGCATCGAGCTTCATGCCGCCGAACAGGCCGCTGCCGCGCAAATTGAGATCGAGCAGGCCGAAGATGCGGCGCTTGGTCAGGCTGCGGGCGAATTCTTCCAGTTCGTCCAGTTTACCGGCGAGATAGCAGCCGCCGACCAGCGCGCCGATCGAGGTGCCGGCGATCATCGATACTTCGATGCCGGCCTCGTCGAGCGCGCGCAGCACGCCTATATGCGCCCAGCCGCGGGCGCAACCGCCACCCAAGGCGAGCGAAATGCCTGTTTTCTTCTGGGAGTTCGTTTCGGACGCGCCGCCTGACGAGGACAGGCCGTTGGCCTCCCTGACATCTGGTCTGTTACGCAATGACGCCCACTCGAGCATCATGATCTCCCTTTGTCCCACGGCTACTATACGAGCGGGCCGTATCGAAATGATGAATCTGTGTGGTCGGTGTCAGGCAGAAGGTTCAAGCTAGTGGTTTCCGATACGTTTTTTCCGCATCGAACAGCGGCTTGCTGCCGTCGACGGCAAGCGTCCCCTTGCCATCAATCAGCCCCACCGTCCGATAAAAGCATGAACGCCGGCCAGTGTGACAGGTTGCGTCGTGGCCCAACACTTTGACGCGCAACCATATGGCGTCCTGGTCACAATCCGTGAGCATCTCGACGACATGCTGAAAATTGCCTGATGTTTCGCCCTTTTTCCAAAGCGCGCTACGCGAGCGCGACCAGTAGTGGGCGATGCCGGTCTCCAGCGTCAGCGCCAGTGCTTGCGCATTCATATGCGCAACCATCAACAGCATGCCGTCTCCGGCATCGGTGACGACGACCGTGACCAGCCCGGCTGCATCGAAGCGCGGCGAAAACACCGCGCCTTCCTCAAGCGCTTTCTTGTCTGACGGAGCTTTTGGAAATTCCAGTGCCGACATCGCCGGTCCTTGTTTTGATGGCCGGCGAGGGCCGATCAGACCCCGCCGCCGCGCACCATGGTGACGAAACGGACCTGCTCTTCGGGCGTGTCCTTGAAAACGCCGGTGAAGGTCGAGGTCAGCGTGGTTGAACCCTGCTTGCGGATGCCGCGCATGGCCATGCACATGTGCTCGGCCTCGATCATGACGGCGACGCCGCGTGGATTGAGCACGTCCTGGATGACGCCGGCGATCTGCGCCGTCAGCGCCTCCTGGGTCTGCAGGCGGTGGGCGAAGATATCGACGACGCGGGCGATCTTGGACAGGCCGACGACCTTGCCGTCCGGAAGATAGCCGACATGCGCCTTGCCGATGATCGGCACCATATGGTGCTCGCAATGTGAATGGAATGTTATGTCCTTGACGATGACCAGATCATCGTAGCCGGCGACCTCCTCGAAGGTGCGGCCGAGCTCGTCGGCCGGGCACATGTCGTATCCACCGAACATTTCGCGGTAGGCCTTTGCCACCCGCTTCGGCGTGTCGACCAGCCCCTCGCGGTCCGGATTGTCGCCGGTCCAGCGCAAAAGCGTGCGCACGGCGGCTTCGACTTCGGCTTCGCTCGGCCGGTCGGTGACCGGCTTTTCCATATAGGCTGACTGTGGCATGAGCTTCTTGATGACGGCATCCATAAAGGCGTCTCCCGTAGTCCCTCTCGGCGGAGGAACGAGTTGAACGGACCACGACCTTTCGGTGTCGGAAACTCGCCCCGTTTCCAGCCCGTAAGCGGCGTGAACTTCCCGGCAAGGACATTGGCTTTCGTCTTCTTGTCGATACCGGACTGCCAGCATTATATAAGGTCATAGCGAGCGAAAGGAAGACACGACAGCGGCAATCGCTGTTCGCTTGGCGGCGACGGATTGGAAAATAATGATAAACGAGGTCTACAACGCGAAAATTCTCGGTTTTGCCGGGAACATTGGCCGCATCGGCCGGCTCGATCATCCTGACGCAACCGCCAAGGCGCACTCCAAGCTATGCGGTTCCACGGTCACCGTCGACCTCAAGATGCAGGACGGCGTGGTCACCGACTTTGCCCATGATGTGAAGGCCTGCGCGCTCGGCCAGGCGTCGTCATCGATCATGGCGCAACATGTCGTCGGCGCGAGCGCCGAGGAATTGCGCGCGGTGCGCGACACCATGCTGAAGATGCTCAAGGAAAATGGCGCCCCGCCGGACGGTCGCTTCGCGGACCTCAGATATCTGGAGCCGGTGCGCGATTACAAGGCCCGTCATGCCTCGACCATGCTGACTTTCGACGCCGTGGTCGACGCCATCGGCCAGATCGAGAAGCGCGCCGAAGTCTGAGGGCCGGCAACCGACCGTTTACAATGCACGTCTGCTTTCGGCAAATTCGCCGCGTACCCAGTCCGCGAACGCGGCGGCCGGCTCCGACAGATCGCGCAAGCTTCTGGCCACCAGCCAATAGGCGCCGGATGCGACGTCGATGTCGAACGGCTTGACCAGCGCGCCGGACGCGATTTCTCCGCCGATCTGCAAGAGATCGCCCAAGGCCACGCCATGTCCGAGCAGGGCGGCCTGCTTTGAAAGCGACGCATCCGCCAGCATCGGCCCGCGCGCCGGCACGGCGTCAGCCGGCACTCCAGCTGCTTCGAACCAGCGCGCCCAGCCCTGGCGGTTCTCCTCGTGCAAAAGCGTGTAGCGGCCAAGATCGATCGGCTTCCTGAGGGCGGGGCCAGAAGTAAGCAGCGCCGGCGACAGGACCGGCGAATCGACCGTCGAGGCAAGCCGCTCAGCCTGGCTGCGCGGCCACGAGGTGGCATGCGCGCTGAAGCGCAAGGCAAGCTCCGGCTGATCGCTGCGGAACTCGATCAGCCTTGGATCGACCTCGAGCGAGATGTCGATGTCAGGCCGCAATTGGCGAAACCGGTTGAGCCGTGGCACCAGCCACACGGATGCAAGCGATGGCTCGACACTGACACGCACCACGGACTGCGCCGGTGTCGCCACCAGTTCCCCAAGCAAGGTATCGATAGCGTCGAAACTTCTGACAAGCTGATCCAGCAGACGCCGTCCGGTGTCGGTCAGCTCGACACGGCGATGGTGACGTTCGAACAAGGGTTGGCGCAGGAAGATTTCGAGTTCCCGGATCTGCCGGCTGATCGCCGCCTGCGAGACGAAAAGCTCCTCGGCGGCCCGGCTGAAGCTCAGATGCCGGCCCGCCGCCTCGAAGCTCCTCAATGCCGTCAGCGGCAGGCGCCCACGCTTCATTTCGCATAACCCAGGATTATCCGAAGTGGAAATTATACTCGTTTGAAGGCGAAGGCCAGCGGCCGTCTAATCGCATCAAAGGAGACCGACCATGATCCAGTTGCTGAGCATCTTTGGCGATGTCATGCGGATCGCAACGTTTCAATGGCGTGACAGAAGACAGCATGAAAGCGTTACGAAGAGCCGACCAGTCGTGGCCGGTGGGTGGCTTCGGCTGACTGGCAGCCGTTTCGCCGTTTCCGTCCGTGACGGTGGGGCCATGCAGGGCGCGGGGATTGCGTTCTCCAGTAGAAGCCCACATCTATCGCGTGGGAAACGCGAAACGGAGACTGTGGTGCGCGACCAGCATGGGCATGCGCATATCGCCCGGCCGCCGAAACGCGGCCGTAACTGGCCCGGTCCATGGCGCAAGACGCCGGGCCGTCTCCTCGGCACGTCGCTCGTGCGCCTCTACCAGCTGACATTGTCGGGCTTTGTCGGCAATTCCTGCCGGCATCTGCCGACCTGTTCGGAATATGCCCATGAGGCGATCGCCCGCCATGGCCTGTGGGCGGGCGGTTGGATGGGATTTTTCCGGGTGCTGCGCTGCGGGCCATTCGGCACGCATGGCATAGACCTCGTGCCGGAGGTGCTGGAGGATCGTTATGTCTGGTTCACGCCATGGCGGTACTGGCGGATCGGCAGCAAGCGCGGCGAAGCGCAGGGGTGATCGCGTCAGTCAGGTCCCGCCGGCTCTGCCCGTTTACGAACCGGTAGGGTTAACAACAGCCTGCACAAAGACTGCGCATTTGAGACAAAATCGAGACAAGAGACCTCGCTAAGCCGCTCGCGAACCCCCTTCTGGAGCGAGCAGAAAATGCGCAATTTCGACCGTCTTCCCTTCATCTTTGCCGGGATACTGTTCCTGCTCGCCTGGCTGCTGGGATTTCCGCTGCGCGCGCAATCGGCGCCGCTTGGGAATTTGCAGTGCACCGTGATCGCCGATGCGGCGAGCGGCAAGACGCTCTACCAGGACGGGGTGTGCGACGAGCGGTTCAGCCCGGCTTCGACGTTCAAGGTGCCGTTGTCGCTGATCGGCTATGACAGCGGGATCCTGAGCGACGAGCACACGCCGAGCTGGGATTACAAGCCTGAATTCAACGCGGTGAAGCGGGATCAGAAGACCGTCGATCCGGTGGTCTGGGAGCGAGATTCGATCCTGTGGTTTTCCCGGGAAATCACCCGCCGGCTTGGGTCTGAGAGTTTTGCCGGTTATGTCTCGAAATTCGACTACGGCAACGCCGATGTTTCCGGCAATCCCGGCAAGAATGATGGTTTGACCAAGTCCTGGGTGAATTCCTCGCTCAAGATCACGCCGGTCGAGCAGGTCGAATTCCTGCGCAAGCTGCTGGCCCGCAAGCTGCCTGTCTCGGCCAGGGCTTACGACATGACATCAGCCATCATCCCGACCTTCCAGGCCGGAGGCTGGACGGTGCAAGGCAAGACCGGAAGCACCAGGCTGCGCAACGACGTCGACAAGGTTCAGGACAAGCGTTCGCTCGGCTGGTTCGTCGGCTGGGCGCAAAAGGATGGCCGCCAGATCGTCTTTGCGCGGCTTGTCGTCGACACCAACCGCACCGACATGCCCAAGGGCCTCAAGACCCGGGCCGCGTTCCTGAAGGACCTGCCGCTCCTCATCAAATGAACGCTGAATTTGAGCCGGGCTTTACGGAGGCGGAATCTGTCCATAAAAGACAGCCGCTGCCGGACGCATCCGGCTTTTCCCTATGCATGTCGTAACCCAAAACCGCCATACACTTTTGGGCGACATGCATTTCAACCACCCGCGCTCGTTTGCGGGACTGGATAGGAGATATATATGCTGAATTCCGTTTCCCTGACATTTCCCGATGGCTCCGTCCGCGAATACGACGCGGCGATGACCGGTGCCGGCCTCGCCGAATCGATCTCGAAATCGCTGGCCAAGAAGGCGGTCGCCTATGCGATCGACGGCACGGTTCGCGATCTCAGCGATCCGCTCGGCAAGTCCGGCAAGGTCGAGATCGTCACCCGCGACGACCCGCGCGCGCTGGAGCTGATCCGCCACGACGCGGCCCATGTGCTGGCGGAAGCCGTGCAGGAATTGTGGCCGGGAACGCAGGTGACCATCGGGCCGGTGATCGAGAACGGGTTCTACTACGACTTCGCCCGTAACGAGCCGTTCACGCCTGACGATTTTCCGGTGATCGAGAAGAAGATGCGCGAGATCATCGCGCGCAACAAGCCGTTCACCAGGGAAGTCTGGTCGCGCGACAGGGCGAAAAAAGTCTTTGCCGACAAGGGCGAGCGCTACAAGCTGGAGCTGATCGACGCCATTCCTGAGGATCAGGATCTCAAGATCTATGCGCAGGGCGACTGGTTCGACCTCTGCCGTGGCCCGCACATGGCCTCGACCGGGCAGATCGGCAATGCCTTCAAACTCATGAAGGTGGCCGGCGCCTATTGGCGCGGGGATTCGAACAACCCGATGCTGACCCGCATCTACGGCACGGCCTGGGCCGACCAGGCGCAGCTCGAAGCCTACCAGATGATGCTGGAGGAGGCCGAGAAGCGCGACCATAGGAAGATCGGCCGCGAGATGGACCTGTTCCATTTCCAGGAAGAGGGACCGGGCGTCGTCTTCTGGCATGCCAAGGGCTGGAAGATGTTCCAGAACCTGGTCAACTACATGCGCCGCCGCCTCGATGAGCAGGGCTATCAGGAGGTCAACGCGCCGCAGGTGCTCGACAAGAGCCTGTGGGAGACGTCAGGCCATTGGGGCTGGTATCGCGACGCCATGTTCAAGGTGACGGTCGCCGGCGACGACACCGATGACGACCGGGTCTTCGCGTTGAAGCCGATGAACTGTCCGGGCCATGTGCAGATTTTCAAGCATGGGTTGAAGTCCTATCGCGATCTACCCGTGAAGCTTGCGGAATTCGGCAATGTGCATCGCTACGAGCCGTCGGGCGCGCTGCACGGGCTGATGCGTGTGCGCGGCTTCACGCAGGACGATGCGCACATCTTCTGCACCGAGGAGCAGCTGGCCGCGGAGTGCCTGCGCATCAACGACCTGATCCTGTCGACCTATGCTGATTTCGGTTTTGACGAAATCAGCGTCAAGCTTTCGACGCGGCCCGACAAACGCGTCGGTACCGACGAAGCCTGGGATCACGCCGAAGCAATCATGGGCAGCGTGCTGGAGACGATCAGGACACGATCCGGCAATCGCATCAAGACCTCGATCAATCCGGGCGAGGGCGCCTTCTACGGACCGAAATTCGAATATGTGCTCAAGGATGCCATCGGCCGCGAATGGCAGTGCGGCACGACGCAGGTCGACTTCAACCTGCCGGAACGGTTCGGCGCCTTCTATATCGGCTCCGATTCCGAGAAGAAGCAGCCTGTGATGGTGCACCGCGCCATCTGCGGTTCGATGGAGCGCTTCCTCGGCATCCTGATCGAGAACTATTCCGGCCATTTCCCGCTGTGGTTCGCGCCGCTGCAGGTGGTGGTGGCGACGATCACCTCGGATGCCGACGGCTATGCGACCGAGGTGGTGGCAAAGCTGAAGGCCGCCGGGCTGTTGGCGGAAGCGGATTTGCGCAACGAGAAGATCAACTACAAGGTCCGCGAACACTCGCTGGCCAAGGTTCCGGTCATCCTCGTCTGCGGCAAGCGCGAGGCGGAAGAGCAGACGGTCAACATGCGCCGGCTGGGCTCACGCGACCAGGAATCGCTTGGCCTTGACCAGGCGATCGCGCAATTGACCGAAGAAGCCGTCACGCCCGACCGCAGGCGCAAACGCGCTGCCTGATCGGCATAGTTTTTCGGCCAAATGGCGGTGGAGCGATCCACCGCCATTTTCATATCCTTGTCACGCCGACCTTGTAACGAACCCCTATGCTCAAGCTGAAATCGCGCGAACGACCCTTTCCCGAGCTTTCCTATGCCAATCCGCGCCAGCCGGCGCTGACGCGCTGGTTCATCCATTCGATCGAAGGCCTGTCGGGCCGCGACCGCTACACCGCGCTTTACGATTTTTGGCGCCGTCAGGTCGTGCCGACCGGCGAGCGTGTGTTCAGCCGCATGCTCGACCTGATCGACGTCCGCGTGCGGACGGCAGATCAGTGGCCGCCAGCGCAATTGCCTGATACGCCGCTGGTGATCGTCGCCAATCATCCGTTCGGCATCGGTGACGGCATTGCCGTGCTGTCGCTGGCCGAGCAGCTCGGACGGCCGTTCCGGGTGATGATCCACAAGGACCTGCTCAAGATCCGCGAGATGGAGCCCTACTCGCTGCCGATCGACTTTTCCGAGACCAAGGACGCGCTGAAGAACAACATGGCCGTGCGCCATGAAGCGGTGCGGCTGCTGAAGGAGGGCGTCACCATCGTGGTGTTTCCGGCCGGCGGTGTCGCCACCGCGCCAAAAGGTTTTGGCCGGGCGCGCGACCTGCCGTGGAAGATGTTTCCGGCCCGTCTCGTCCAGGAGGCCAAAGCGTCGGTCATCCCGATGCATTTTTCCGGGCAGAACGGCAGGGCGTTCCATCTGGTCAGCGGCCCGATGAACATGGCTGAGAGCGACGGCCGGGTGGCGAAATTCATCGGCAAGGCCTCGGTGACATTGCGCACGTCGCTGCTCATCCACGAATTCGCGCGGTTGTCCGGCAAGGCGATCGACGTGCGTGTCGGCAAGATGCTGAGCTGGAGCGAACTGGAGCCATTGCGCGACCGCAAGGCGTTGCTCGACCGCCTTTATCGCGGCGTGTTCGACCTTGCGCCAGTCGTGAGGCGCCGCCGGATTCCGTTCCTGCCGGCGCGGACCAAGCTGGCTGCTTGAGGCAACAAACGTCCGGCTCACGAGGGGCCGAGACTCGACCGTCCGTTCAGAAAATAGTATGACACTGTAACGTTGCGGTGCTATAAGGAGGCAAGAAACGAACTTGCCATGAGAACCAGCAAACCAATCACCGTGACCCTCGGCCGCCAGCAGAGCAGCGTCGACGCACGTCTGGCCTCGGGCGCCTACGATTCCGCCAGCGAAGTCATGCGCGCGGCGCTACGCGCCCTCGATCGCGAGGAGCAGATCATCACCGCTGTTATGCACGCCAAGGTCCAGGAAGCCCTTGACGACCCGCGTCCGGACATCCCGGCAGAAGACGTCTTCAAAGCGTTGCGCGCCCATCATGCGGACCGCATGAAGGCCTCTAAGCGTGACGCATAAGGTCGTCTTCAGGCCAGCGGCTCAAGCCGACCTCTTCGCCATCTACAATTACATCGAAAACGACAGCGGGAATCGGCGTGCCGGCGACTATGTCAACCGCATAGAGGCCGCGTGTATGGCGCTGTCCACCTTCCCGGAGCGCGGGACCGTGCGCGACGCTGTTGGCCCCGGCGTCCGCATCGTCGGTTTTGAACGCCGCGTATCTATCGTTTTCCGGGTCAACGGTGACACCGTGGTCATCCTGCGTGTGCTCTACGGCGGACAGGATTATCCGGCCAGTTCAGAGGATGAAGCAGACACCTGATTCCTCTGGTAGGGATTGCGAACTGCAGTCTGGTCTAATCAGCACCTTCTTCGGGATCCATCGCCGCGGCCTCGGTGGCCAGAACCTCGATTTCCTGGTTCTGCCCGGCCACGACCGTAAAATCCTTCTGATAGATGCGGTCGCGGTTCTTGGCGATGATGGTGTAGTCGCCCTCGGCCAGCACCATAGAGGCGAAGGCGCCGACGGTTTCCTTGATCGGATCGCCGGACTCATTGAGCAGCGACCAGGACGTATCGGCGATCGCCTCGCCACCGGTCTCACGCACCAGCTTCATCGTGATCTCGGCGGCGTGGTGCTCGACGGTGGCTTCGGTCAGCTTGCCGGCCTCGACGCGGATGTCGGAGCGGATGACCGCGTTGACCGCGCCATAGGTCGAGACGACATGGTAGATGCCGGCGTTGAGCCGCACGACACTGTTGGGCTCGACATCGGGAATGATCAGCGCGCGGTCGCCATTGGCCTCGGCGGTGCCCTCGTAGATCGAAAAGCGCAGCTTCTTCGGTGGAATGCGCACGCCGCCGGACAGCACGGCGTCGAGCTTGAGGCCGCCGGCGTCGAGCACGAGGCTTTCGCGCTTGGCGTCCTTGCCGACAGTGATGCGCTTGGTGGCGCCGGCCCGGCCGTAGGAGGCGTGAACCAGATAGCTGCCAGGCTCGAGCTGGAAGACGGCGGTGCCGCCATGGGAGGAGGCGACCATCGGCAATTTGCCGTTGACGGCTTCGGGCTTGAAAACCCGCCAGACGATGCCGCGCGTGATGTCGGAACCCTTGTCGGTCAACTGGGCGGACAATGTGATGGCGCCGCCGCCGCCGCTTAGTGCCAGTGACGTCTCGCCTTTCGGCGTCGCGTAGCTCGAAATTCCCGGAAGCTTCAGGTCGCTGACACCGTCGACGTTCTGCGCCATGGCGTACGAAACCGGCGCCATGAACAGCAGGGCGCCGAGCCAGATCAGGAAAAGACGGACAGTCCCCTCAAACATGCCTTGCGTTGAAGCCCATGGCGGTGGCAATTTCAAGGCTTAAGAGTCCGATACGACTCTTCCGTCCGGCGTATCCCGCGCCAATGCCCGAGCCGCCCGAATTCCCGATGGTGCGCTTCAGCTCAAAACAGAATGTTCAGGAGACTTGCGCCCATGGCGTCGCCGATCATCGATTTCCTGCTGACCCGAAACTCCGCTCCGATCCCCGATCTGAAGCAGCCGGCGCCGAGCGATGCGGAGGTCGCGACGATGATCACTGCTGCTTCGCGGGTGCCCGACCATGGCCGATTGGAGCCCTGGCGCTTCATCGTCTACCGTGGCGACGCCCGCGCCGAGATCGGCAGGCAACTGGCAGCGCTTGCAGAGCAGCGGGAGGGCCCATTGCCGGAAGGCCGCCGCAATCAGGAACTGGCGCGGTTCTCACGCGCGCCGCTGGTGATCGGCGTCGTATCTATCCCCCGGGAGAATCCCAAAATCCCGCAATGGGAAATGTTCCTGTCGGGCGGCATGGCGGCGATGAACCTGATGATAGCAGCGAATGCGCTGGGCTATGGCACCAACATGATCAGCAACTGGTATTCGGATGTGCCGGAGGGCAGGACGCTGCTGGGGCTGGCGCCGCAGGAGCGCGTCGTCGGCTTCATCCATATCGGCTCCTATGCCGGCCCGGCGCCGGAGCGGCCCCGGCCCGATCCGGCAAAGCTGTACAGTGACTATTCGGGGCCGTGGGCTGGCTGAATGTTCTACGAACCCTCAAAGGGCCACGGCCTGCAGCATGACCCTTCGAAGGCGATCGTGGCGCCGCGTCCGATCGGCTGGATTTCGACGCTGAACGGGGCAGGCGAGGTCAATCTCGCGCCATACTCCTTCTTCAATGCCGTCTCGACGCGACCGTTCATCGTCTGGTTTTCCTCGGAAGGCGAGAAGGACAGCGCCTCCTTCGCGCAGGAAACCGGCGAGTTCGTCGCCAATCTCGTCAGCCGCGATCTCGCGGAGAAGATGAACCGCACATCGGTCAACGCACCGCGCGGCGTCAACGAGTTCGTCTATGCCGATCTTGCCATGGCGCCGTCGCGCCTGGTCGGGCCGCCGCGCGTGGCGGCAGCGCCAGCTGCGCTCGAATGCAGGGTGACGGAAGTTTTTCGGCCAAAGGCGCTGGACGGATCGCCGACGAGTGCTGTGATTGTTGCCGGTGAAGTGGTCGGCGTGCACATCGACGACGCCTTCCTGACAGACGGCCTGTTCGACATCACCAAGGCCGGCAATGTCGCTCGTCTCGGCTATATGGACTATGCCAGCGTCGACGAGGTGTTTTCGATGCGCCGGCCGCGCTGGGACAAGGACTAGATATCAGGCTTGGCCAGCGCCTTGCCGGCACTCTTTCGCTGCCTGGCCGTCATGACGGTGCGCACATAGCCGGGCTCGCCGATCCGGATGCTTCCATCGGGCAGACCCAGTATGCGGTCGAGAGCGATCTCGTAGAGCCTGACGCGTTTCTCCAGGGCCTCGATCGCGATCTCCATGTCGGCGTCGCTGCCGCCGGCAATTGCCTTGGCAACGACGTCATGCGTGGCCATGCCGAACTGCATGACGATGTCGGCAACACCTTCCGGATCGAAGGTCCTGAAAGTGCCGTCTTCGATCCCTTGCCTGATGATCTTGACCAGCAGAGGTGAAAACGACGCGCTGGCGGCCAGATTGATACGGTGGAAAAGCACCAGATTCTCAGGCCGAAACATCGTCTCGAAAAGAGTCCAAGCTTCCGGCGCGGTCTCGATCTTGGCCCGCCGCGACTGGCTGAGCAGACCATTCAGGCGGCCAAGCGGGTCTAGGCCCGGATCGTCGATTATGTCTTGCACGCCAGCCAGTGCCTGTCTTGCAAAGCGATCGGCCAAGGCTTCCAGAAGAGCCTCCTTGGAGGGGAAGTAGTGATAGAAGGCGCCCTTGGAGACGCCGGCGGACGCAATCACGTCGTTGAGGCTCGCTTTGTCATAGCCCTGCGTCAGAAAAAGCGTCTGGGCATGGTCCAGAAGTTCTTCTCGCCTGAACTCTGGATGCTTGATGACACGGGGCATGATGAACCTTCTGCACAGCTCGCTTGAATTACAGACCGTCGGTCGGTATGGTAGACCGATGGTCTAAAATTGCCAGCGCAAGTGAGCGGATATCATGAAAGGCCGATCATGATCGCGAAATTGGTCCTTCAAACATTCGTCTGGTTTGGCGCCATGGGCGCCTTGCTCTTCCTGTCGGCCGGCACGCTGCACTGGCCGGGGGCCTGGGTCTATCTGGTGGGGATGGTGGGGCTCAGTCTCACCTTGGGCGTGGCGCTGGCAAGGCGCGATCCCGGCCTGATGAATGAGCGGCTGAGTTCTCCCATCCAGAAGAATCAGGACACGGCCGACAAGGTCCTGCTGTCCATACTACTGTTCGCCATCTTTGGTTCGCAGATATTCATGGGGTTCGACGTCCGTTTCGGCTGGTCCGTGGTTCCCGTCTGGGTGCAGGTGGTCGGCGCGCTCGTCCTGCTGCTCGGAATCTGGATCTGCTATCTGACGATGCTGGAGAACAGTTTCGCGGCGCCCGTGGTGAAGATCCAGGATGAACGCGGACAACATGTGATCTCCACGGGGCCTTACAGCTACGTCCGCCATCCGATGTACGCCGGCGCCATCCTCTTCTTCGCCGGCACGGCACTTCTGCTTGGTTCCTGGTGGGGGCTGGCGTCGGTACTCGTGATCGTCGTTCTCCTGGCCATCCGCACCTTCATTGAAGAGAAGACGCTTCGCACCGGCCTGCGCGGCTATGACGACTATGTGGCCCGGGTCCGTTACCGCCTGATCCCGTTGGTTTGGTAGCAGGCGCTCAGGCGGAAACACCTGCCGCCTTTGCCCGCGCCAGAAGCCGCTCGGCTAGCCGCAGGTGCGGGCGGTCGAACATCCTGCCGTCGATGCTGACGACGCCGGGACTTCCCGCTGCCGCGAACGCGGCAACGATTGCCGCCGATTGTCTCACGGCGTCGACCGACGGCGTGAAGGCGGCGTTGATGACCGGCACCTGATCGGGGTGGATCGCCATCTTGCCGGTGAAGCCATCGCGCTCGGCCTCGGTGCATTCCGCTTCGAAGGCCGCCATGTCGCGAAAATTCGGGAAGACGGTGTCGATCGCCTCGACCTCCGCCGCACCGGCGGCAAGTATGGTCATGGTGCGAGCGTGACGGAACACGTCCGTGTAGCGGCCATGCTCGTCGCGGGCGTTGCGCGCGCCGATCGCCGCCGACAGGTCTTCAGCGCCCCAGGTGAGGCCGGCAAGCCGCGCGCTTGTCCCGGCATAGGTCGCAGCCGCCAGCACGCCTGCCGGCGTTTCTGTGATGATCGGCAGGATCTTGATCGCGCCGTCGGCCAAGCCGTTTTCGGCCTCGCGCACCCTGAGCTTTGCCGACAGGTGCTGCACATCCTGGCCGCTGTTCGACTTGGGCAGCATGATGCCGTCGGGTTTCGCTGGAACCAGTGCGGCGAGATCGTCGTCCGTCAGCGCGGTCGACAGGTCGTTGACCCTGACATAGATGGCTGAACCGGTTTGCGCCCTGCGTTCCAGGATGAAGCGCGCCGCCACCTCGCGTGCCAGCGCCTTGTTGTGCGGTGCCACGGAATCCTCGAGGTCGACGATGACCACGTCGGCGCCGACACCAAAACCCTTTTCCAGTTTCCTCTGGGAATCGCCAGGGATGAACAGCAGCGAACGCATGCGTCAGATCGCCTTCTTCAGCATCATCGCTTGCCTGGTGCATTTGGCGACGAGATCGCCATGCTGGTTGTAGGCGCGATGCTCGAATTCGACGATGCCGCGATCGGGTTTCGACCTGGACTCGCGCACCGAGATGACTGTCGTCTCAACGCGAATGGTGTCGCCATGGAAGACCGGATGCGGAAACACGGTCTCCTTCATGCCGAGATTGGCGACCGTGGTGCCGACTGTGATGTCATTGACCGAAATGCCGATCATCAGGCCGAGCGTGAACAGCGAGTTGACCAGCGGCTTGCCCCATTCGCTCTTGGCGGCGAAATCGAAGTCGATGTGCAGCGGCTGCGGGTTCAGCGTCATTACCGAAAACAGCATGTTGTCGCTTTCGGTAACGGTCTTGCGCAGCGTGTGCTGGAAGACATGGCCGACAACGAACTCTTCGAGATAAAGCCCGGCCATTTCTTTCTCCTCAGGTGCTTGACGGTGATAGGCGCTGCAAATCTGGCTCGCAAGCCAGTTAATGAACATGGTGAACGGTTCGTAAACCAATTCTGCCTACGGTCGTCAGTGGGGTCAGAAGCTTCTGACAAGGGGCGTAAGCAGGCGGGCATGGTTGTTGTTTCGCATTTCCTGAAATGGATCTACACGGCCAGGGTGTCGGAGCGTGCCGCGGCGGCGAGCGCTCTGGCCCGGGCCTATATCAATTCCGAATTGCCTTTCGAGGACCGTTGCGCCGCCGAGGCGGCGCTGACGCTGTTGCTCGACGATGCCTCGTCGAAGGTGCGGCTGGCGATGGCCGAGGCGCTGTCGATGAGCCACCACGCGCCAATGCAGATCATCAGCGTGCTGGCCTCCGACCAGCCGGAAGTCGCCGGCGTGGTGTTGGCGCGCTCGCCGCTGCTCACCGACGCCGACCTGATCAACCGTGTGGCTTCAAGTCCGAAGGCGACACAGAAATTGATCGCCGAGCGGCCACTCGTCTCGATGGCGCTGTCGGCGGCCATCGCCGAGATCGGCGAGGCGGACGCCTGCGCCGTGCTGCTCGCCAACAGCGGCGCCGACATCGCCTCGCTCAGCTTCCGCCGCATGGCCGAACGACATGGGCACCTGCCGCTGGTGCGCGAGGCGCTGATATCGGATATCAGGCTGCCGGCCGACTGCCGGCATATGCTGCTCGTCAAGCTTGGCGAAATGTTGAAAACGTCGCCACTGGTGATGGCGATGATGGGCGCGGCGCGAGCCGACCGCGTCATGCGCGACGCCTGCGTCAAGGCTTCCGTGACGCTGATCGAAGGCACGCGCCAGGAAGAACATGCGGCCCTGATCGAGCATCTCAGGCTGCGTGGCGACCTTACCGCGAGCTTTCTGATCCGCACCATCGCGCATGGCAAGGTGGATTTCTTCGGCTCGGCGCTGGTCGCGCTCAGCCAGCAGTCCGAACAAAGGGTAAGGGCGCTGCTGGCCGGTGGGCACGACGTGGCCTTGCAGGCGCTGTTCCGCAGCGCCGGACTCGCCGCAGTCACCCATGCCATCATCCTGCGTGCGCTGAAGATCTGGCGCGAGGTTGCCAACGGCAAGCGCATCGCCGGTGTGCAGGAGGTCAGCTGGCTGATGCTCAAGGAAGTGGGTGGGCAATCCGCCGAAGGCGATCTTGCCGCCTTGATCAAGTCGATCCATCTCGATGCGCTGCGCGAGAACGCGCGAGGCCACGCGCTGGCGATAGCGGCAGCTTAACCTTTATCCCTCGCGAAAAAGTCGGGGAAATCCTCCATCGCGGCGGCGATGATGCGCAGCGATGCCGCGATCTGCAGCAATTCGCTGGTGCCGTTTCGCTCGGCGATGTTCGCTGCGTACTGCCGGGCGACGGCGACGGTCGAGGTCTGCGGATCGCTGGGGGCGCGGAAAAGCAGTTCGCGCGCCAGTCCCCTCAGGAAGTTGGCGATCGAAAGCGCGGTCTCGGATGGAATGGCATGGCTTTGGCTTGCATCGCGCAGCCGAAGGACCTCCAGGCCCACGGTGACGGCGGCGACTCCGCCGCCCAGAACCGCATCGCCCTTCTGACCGGCATTCTGCACCAGCGGCATCAGCTGGTTGATGCGGTCGTAGGCGAGGCTCTCGAAGGCCGAACGTCTCGGCACGCGCTCATGCAGGCAAAGCCGCGCCAGATCCTCGCGCATGGCGCGCACGATGCGGTTGGCCGCGAGCCACGGATCGGCGGGCAGCACGACGATGAAGACACCGATCGCCAGCAGGATGCCGACCAGGATCGACGCCGAACCGGCGAAGAAGGGTCCGGGATCGTAGGTCATCGCCTGGTGCGGGCTCAGGAAGGCAAGGAAGTTGATGGCGAAGGCCGTCGCCACGCCGACATAGCGTGGATTGGCCATGGCCAGCGCCGTCGGTACAAGGATGGGCACGACAAACAGCATGAACCAGCCGAAGCCGGGCAGGGCAGGCAATGCGATCTGGCCGACGAGAAAGGCAAATGGCAGCGCCAGAAGCGTTCCCTTGAAGAAACCCCAGGCGACCTGCACAGGGTCGGGGCGAGCAGCAAACAGGCTCGATACGACAGCAACGAGAATGACCGTACCGGCCGCTTCCGACCATTTCGTCGTCAGCCAGAAGGCCGCGACCAGCAATGTGGCAAGGGCAGCACGCAAGGCGTTACGCGATGCGCCGGCGTAATCGCGATGCACCACCAGCGCAGGCTGCCTGCTGCCCCGGGCCGGACGTGTGGCAGGCGCGCGCAAGGCGTCGAGGCCGCGCAGCACCTGCTTGAGCGCATCGGCGAAATCGGCGGCGATGGTCAGGCGGGTGATAGTGCCGATCCTGTCATTGCCCTGGTCGGTCGAAGTATCGGGCATTTGCCGGGCGTTTCCGGCAATCGCATCGAGCCGAGCCATCCACAGCGCCGTATCGTCCAGCGCGCCGGGCTTGGTCGCCAGCTCGCCGACCAGCGATTGTAATTCCGAGCGCACCGGAATGAGCGCCGCATTCTTCGGGGCGGCGTGCGAATGCAGCGCGCGTGCCGCCGAGAGCGCGGAGAGCAGCTGTCCGATGGTGCGCCGGACTGGATGGGCGCGCGGCGCGAAGCTTGGCGCTTCGAGCCTGGCATAGGCGCGCATCTCGCCGAGCGTCTGGGCATCAGTGATCAGCTTTCGGTGCAGCGCGGACAGCGTTGCCGGGTCGCCGCCGGAGAACGCACCGCCGGCATAGGTGGCAAGATCAAGGATGCAGCGTTTCAGGCGCGAGACGATGGCGTCGCTGGCCAGTTTTGGCAGGATCAGGCGGCTGGTCAGGCCGGCGCAGACAATGCCAAGCACGATCTCGGCACAGCGCGCGACCGCGAGGTCGACGACGAGATGCGGCTGTCCGAAAGCGGGCAGGCCGATGATCATTGCGGTGTAGCCCGCGAGGGCGGCGCCATAGGCTTCCGGATTGCGCAGCAGCGACGAGACGAAGGTACAGATGCCGATCCAGACGGCAAGCACCGTTACCAGCACCCAGGGGCTGGTGCCGCAAACGGTGGTGATGCCGATCGCGGCGATGCCGCCGACCAGCGTGCCGAGCAGCCGGTAGAAGCCCTTCGCCAGTACCATGCCGGCAACCGGCTGGGCGACGATGAACACCGTCATCATGGCCCATTGCGGATGGTCGAGCTTCAGCGCATAGGCGGCTAGCAGAGCGATCAGGCCAGCCGAAACAGTGCGCAGCGAGAAAATCCAGTCCGAACGCGTCGGTTGCGTCAAGCCGGCTAAACTCGTCTCGAAATAGCCTTTCAGCCGCGCCCAGGTCACATCCTCGTCTCCGCAACTGGAGCCTTGTTATGGACCGGCTGGTGGCTAGATATCCAGCACTTCCGTCTCGGCGAATTCGGCGCGTTCCTGGATGAAGCGGAAGCGGGCCTCCGGCTTGGTGCCCATCAATGCATCGACGGCGTCCTTGGTCGCCGCCTCGGCGTCGATCACATCGATCCGAAGCAGCGTGCGCTTCCTCGGATCCATGGTGGTTTCCTTGAGTTGGGCCGCCATCATCTCGCCCAGACCCTTGAAGCGGCCAAGCTCGACCTTGCCGCGCCCGGTAAATTCGGTGCGCATAAGCTCGTCCTTGTGCGCGTCATCCCGGGCATAGGCGACCTTGCCGCCTTGCCTGATCGAGTAAAGCGGCGGCACGGCCAGGTAAAGGTGGCCGCCGCGCACCAGCGCCGGCATCTCCTGGTAGAAGAAGGTGATCAGCAGCGAGGCGATGTGGGCGCCGTCGACATCGGCGTCGGTCATGATGATGACGCGGTCGTAGCGCAAATCCTCGTCGCGGTATTTCGACCGCGTGCCGCAGCCGAGCGCCTGGATCAGGTCCGAAATCTGCTGGTTGGCCGCCAGCTTGTCGTTGCCGGCGCTGGCGACGTTGAGGATTTTTCCACGCAGCGGCAGGACGGCCTGGCTGGCGCGGTCGCGCGCCTGCTTGGCAGAGCCGCCGGCGGAGTCACCTTCGACGATGAACAGTTCGGCACCGGCCGCGGCATTCTGCGTGCAGTCGGCGAGCTTGCCCGGCAGGCGCAATTTGCGCACCGCGCTCTTGCGTGACACCTCTTTTTCCTGGCGCCGGCGCACGCGCTCGTCGGCGCGTGCGATCACCCATTCGAGCAGCTTCGAGGCTTCCTGCGGATTGTCGGCCAGCCAATGGTCGAACGGGTCGCGGATCGCGGTCTCGACGATGCGGATCGCCTCGATCGTCGCCAGCCTGTCCTTGGTCTGGCCGACGAATTCCGGCTCGCGGATGAACACCGACAGCATGCCCGCCGCCGAGATCATGACGTCTTCCGAGGTGACGATCGAGGCGCGCTTGTTGCCGACGAGATCGGCATAGGCGCGCAGGCCCCGCGTCAGCACGTTGCGGAAGCCGGCCTCGTGTGTGCCGCCTTCGCCGGTCGGGATGGTGTTGCAGTAGGAATTGATGAAGCCGTCGCCGCCGAACCAGGTCACCGCCCATTCCAGCGACCCATGGCCGCCTTGTTTCTCGCTCTTGCCGGCGAAGATTTCGCGCGTCACCTGGAAGTCGTCGCCGAGCGATGCCTTGAGATAGTCCTTCAGGCCGCCGGGAAAATGGAATTCCGCCTTGGCCGGTGTCTGGTCCTTTTCCTTGATCAGCGACGGATCGCAGGTCCAGCGGATCTCGACACCACCGAACAGATAGGCTTTCGAGCGCGTCATGCGATAGAGCCGCGCCGGTTCGAACGCCGCGCCCTTGCCGAAAATCTGCTCGTCGGGGTGGAAGCGGATCTTTGTGCCGCGCCGGTTGTGGACCTCGCCCAACTGTTCCAGCCCGGTCACGGGAACGCCGCGCGAGAATTTTTGCCGATAGAGTTGCCGTCCCCGCGCGACCTCGACCTCGAGATGGTCCGACAGCGCGTTGACCACGGACACGCCGACGCCATGCAGGCCGCCTGATGTCTCGTAAACCTTGGAGTCGAACTTGCCGCCCGAATGCAGCGTCGTCATGATCACTTCAAGCGCCGGCTTCTTGAACTTCGGGTGCGGATCGATCGGGATGCCGCGGCCATTGTCGGTCACGGCGAGATAGCCATCGGCCGAGAGCTCGACATCGATGAAGGTGGCATGGCCGGCCACCGCTTCGTCCATCGAATTGTCGATGACCTCGGCGAACAGATGGTGCATCGCCTTGTCGTCGGTGCCGCCGATATACATGCCTGGCCGTCGGCGCACCGGCTCCAGCCCTTCCAGCACCTCGATGTCGGCGGCGCTATAGCCCTCGCTGCCGTCCTTGGTCGAGGCAGGACGCTTGGTGGCTTGCACCACCAGTGGATCCGCAGGGCGCGCTGGCGCGCGAACCGGCTGCGGCTTGTTGTCGTCATTGCCGAAAAGATCGTCCATGCCTGCCATAGAGTCCGATGCTGCGAATCACCTCGCGATACTGCCACGCTTTTCAGCGCCAAGCGACCGAGGTTCCTGTTCCGTTCGGGGATATGGCCCCTCTTACTCCAAAACCATTCGATAACCAAGCCGGCGGAAATAGGTCCGATACCGCGGTGCAGGATTCCTGATTCTTTAACAATGCCGCCTAGGGTTAAGCTCAACAAAACAAGAAACTGCGGGCATCAGGGGTTTCGGCGTGAGGGGCAAGGCCATATCGATGATCGGCATCGCCGCCGTTTTCGGGGCGATCTCGATCTTTGCCGCGGATTTCTGGGTCAAAAGCCAGGCCAAGGCCGATTCCGAAGAGAAGACGTCGTCTATTCCGGCAGCTGTCGTGCCGAAGGTCGAGTTCAAGACCATCGTGGTGGCGAATGCCCCATTGCGCTACGGCATGGCGCTCGACCGCGCGCAGCTCAGCGAAATCCCGTGGTCGCAAGAGGCCGTGCCGCAGGGCGCCTTCACCACCATCAATGCGTTGCTTGCCGATGGCAGCCGCGTGGTGCTGTCGCCGATCGAGGTCAACGAACCGGTACTGCTGACCAAGCTGTCCGGTCCGAACGGCCGCGCGACACTCTCCAACATGATGACGCCCGGAATGCGGGCGGTCACCATCCGCACCGACGAGATAGCAGGTGTCGGCGGCTTCGTCACACCGGGCGACCGCGTTGATGTCGTGCTGACGCGCGATGCCGGCGAAATTCAGGAAGTGGCCAAGAATGCACAGGGTGCGGCCGGATCGACGGTCACCTCCGAGATTGTCGTTGCCGATGCCAAGGTGCTGAGCGTCGGGCAAGGTGCCGACGAGCGCCAGACGACGCCGCAGATTTCCAATTCGGTGACCATCGAGGTGACGACCGACGGCGCGCAGAAAGTGGCGCTGGCCCGCACTGTCGGTACGCTGTCGCTGTCGCTGCGCTCGGCCAGCGAAGGCGGCGACGGCAAGGGCGGCGTCACCACCATCTCTTCGTTCGGTGGATCGGCCGCCTCGAACGTGCAGGCCGCTGCCGGCTCGCTGTTCGATGCCGTGGTGAAAGAGCCGGAGAAGCCGAAGTTCAAGACCGTCATCGTGACGCGCGGCACAAAGGCCGAGGAATACCAGGTTCCTTCGCGGGACCAGAAATAAGCCAGTGGGGACTGGGTGAGGGACGGGACAATGTTCGGGCTGTTCACATATCGGGTCATGGGGCGGTTGCGCGTTTTGCGTGCGGCGGCTGTCGCGTCTTCGCTGGCTGCTGCCGCGATGCTGGCCTTCGGCGCCTCGGCGAGGGCTGACAACGAGATCGTCTATGTGTCGTCGACCAAGAATGCGTCAATCAAGGTCGCCAAGGGCAAGCCGAAGACGATCATGACCAGTGCCGCCTTCTACCAGATCGTCATCGGCGATCCGGAGATCGCCAACGTCAATCCGCTGACCGACAAATCCTTCTATGTGCTCGGCAACAATCTCGGCACCACCGGCATTGCCCTGTTCGATGAGAAAAAGCAGCTTGTCGGCACTGTCGACATCGAGGTGACGCTCGACACCGACCAACTGGCCAGCACCATTCGCGCCAGCGTGCCGGATGCCAGGATCAAGGTCGGATCGGCCAATGGCCGGGTCGTGCTGTCGGGCGAGGCCGATGACGCGGTCGCCGCCGAAAAGGCAAACAAGATCGCGACGCGCTTTTCCGGCACTGAAGAGGTGATCAACTCGGTCAACATCTCGTCGTCGCAGCAGGTCCAGCTCAACGTCCGCTTTGTCGAAATCAACCGCCAGGCGGGCCAGGATCTCGGCGCCAAATACGCCGCCAACTTCGCCTATGGCATGGGTGGCCGCGACGTCACGCTGCCGGCCGGATCGATACAGGGCGCGGGAACAGGCGAGATCATCGGCAAGCTGCTGTCGAATGGCGTCTCCATCGATATCGCCATCAAAGCGCTGGAAGAGCGCGGTTTGGCGCGGCGGCTGGCCGAGCCGAACCTGATCGCCCGGTCCGGCCAGACGGCGAGCTTCCTCGCCGGCGGCGAGTTCCCGATCCCGGTCTCCGAGGACGACGGCAAGATCTCGGTCAGCTACAAGAAGTACGGCGTCAGCCTGGATTTCACGCCGACGGTTCTGAAGGACGGGCTGGTCAGCCTGGACATCGCGCCGGAAGTCTCCTCGATCGACGCGTCTGCCTCCTACA
Source organism: Mesorhizobium sp. M0618 (assembly GCF_040320765.1). Taxonomy (NCBI): domain Bacteria; kingdom Pseudomonadati; phylum Pseudomonadota; class Alphaproteobacteria; order Hyphomicrobiales; family Phyllobacteriaceae; genus Mesorhizobium; species Mesorhizobium sp. M0618. The sequence goes on along the minus strand of NZ_JAMYQH010000003.1, from coordinate 130,865 downwards.
ACATAGGCAGCATTTCGGTGCCCGGTTTCATCGTGCGCCGTGCCAGGACATCGGTCGACCTGAAGAACGGCCAGAGCTTTATGATCGCCGGATTGCTGCAGTCGCAGAACGACATCACCACGTCGCGCATTCCCGGCCTCGGCAAGATGCCGGTGCTTGGGGCGCTGTTCTCGTCGAAATCCTATCAGCGGCGCGAGACCGACCTCGTCATCATCGTAACGCCCTATCTGGTCAAGCCGGTCGATCCGTCGAAGAAGCTCGTCGAGCCGACAGATGGCACGCAGCCGGCCAGCAACGCCGATTATTTTCTCAACAACACCGAGGAAGTGAAGGGCGCCGACACCGGTCGCACCGTGGCGCTGGCAGACGGCCGCGTCACTCAACCTGCAGCGGCCGCTTCGGCTGGGCATTTCCTCGACCTGCCGAAGGATTGAAGCCATGCGTCTGGTCTTTGGATCGAGCGTCGCCTTGCTGCTGGCCGGCTTTACCGCTGGCTGCACCAGCGACGACTATGTGCGCAGCGAAGGGCCGACGGCCGGCGCCGGAAATGCGCAGGCCGCCAACACCGTCATGCAGATGGTCGATCCCTGGAAATACGGGGTCCAGAACACCAGGCTCCTGGTGCCGGCCCAACGAGGCAGTGCCGCGGCCGTAACACCCGATCAGGCGGCCGGCGCCAAGGCGTCGCAGTCCAGCACGACCAATTGATCCCACGGGCAACTGATCCAACGGTCGATCGACCTGACAGGCTGACAGAATGGCAAACGGCATCAAGACCAGGAAGATCCTGCTCGTATCGACCGACAGGACGTTTGCGCAGGACACGCGCACCGCGTTTTCCGCCTCCGAGATCATACAGCTCTCGACAGTGGAGAAGAACGTCACCGAGTTGCGCGGCGAGATCCAGGAAGCCGACTTCGGCGCCATCATCGTCGACATGGATGCGGCAAGGCTGGAGGAGGTCGAGTCGCTGCAGCGCATCATGCGCCGGCTGGAGGACAAGGTTCCTGTCGTCGTCGTCACCCAGGAGTTCAACGCGGCCGCGGTGCGCATTCTCGTGCAGCTCAAGGTCGCGGATTTCCTGGTCAAGCCGATCACCACCGCCGATCTGGTGCGCTCTGTCGTGCGGGCACTGCAGGGACCCGGGCGCGAGGAAAACAGCGAGTCGCAGATCTACACCTTCATGCCTGCGGCGGGCGGCGTCGGCACCACGACGCTGGCGCTGCAGACCGCGTTCCAGCTGCATCACTCGGTGACGCGCGGCGCGTCGACCTGCGTCGTCGATCTCAATTTCCAGCAGGGCGCCTGTGCCGAATATCTCGACCTCGAACCGCGTTTCGACATCACCGAGATCGAGAACCAGCCCGAGCGTCTCGACCGCCAACTGCTCGACGTGATGCTGTCCAAGCATGCCAGCGGGCTGTGCGTGCTGGCGGCACCGGCGCATCCAGCAGAGATGCGCTCGTTCAAGACCGATGTCGTGGTGCGCATGCTGGACCTCGTCTCGGCCTATTTCGACAATGTCGTCATCGACATGCCACGCACCTGGTTTCCATGGACGGAAACCGTGCTGCTCGGTTCCAACAAGCTCTACATCGTCGCGGAAATGACGGTGCCGTGCCTGCGCCACACGCAGCGGCTGATCCAGGCGGTCTACGAGACTGCCGGCAAGGAAGTGAAGCCGAACGTCATCGTCAATCGTTTCGAACAGAAGATGTTCGACAACGGCATCAAGCAGGCGGACGTCCAGGAAATTCTCGGCGAGCATTTCGTCGGCGGCATCGCCAACAACTACCGGCTGGTGCGCGAAGCGGTCGATCGCGGCGTGCCGCTGCACGAGATCGATCCGAACGCCAATGTCATCAACGACCTGAAGAAGATCATCCTGCCGGAAGAAGCGGTCCCAACCCGCGCGAAATCGCGCTCGCTGTTTGGTATGGGCCGTGGATTGCTGAAGAGGAAAGCCGGATGACCAGCCGCTTCTCCGCCCTGCAGAACCGAGATGCGCGTCCGCAGCAGCGCGCGCCTGAGACGACGCCGGTCGCCCATCATGCCGTCGTCATTCCGACCAGCCGAAAGGCTTTGCCGGCAAAGCCGGACACAGCGCCGGCAAAGAATGCCAACAAGGTGCTCGATGCGCGCGTGCGTATCCACCGGCTGCTGCTCGAAGAGATCAATCTTGTCGCGCTGGAGCGTTTACCGAAGGATGAGATGCGCCGGCAAGTGCATGATTTCGTGTCGGAAAAGACCAAGCAGGAGCGGATGGCGATCAACACCGTCGAGCTTGACGCGCTGGTCGACGACATCGTCGACGAGATGGTCGGCCTCGGTCCGCTCGAGCCGCTGCTCAAGGACCCCGACATCAACGACATCCTGATCAACGGCCACATGAACTGCTTTGTCGAAAAGAAGGGCAAGCTGCAGCCGGTACACATTCCGTTCAAGGATGAGGCGCATCTCCTGCGCATCGTCAACAAGATCGTCGCCGCGGTCGGTCGCCGCGTCGACGAATCGCAGCCGATGGTCGATGCCCGCATGCTGGACGGCTCGCGCTTCAACGCGGCCATCCGCCCGGTTGCGGTCGATGGGCCGCTGGTGTCGATCCGCAAGTTCTCCAAGAACAAGCTCGGTCTGCACAAACTGGTCGAATTCGGCGCCATCACCCAGAACATGGCCGAAGTGCTGGCGGCGGCCGTGCATGCCCGCAAGACGACGATCATTTCGGGCGGCACCGGCACCGGCAAGACGACCATGCTCAATGCGCTGTCGGCCTTCATTCCGGAAGACGAGCGGCTGATCACCATCGAGGACGCGGCCGAACTCCAGCTGCAGCAGCCGCATGTCGCGCGCATGGAGACGCGGCCAGCCAACATCGAAGGCCATGGCGAGCTGAAGCAGCGCGACCTGGTCAAGAACGCACTGCGCATGCGCCCCGACCGCGTCATTCTCGGCGAGTGCCGCGGCGAGGAGGCTTTCGACATGCTGCAGGCGATGAACACCGGCCACGAAGGGTCGATGGCGACCATTCATGCCAACACGCCTCGCGACGCCATTTCGCGGCTCGAGCAGATGCTTGGCATGACCGGCATGCCGATGACGGTACAGTCGATCCGCAGCCAGATCGCCAGCGCGCTCGACCTGATCGTTCAGCTGACGCGCCTGTCCGACGGCAAGCGCAAGGTGACCAGTGTCGCCGAGGTGACCGGCATGGAAGGAGATGTCATCCAGATGCAGGAGATCTTCCGCTTCGTGCGCACCGGCATGGAGGCCGACGGCAGGATTCTGGGGCACTACGAGGCGACCGGCATCCGGCCGCGCTTCCTTGAGGATCTGCGCGCTATGGGCATCGAGTTTCCTGGACGATATTTCGAACCCGGCCGGCCGCAGGAGTAGCCAAGTGTTCGATGGAATGAGCGCGATCTATGTCGTTTATGCCGCGGCCGCGCTGACCGGCATCCTGATCGCCGAGGCCTGCTACCTGCTTTACGCCGGTCGCAGCGACAAACGCACCGCCATCAACCGGCGCATGAAACTGCAGGAAAGCAAGATCACCCAAGAGCAGGTGCTTGTCCAACTGCGCAAGGAACGCGGCCTCGATGCAGGCACGCCGCTGTTTTCGCTGGATCGGTTCCGCGCTTTGCGAACCCAGTCGGGCATGATCATGCCGCTGTCGAAATTCCTGATGATCACCTGCGGCGTGGCGATGGCGATGACCCTGGTCGCCATCTGGTACGGCTTGCCGCCGCTGATGGGGCTTGTGCTGTTTGTGGTGCTTGTGCCGGTGCTGCCAGTGATCACGCTGCGCTTCAAGCGCAAGCGCCGGGTGAAGCGGTTCGGCATGCAGTTGCCGGAGGCGCTGGAACTGATCACGCGTGGCCTAAAGGCCGGCCATCCGGTGCCGGTGGCGATCGCCATGGTCGCGCGCGAGATGCCCGACCCGATCGGCACCGAGTTCGGCGTCATCGCCGACGAGGTGACCTATGGCTCCGATCTGGTTTCGGCGTTGAACTCGCTGTTCGACCGGGTCGGCCAGGAGGATCTGCCGCTGTTCGTCACCGCTGTCTCGATCCAGACCAGTTCGGGCGGCAATCTGCGCGAGATCCTTGACGGCCTGGCGACGACGATCCGCGAGCGCGGCAAACTGCGCCGCAAGGTGCGCGCAATTGCGACAGAAGGCCGGATGTCGGCCTACATACTGACGGCGGTGCCGGCGTTGCTGTTCACCGCCATCATGGCGCTGATGCCGGGCTTCTACAGCGACGTCTGGGGCGAGGCGAAAACCTGGTACCTGCTCGGTGGGTCTATCACCTGGCTGATGCTGGGCAATCTGATGATGTTCAAGATGTCGAATTTCAAGTTCTGACATGCAGGGCTTCATCGAATTCCTCGCCTCGCTTGCACCGACCTCGTTGATGCCGGTGGCCATCCTGCTGCTGGCGGCGGGTGCTGCCGCTGTTGCCTGGCCTGTTGTCATGGCGAAGGGCGACCGCAACGAGGTCATGCGCCGGCTCAGGGTCGACAACGGTCCCGTGGCCGCCAAACCAGAGCCGGTGCAGAAGAAGAATACCGGCGTCGTGCGCGAGAAGGCGGTGAAGCGGGCGCAAGAATTCTACGCCAGGAGCGATCCGGAAAATGTCGCCCGGCTGCGCATGAAGCTCATCCAGGCGGGCTACATGGAGCCGCGTGCTGTCGGCACGTTCTTCCTGATCCGGTTCAGCGCGATGATCGGCACGGCAATCGGTGTGTTTGTGCTCAACCGGTGGATGGCCAGCCCGGACGCGACGATGGCCAGTCGCTGGACATTCGTCATCCTGTCGGGAGCGGCCGGCTATTTCCTGCCCGGCCTGGTGTTGAGCCAGAAAGTGCGGGAGCGCAGGCGTCAGTACCGCAACGGCTTTCCCGATTTCATGGACCTGATGATTGTCTGCTCGGATGCCGGCATGAGCATGGAGGCGGGCATAGAGCGCGTCTCCAAGGAACTCGCCAAGACCTATCCCGCGCTCAGCCAGAACCTGCAGCTGGTGTCGCTGGAGCTGAGGGCCGGGCGCAGCCTCGACGATGCGCTGAAGGCGCTCGCCGACCGCCTCAGCCTGGACGAGGTGCGTTCCTTCGCCACATTGCTGCAGCAGTCCAAGGAACTCGGCACCAGCCTGTCGGGGGCGCTGCGCGTTTTCTCCGACGACATGCGCCATAAGCGTATGTCGTTGGCCGAGGAAAAGGCGCACGCTTTGCCGGCCAAGATGTCGGTGCCGGTTGTTGTGTGCATCCTGCCGGTGGTGCTGATGATCGCGGCCATTCCAGTCATCGTCAAAATGACGGCGCACTAGCGAGCGCTTCACAAAAGCCCTAGCAAGGGGCTGACAACCATTGTTCTGACCGAACCCGGCTTTGCAGGTGAGAAGTCCATGCTGCTGCGCACTCTCTTGCTCGGCCTTGCCGCGGCCAGCCTGTCGCCCGCCTGGGCCGTGGCCGACGATTGCGGCGATGCCGCCGCCTTGGTGCAGCAGGCCTATCCCAAAGCTCGAAAGAACGCCGACGGCACCTCGTTCACGCTCGAACCCCACACCAGCATCGCCCTGACATTCGCGTATGGCGATCCGCCGGGGCTGGTTTGCAAGATCTGGCCCGCCCATGACGACCTGCTGTTGGTCGCAGTGCCGCTGATGGAGGGGTCCCAACCCAGCGACTACGCGCATGCCCGCGATATCGAGCTTTTGATTGTCGACAGGAAGAGCCGGCAGGTGCGCCAGCGCTTGCTCCAGCCCGGGCTGATGAATGATGATGCCATCGCCATCCGCAAGGTCGAACTTGATACCGGCCGCTATGCGCTGGCGCCCGATGTTACTGCCTTTGGCCTGCGCATCGAAATGGCGAACAATTCGCTGCCTAATCCCTTCAGTGAAACCGACCTGCGGCTCTATGCCGTCGATGGCGATTCCCTGAGGATGGTGCTCGATGGCCTGGTCGTGGGCGGCAATGGCGGCGAGGGCGATACCAATTGCGCCGGATACTTTCATACTAGTCGGGTTAGCCTGGCGATGAGCCCGGCCAAACATCATGGCTACCACGACATAACGGTGGTCGAGCAAATGGATACTGACAATCCGTTGCCCGACAAGGATGGCGAGTGCCAGTCCCATCCCGGCAAGTCCGTGAGCCAAACCTACCGGCTGCGCTATGATGGCAGCCGGTATACGGCTCCTGCGGGGCTCAAAGCCCTGGAGCCGTGAGGACGCCGCTGGCTGCGACTGAAGCAGCGTGGCCTGGTGGTTAATGGCTGGTGTGCCCGAAACCAAATTTTGGTGACGTTTCGGCACCAAAGTTTAAGCGTCGCTGATATAATGTGTTTCCTGAAGAACGACCCGGCAAATCGGGCGATGAGGCAGGGGCATGCGTCACAGTAACTTCACGGCAATGGCCGCGATTTCGGCCGTCTTGATGATGTCTGGCTGTACAACGGGCGGCGTCGACACCACCAAGACCACCGCCATCCAACCGGCGGCAAAGGACATCGACACCTCCGATCTGGCGCAAGGCAAGGCGCAGTTTCGCGACGCCAATTACGGCCTCGCCGAAAAGCACTTCCGCAAGGCCGTCGAGTTGAAGGCCGACAATGCGGAGGCCTGGATGGGGCTCGCTGCTTCCTATGATGAACTCGGCCGCTTCGACTTCGCCGACCGTGCCTACGGCCAGCTTTTGAAAGTCGCCGGCCGCAAGCCGCAGATCGTCAACAACATGGGCTATTCGCAACTGCTGCGCGGCAATCGCAAGAAGGCCAAGGCGCTGCTGCTCGAAGCGAAGGCCGGCATGGCCGATCCCACCGTCGTCAACGCCAACCTCGCTCTCTTGAACAAGGGTTGACCTCGCGTCGTCCAAGGGTCCGGTTTCGGGACACATGGCATCGAACGTTTTGTAAACCCTATCCGTAGGTTGCATCGATAGATCGGCTGAAAACCCATACCTGAGGGCTGCCGCTGACCTTAGAGTGCAGCGCAACCGCCGACGCTCGAGAGGCCCTTGCCCGATATGCTGGACTTCAGTTCGCTCCTGCTCGCAGCTGCGCTGTCGGGCATCTGCCTCAGCGTCACCATGTTTGCGATCTGGTTCACCGCGCCCAAGGCAGGCTTCGTGCTGACGGTGGCGTGCGGCATTCTGGTGCTCGTCGCGCATGTGATCCTGTTCTGGCGATACACCAAGGATCCCGATCCGCTGCTCTGTCAGATCGTGCTTGCGCTGCTCAGCCTGGGGTTCCTGATCCTCTGCGTGTCGGCCATGCAATATCTGGGCGTGCCCGGCCACAGACGCGCCGTTGCACCGGCGCTTGCCGCCATGGCTGTCTGTGCGGCAGTGACCTTCCTGGGGCTTGACGGTGTCGGCTTCATCGTCACCTACGCCACGGTGACGGTGCTTCTGTCGGCGATCGGCGCCATGTTTTGGATCAATGGCAGTCACGATCGCCGGATCCTGCTGGTGGTTTCGTTTCTGAGCGGCACCTGCGCTGTGTCGTTTGCGCTTTGTGGCGTGGTTCTGCTGACCAAGGGGCAATGGACGCTCGCGGTCGCGCCCGACAACTGGGCCGAACGACTGAATTCCGTCGTGGCGGTGGCTTGCATGACCGGGCTCGGCGCATTGACGCTCTCCCTCCACCATCTGCAGGCGCAGATCGAGCTGAAGGCCGAGACCATGACCGACCCGCTGACGGGGTTGATGAACCGGCGGGCGTTGACGTCGCTCTACGGCGAGCGGAGTTTCGGTCCGTTCATGTCCGTCGTCATGTTCGACCTCGACCACTTCAAGCGGACGAACGATGTCTATGGCCATCCGGTCGGGGACCAGGTCTTGTGCCGCTTCGCCGCGGTCATCAAGAAATATGCCAGGACCGGCGTCGACGCTTTTCGCCTGGGCGGCGAGGAATTCGCCGTCGTCATGTCGCGAATGACGGAAGAGAAGGCCCATGATCTCGCCAGCAAGATCTGTGTGGCCTTCGGCACCGAGATCGTCGCCACCCAACTCGGCAAGTTGCGCAGCACGGTCAGCGGCGGCATCGGCTTTGGCGAGGCAAGCGGCAGCAGCCTCGATGAGGTGCTGACCGAGGCCGATGCGGCGCTCTATGCCGCCAAGCGCGCCGGGCGAAACTGCGTCATCAGCCGTAAAAGGACAGGCAAGGCCGAACCTATCAAGCCGGCCTTGCGCTCCGCGTAATTATTCCGCCGCACCCAGATAGTCCGACAGTGGCGGGCAGGAGCAGACCAGGTTGCGGTCGCCGGCGACATTGTCGATGCGTGACACCGGTGGCCAGTATTTGGCTGCCGTGTCGGCGTCGCCGGCGGGATAGGCCGCCTCCAGGCGCGAGTAGGGATGCGTCCACTGGCCGGCCAGCACCTCGGCGGCGGTGTGCGGCGCGTTGACCAGCGGATTGTCGGCCAAAGGCCATTCGCCCCTGGCGACTTTCGCTGCCTCGCCTGCGATGGCGATCATCGCCTCGCAGAAGCGGTCGAGTTCCCGCTTGGGCTCGGATTCGGTCGGCTCCACCATCAGCGTGCCGGCGACCGGGAAGGACATGGTCGGCGCGTGGAAGCCGTAGTCGATCAGCCGTTTGGCGACATCGTCGACACTGATGCCGGCGCTGTCCTTGAGCACGCGGGTGTCGAGGATGCATTCATGCGCGATGCGATCGTGCCTGCCCTTGTAGAGAAGCGGGAAATGCGGCGCGAGCCGTGTCGCCACGTAGTTGGCCGAGATGATGGCGGTCTCCGTCGCCTGCTTCAGTCCGGCGGCGCCCATCATGCGGATATACATCCAGGTGATCGGCAGGATCGAGGCACTGCCGAATGGTGCGGCCGACACGGCGTGCGCCGAACCTTCGGTGACATGTCCCGGCAGATAGGGCTGCAGATGCGCCTTTACGCCGATCGGGCCGATGCCCGGGCCACCGCCGCCATGCGGAATGCAGAAGGTCTTGTGCAGGTTCATATGACAGACATCGGCGCCGATATCGGCGGGCCGCGCCAAGGCGACCAGCGCGTTGAGATTGGCGCCATCGAAATAGACCTGGCCGCCATGCTCGTGGATAAGGGCGCAGAGGTGGCGTGCACCTTCCTCGTAGACGCCATGCGTCGAGGGGTAGGTGAACATCAGTGCCGCGAGATTCTTGGAATGCTCGTTGGCCTTGGCTCTCATGTCGTCCATGTCGATATTGCCGTCCTCCAGGCAGCGCACAACGACAACGCTCATCCCGGCCATCGCAGCACTTGCCGGATTGGTGCCATGAGCGGAGGAGGGGATCAGGCAGACGGTGCGATGACCTTCGCCGCGTGAGCGATGATAGGCGCGGATTGCAAGCAGGCCGGCATACTCGCCCTGGCTGCCGGCATTGGGCTGCAGGCTGACGGCGTCGAAGCCGGTGATCTCCGACAGCCATCCTTCCAGTTCGCCGATCATGGCGCGATAGCCGGCCGAATGGCTTGCCGGCGCGAAGGGATGCAAATTGGCGATTTCAGGCCAGCTTACCGGCATCATTTCCGCCGCCGCGTTGAGCTTCATGGTGCAGGATCCCAGCGGGATCATGCTGCGGTCGAGCGCCAGATCCTTGTCGGCCAGCCGGCGCAGCAAGCGCATCATGTCGGTTTCCGACTTGTTCTCATGGAACACAGGCTGGGTCAGGAACTCCTTGCCGCGCGGCTTGCCAGGTACGGTGCTGTCGGCCGACGGAGAGGCCTTGGCGCCGAACAGGGCGGCGATCGCATCGAGATCGGCATCGGTCGAGGTCTCATCGAAGCTGATGCCGACATGGTCGGCATCGATGACGCGCAGCAGCCGGCCGGTCTTTTCAGCCGCAGTGGCGATCTGCGCCGCCTTGCCCTTGGTCTCCACCGTCACCGTGTCGAAACGGCTGGCGCCGATCACCGACACGCCTGCCGCTTCGAGGCCGCTTGCCAGACGATTGGCCAGCGTGTGGATGCGCCCGGCAATCGCCTGCAGCCCGGCGGGGCCGTGCCAGATCGCATAAGCCGTCGCCATGTTGGCAAGCAGCGCCTGTGCGGTGCAGATGTTGGAGGTCGCCTTGTCGCGGCGGATATGCTGTTCGCGTGTCTGTAAGGCAAGCCGGTAGCCGGGCCGGCCTTTGCTATCGGTGGATTGGCCGACCAGGCGGCCAGGCATCAGCCGCGTCAACTTGTCGGAGACGGCGCAATAGGCGGCGTGCGGCCCGCCAAAGCCCATCGGCACGCCAAAACGCTGCATCGGGCCGACGGCAATGTCGGCGCCAAGCTTGACCGGCGCATCGGTCAGCGCCAGGCCGAGCGGATCGGCAATGAAGACGACGATGGCGCCGGTCGCACGCGCCTTGTCGATCGCCGCCTTGTGGTCGCCATAGACGCCAAACGTATCCGGCCAGGAGACGAGCAAAGCAGCGGTGTTGTCGTCGATCGTCTCGCCGTCGATCTCGATGCCGAGCGGCTCGGCGCGGGTACGCACGACGTCCAGTGTCTGCGGGTGTGGCGTGCCGGCAAGTGCGATCTTGGTGCGCTTGTCGCGGTGGTGGCGCAAGGCGATGCCTATGGCTTCGGCGACCGCGGTTGCTTCATCCAGCAGCGAGGCCGACGCCACCGGCAGACCGGTCAATTCCGTGACCAGCGTCTGGAAGTTGAACAGCATCTCCAGCCGGCCCTGGCTGATCTCGGCCTGATAGGGCGTGTAGGCCGTGTACCAGGCCGGGTTCTCGAACAAGTTGCGCTGGATGACCGGCGGCACATGCACGCCGTGATAGCCGGCACCGATAAAGCTCTTCAGCACCGTATTCTTGGCCATGGTCGCCGACAATTCGGCCAGCGCTTCCGCTTCGCTGGCCGGTGCGGGCAGGGTCAGCGGCAAGTCGAGGCGGATCGACTGCGGCACGGCCTGGCTGATCAGCGTCTCGATGGACGGAACGCCGATCACGGCAAGCATGGCTCTGACATCGTTGACGCTCGGGCCGATGTGGCGGGCCGAGAAGGGAGTGAGTGCTGCGGTCATGTCAATAAGTCCTGATATCAACCGATATGGGCTTTGTAGGCGGCCTCATCCATGAGACCGGCGAGCTGGCTTTCGTCGGCAAGCTTCATCTTCCACAGCCAGCCGGCCCCTGTTGCGGCCGAGTTGACCAGTGACGGATCCGACGACAGCGTGCCGTTGGCCTCGGTGATCTCGCCATCGACCGGTGCATAGACATCGGATGCCGCCTTGACGGATTCGACCACGACGGCGGTGTCCCCCTTGGTCAATTTCTTTCCGGTCTCCGGCAGTTCGACGAAGACGAGGTCGCCGAGCTGCTCCTGCGCGTAATCGGTGATGCCGACCGTGGCGACGCCGCCCTCGACGCGGAGCCACTCGTGATCTGATGTGAAATAGGTCGTTGCCATTGAGGTCATCCTTTGCGGTAGCGATGCGGTGTGAAGGGCAGGGAATTGATATCGACTGGGATTTTCATGCCGCGCACGTCGGCGAAGACCCGCGTTCCCGGCTTTGCCAGAGGTGTCGAGACATAGCCCATGGCGACCGGATGGCCGGCCGAGGGGCCGAAGCCGCCCGATGTGACCTGGCCGGCCGGATTGCCGTCGGCGTCGAAGAGCGCGGCACCGCCACGCACCGGCTGGCGACCTTCCGGCTTAAGCCCGACCCGCTTTTGCGCGGGGCCTCGTTCCACGGCGGCGCGGAGCGCATCGGCGCCGATGAAAGCGCCGGAAGCGCGGATGTCCTTTGGAATTGCCCACATCAACGCAGCGCTGGCCGGATCGGTCTCCGGCGTGATGTCCTGGCCATGCAGGCACAGCCCTGCCTCCAGCCGCAGACTGTCGCGGGCGGCCAGGCCGATCCACAGCACGCGTTCATCGCCGAGCAGCTTCGCGACGAGGTCGCGCGCATCGGCTTCCGACAGGCCGATCTCGAAACCGTCCTCGCCGGTATAGCCCGACCGGCTCATGAACCAGTTCTTGCGCGGTTCGACACCATGCATGAACAGCAGCGAGCCGGTCTCGATGCCGGCGCGCGAAAGGGCGGCCCAGGCTTCAGGACCCTGGATGGCCAGGAAGACGCGGTCGAGCGGCTCGACCCTGGCGTCGAAATCCGCGGCAAGTGCACGCAAATGCTTTTCGTCGGCGACGGCGTTGCCTGCGTTGGCGACCACCATGAACCTGCTATCGCCAAGTCTGGTGACGATCAGGTCGTCCAGAATGCCGCCTGCCTCGTTGAGGAAAAATGACAGTTTGGACTGTGAGATTTGGAGTGCGCCTGCATCCAAGGGGCAAGCGCGGTTGAGCAGCGCAACCGCCTCCGGCCCGCTGACTTCGAACAGCTTCATATGCGAGATGTCGAACAGGCCAGCCTGTTCGCGGGTGTGAAGATGTTCCTTCATGACGCCCGCCGGATAGGTCAGCGGCATCGACCAGCCGGCAAAAGCGCCAAAACGCGCACCGGCGGCCACATGGATGTCTTCGAGGGGTAGGTGTCTTGTATCGTCGCCCGTCATGTCGTCTCCAGAGTCGCACGCAATCGGCCGCGAATGGCGACCAGTCCGTGCCCCTCTGTCTGAAGCCTGAGAGACTCGCGCAGCCGGAGCTCTGTCAGCGGCGCTTACACCTTCGGCGCGGGGGCAAGCCCCGACTTTCCAGAGTGTCTTTCCCGTCTACGGTTCTTTTGCCTGAGAGATTTCGGGCGATTTCCCCTTCGGCGACAGCTCTCGCTGTTCTCTCCCGCAAACAGGTAGGACTCAGACCCTGAGTCCTCGACGCGCCATCCATAGCTCGCGCGCGACGGCTTGTCACCTGTCAGCGACATCTAAAGCGCGTGCATGCCATTCTTCAAAACCGCGGCACGTTTTTGGGCGACATGCGTTGGCCGACAAGTCTTCGCTAACCACGCCGTTTGCCGGTTTTTCAAGACACTGCTGATATGTTGGCTTGTATGACGCTTGGGGCCGGCGCTTGGCGACGGCGGACGGGGACGACAAATGGGCGAATTGATCATGAGCGCGCCGGTGGCCGGGCTGACCTCGAAAAGCCGCATCGCCGCGGAGGACGTGGCGATGTTGCGCCATGAAGTGTTCGGCGATGGCGTCGTGACGCGCGGCGAGGCCGAGGCGCTGTTTGCGCTCGATGCAACGGCGAAGGACAAATGCGAGGAATGGCCGCCCTTCTTCGTGGAGGCGGTTACCGACTATATCGTCCACCAGGAAAAGCCGTCGGGCTATATCTCGCAGGACAATGCCGACTGGCTGATCCGCACGATCTCGCGCGATGGCATGGTCGACAGCCGGACCGAGCTCGAATTGCTGGTGCATGTGCTGGAACAGGCAAGATCGTCGCCGAGCCAGCTTTGCGTCTATGCGCTGGAGCAGGTGGCGCATGCCGTCATTGACGGCAAGGGGCCGCTGATGCTCGGCGGCGCGCTGGCTCCCGGCCTCATCGCACAGGCGGAGGTCGAGCTGCTGCGCCGGATCCTCCATGCCCATGGCGGCGACGGCAACATCGCCATCACGCGCGCCGAGGCCGAGGTGCTGTTCAAGATCAACGAGTGCACTGCTCAAGGGCACAAGGATCCGTCCTGGAACGAGCTGTTCGTCAAGGCGATCGCCAATTTCGTCATGTGCTCGGCCGGCTACGAAGCACCGACGCGCGATGTGGCGCTGCGCCGCGATGCCTTCCTCGAACATGCCGATCCGGAAATCGGCGGCTTCTTCAGCCGCATGATCTCTGGCGGCCTTGCCGGCATCATGGAAGCCTATCGGTCCCCGGGCGACATCGAGGCCGAGTGGGAAGCCAAGAACAGGGCGGCCGAGACCCTGGCCCGCCGCGCCGAGACGATCGATGCCGGCGAAGCCGGCTGGCTGATCGAACATATCAGCGTCGACAGGCCTCTTTACGAGAACGAACGCGCGCTGCTGACGCTGATCAAGCACGCCTCACCGGAAATCCATCCGGCGCTGAGGCCGCTGCTCGACAAGGTTGCCTGAGCGGTAGGGGGTTGCCTCGGTCAAAGCCGGGGTTGCCCGATTAGATCTGGTCGACGTCGATGTATATCCTTGCCAAGCCTTCCCTGACGGTCGGCATGGCATCGGCGACGCTGATGGCGATGTGGTCGTGCATGAGCCTTGCGGCCCTGTCGGCATCGCGGGCTACCATGGCCCGGGCGATTTCGCTGTGTTCGGTGTAGGTCGTCGACAATCGCCGGTGCTTCTCCACTTCGATCTTGCGAACGAAATGGATGCGCGTGTTGATGCCTTCGAGCATGCGCGCCAGTTCGGAATTACCTGACAGCCTGGCGATGCGGATGTGAAATTCCTCGTCCCTGGCGGTCAGCTCAGTGCTGGAAAATGAGTCGGCGCGCGCCATGGTGAGCGTCCACCAGTCGACGAGCGCGGCAAGCTCCTCATCTGTCGAGCGCTGGATCGCCAGCCTGACGGAGCGCTCCTCGAGCACCGCCCGCACGTCGGAAAGATTGACGATCTCGTCGACATCGAAGCCCCGGCAAAAGAAGCCGCGATTGGTCTGGAAAGTGATGAGTTCTTCTGTGACCAACCGCTGGAGCGCCTCCCGGATCGGGCTGCGGCTGACATTCAGCCTGGCGGCAAGCGCCACTTCGTTGATGCGCTCGTTCGGCTTGAAGCGATAGTCCATCGCCATGCCACGGATTTCTTCATAGACACGCGGGCCGGTCTTGATCGGCTTGGATGCCAACGCCGCGCTGTTGTCCTGGTTGCTTTGCCTGGTGGGTCGGGGCATGGCCTCGTCAAGCCTTTGCGGCGCTTGGTTCGGTGAACCGTGCCTGTGTGGGAAGGATACCGTCGAGGGCGATCGGCGCGGTCCGGCCGGCGATCAGATCGGCGATGATACGGGCCGATCCATGCGCCATCGTCCAGCCGATATGGCCGTGCCCGGTGTTCAGCCACAGGTTTCGGATGTCGCGCAGGCCGAGGATCGGCAGGTTGTCGGGCGTCATGGGCCTCAGGCAGGCCCGCATCTCGGCGCGATCATAGGCGATGCCGCGCGGGAACAAGTCCTGCGTGACGCGCTTCATGAAGGCGAAATCCGAAGGCTTGTGGCTGCGATCATAGCCTGCGAATTCCGCGGTGGCGGTCACGCGGATGCGATCGCCCATCGGCGTGATGGCGACGAGGTTGTGCTCATCGATGACAGGGAGTTTTGGAGCCAGCGCCCGATCGACGATGGGAATGGTCATGGAATATCCCTTGACCGGATAGATCGGCAGACCAAGGCCGATCTTGCGGGCGAGGACGGGGCTCTCGGCGCCGAGACTCAGAACGTAGGTGTCGGCCAGAAACTCTCCCTTGTCGGTGACGACCTTGGTGATCGTTTCCTTTCTGCGTTCGATCCCCACGATCCTGGTCCCTGTCAGGATCTTGCCGCCCCTATTTTCGACGATGGCCGCCAGCGCGCGCGTGAACTTGGCGGCGTCGCCGGTTTCGTCGGTCGGACACAATACGCCGCCGGCAATGTTGTCGCGCGACGAAGCCAGCGCCGGCTCGCGGTCAACGATTTCCTGCGCGTCTACGATGCGGATCTCCTGGCCGTCGGCTTCCAGCAGGCGCATGTTGGCGACGCCCTTGTCGAGCGCCTGATGGCTGCGGTGGAAATAAAGAATGCCGTCCGACGTCCTGTCGTACGGGATCGCCTCTTCCCTGACGACCGCCTGCAGGACCGATTGGGAATGGACCGCAAGCCGATGTTTGAGCAGAGTGTTGCGACGTGCTTTGGCGGCCGTGCATTGCATGAGGAAGCGCAGCGACCAGCTGTAGAGATGCGGGTCGGTGGAGAGCTTGAAACGAAGCGCCTGGTCTTTCAGGAACAGTGACTTCAGCAGGGTTTTTGGCGCGGCCGGCGATGACCAGACGAAGGAATGGCCGGGCGCGATCATGCCGGCATTTGCCCAGCTTGCCCCTTCGGCCACCTGTGATGCCTGCTCGAGAACGGTGACCGTGTGGCCGTCCTTCTGCAACTGATAGGCCGTGGTGATCCCGACAACGCCGCCGCCCAAGATCAATACGCGCATCGCTGTCCCGAATGGTTGTCGTTTCTATTGTCGACAATTCAATAGGAAGACGCTGGTCATTGTCAACGGCGCGTGGGTCGACGATCGATTCACCGTTCAGACAGGGCGAAACCCCGGCATTTCTCGGTTGCCAAAATTCGAACGGAGCTCTTGACACGTTTGGCAAAGTTGTCGTTTCTATTGTCGACAATTCTGATTGGCATCAGGAAGGGGACTGCGCCATGGACGCCCCGCTTAGCCGCGCCGACGACACGCTTGTCCTCGACAAGGAACACATTCCCTTCACGACCGACAACGGCATCGGCACCCGCGCCAATCTCGGCCTGCTCGTCCTTCGGACCGACCAGACCATCGAGGATGAATTCCGCTATGCGCTGCCCGCGCGCGACATCGCGCTGTACGAGGCGCGGCTCTACAGCGATGTCGAGATCACGCCTGAAAACCTGATGAAGATGTCGGCCGTCATCCCGGGAACGGTCGGGCTCTTGCCGGACGTCAAGTTCGATGTGATCGGCTTTGCCTGCACTTCGGGAGCGCTGGTTATCGGCGAGGACAAGGTCGCCGAACGCGTTCACGAGGTGCTGCCGGGCGTGCAAGTGACCAACCCGGTGACGGCGGCGCGGGCGGCGCTGAAGGCCCTGGGCGTTTCGCGGATCGCGTTGCTCACCCCTTATTTGGCAAAAATCAATCATTCCCTGCGGTCATCGCTGATGGCGCGGGGGTTGGATATTCCGGTCATGGGCTCCTTCAACGAGGCGGACGACAATGTCGTTGCACGCATCACGCCGGCATCGGTCAAGCAGGCCATCTTGGAAATCGGTGCGTCGAGCGACTGTGAGGCGGTGTTCGTTTCCTGCACGAGCATGCGCGTTGCCCGCATCATCGAGGACGTCGAGAAGGAACTGGGGAAACCGGTAACCTCGAGCAATCACGCCCTTGCCTGGCACATGCTGCGGCTCGGCGGCATTGGTGAGCAGATTGCCGGAAAGGGCGAACTGTTTCGCCGCTCGCTAGGCTAGCATCTTCAGAGCCGGATTTGCGGTGTGCAGCTCAGATCCCGCCGTACCAGTCGTAGCCATTGTCTTCCCAATAGCCGCCGCGACCGCCGCCGACTGTGGCGAAGCCATCGACCAACTTGATCTTGTAGAGATATTTCGGCATCTTGTAGCCGAGCTGGCGCTCGACGCGAACCCGCAGCGGCGCGCCGTTCTCGACCGGCAGCGGCTTGCCGTTCAGGCCATAGGCGAGGATCGTCTGCGGGTGACGGGCATCGATCAGGTCGATGCTGCCGTAATATTTGATGTCGCCGGAGAGGCTGCGGTCGATCGTGTCGAGGCAATGGAACATGACGTAGCGCGCCTGCGGTTTGACAACCGCCTGGTCCAGCACCAGCGACAGCGGGGTGCCGGTCCATTTGGCTATGCAGCTCCAGCCTTCGACGCAGTCATGGCGGGTGATCTGGGTGCGGCTCGGCATGTTCTGAAGCTGCTCGCGGCTGAGCGACAGCGGCTTTTCGACGAGACCCGTCACTTCCAGACGCCAGTCGGCGAAATTGTTGGCGAGCAGGCCTTTGTAAACATCGTCATCGGGAGCGGTGACACCGTTCGGCCGCTGCGGCTGGCGTATGTCGGCCTCCGTGAATTCCGGCGCCAGCGCGTCACGTCCGGCAAGCAGGCGCTGTGCCCGGTATGTCAGGTCATTGGCGTTTTCGAGAAAACTGCGCAGGCCGCTGCCAACACCTAGCTGACTGTCGAAGGCGTCGCAGCCCGACAGCATGATGCCGGAGACGCCAAGGCTGGCACCGGTCAGGAATTTGCGGCGGCTGATCTGGAATTTTGCCATGTCAGGCATTCCTCTCGACGGGTTTGTCGTCCTGTGCGGGAGGATCGGTGCGATACCAGCCGGTGATGATTGAGCGCAGTTCGTTGATCGGGCCGGCGGCCAGGATCATCAGGATATGGACGACGAAGAAGGCGACCAGCAGCACCATGACGGTGAAATGGATGGTGCGTGCCGTCTGCCGGCCACCGAGCAGATCGTTGAGGAACGGCAGCACCGAATTCATGCTCGGCGACATCGCCAGGCCGGTGATGATCATCAGCGGCAACAGCACGAACAGCACGCCGCTATAGGCCATCTTCTGCAGCGTGTTGTATTCGCGCGCGTGGTGGAATTTGAGCTTGGCATGGTCGACGATGTCTTGCGGCAATCGCTTCAAATCGTCGAGGCGTGGCGCGAGATCGCGCCGCAGATGGCCGTTCACGATGCTGGCGACAAACCAGACGATCAACGTCGTGGTCAGTATCCAGGCAAAGAAGAAATGGATGACGCGCGCGGTGCCGAGATCATAGTAGGACGGGATGGTCGCCCAGGATGGAAAGGCGCGGGATGTCTCCTGGCCGGCCGGACCCGACCAGCCGAGCACGCCAGTCGTGTCGAAGCGCTTGCCGAAGATTTCCGTGTAGCCGCGCGGACCCGCGTCGGAATTCTCAGCGCCGATGGCGAAGATGGTGTTGTTGTAGTCAAAGCCCGATTCTTTGCCGATATAGAGCTGCGGACGGGCATTGAAGATCTGCAGGCCTGACAGCAGCATGAAGAACAAGGAGATGGCCCAGAGCCAATGCGTCAGCCGCGTCCAGCGAGACTGCCGGTAGATCAGCGTTTTGTCGTTCGACGCAGAAGCGCCTGGATCGGCGGCGGATTGGCTTCTGGCAACGGATTCCATCGTCTTTCGTCTCCCGGCCTCGCGGCATGGCCTGCGCGTTCATTGTCCTCCTGATACGTCGCGATCCAAACCGATGTTTCATCCGATCACGGATTTATTACGGACCGCCCAGGCTGACGGCGAGATTGACGGCGGCGGCGACGATGACCGTGTTGAAGAAAAACGACAGGATCGAATGGACAAGCACGACACGACGCATATGCGTTGTCGAGATGTTGGTATCGGCAGTCTGTGCGGTCATGCCGATCACCGTCGAGAAGTACAGGAAATCCCAGCCCTCCGGCCGTTTGTCACCCGGAAACAGCAGTCCGCCGACCGGGATTTTCTTCCTGGTCTCGGCATCCACCGCATCGCCGTCCATCCAGTAGACATGGGCATAATGGAGCGCTGCCATGGCATGGATTGTGAACCAGCCGAGCGGGATCGACAGCAGCGCGAAGATGAGCTCGACGGGATGGCTTCTGTCCTTCTGATTGATCAGCAGGAACAATGAGATAACGGCAACGCCGACGACGACAAGCGTCACAGCGAAGATGACCAGCACCGGCTGGTCCGTGGCACGCGCATTCCTGCTCAGATACCTGCCGGTGAACTTCGGCATCTGGGCGACGACGAGAATGACATAGGCGGCAAAGAACGCGTTGGCGCCGATCGAATAGGCAAGCGGGGCGTGCAGCAGCAACGCCACGAGAAGCGCAAAAACGCCAACGCAGGCCGACACAGCGAACAGCATGTGGCGCTGAATGGGAGACTTCACCGGGGTTTCGGCAGCCATGTCGGCTCCAACCTTGGATGGCGCTCGGTTTCTAGTCTGGTGTGGCGGATTTGAGCGCCCGCCGCAAGATGCGGTCGAGTTCGCCCAGAAACCGCGACCGGTCTTGTGGCGCGAAGCTGGCATTGTACCCCTTGCTTTCGCCGGTCTCGCGCAGATGCTGCTTCAGGTCACGCATCGCCATCGCCATGCCGATCGTTTCCGGAGTGAAGGGGCGCCCCGTTGGCCCAAGCACATGGGCGCCGAGTGCCACCGCGCGGGCGGCCAGCGGAATGTCCGCGGTGATCACAATGTCGTTGGTGCGCGCATTGTCGACGATCCAGTCGTCGGCGGCATCAGCGCCCTTGGAGACCACGACATTGCGGACCATCGGATCGCGCGATGGCCGCAGGCCGCCATTGGAGACGTAGGTGACAACGACGCCATGCCGGTCGGCCACTTTTTCGACCTCGGCCTTGACCGGGCAGGCGTCTGCATCGACGAGAATGGCGGGGAGTTCGCTCATGTTTCTTTTCTCCCCCATTGTAAACCACGGAGGTCTCCGGCCGGTTAGGTGGCGGCCTGTGATCTTCCTCAGTAAACCACGACGCTTCTTATCGATTTGCCCTCATGCATGAGATCGAAACCCTTGTTGATGTCCTCGAGCTTCAGCGTGTGGGTGATCATCGGGTCGATCTGGATCTTGCCGTCCATGTACCAGTCGACGATCTTGGGCACGTCGGTGCGGCCGCGCGCGCCACCGAAGGCGGTGCCCATCCAGGTGCGTCCGGTGACCAGCTGGAACGGCCGTGTCGAAATCTCCTGTCCGGCGCCGGCGACGCCGATGACGACCGACTTGCCCCAGCCGCGATGCGAGGCTTCCAGCGCCTGGCGCATCACCTTGGTGCTGCCGGTGCAGTCGAATGTGTAGTCGGCGCCGCCGATCTGGTCGGCGCCACGCTTGGTCATGTTGACGAGGTGGGGCACGACATCGCCGTCGATCTCCTTCGGATTGACGAAATGCGTCATGCCGAACCGCTCGCCCCACTCCTTCTTGTCGTTGTTCAAATCGACGCCGATGATCATGTCGGCGCCGGCAAGTTTCAGGCCCTGGATGACATTGAGGCCGATGCCGCCGAGGCCGAAGACCACGGCTGTCGCGCCGATCTCGACCTTGGCGGTGTTGATCACAGCACCGATGCCGGTGGTGACGCCGCAGCCGATGTAGCAGATCTTGTCGAAGGGCGCGTCGGGGTTGACCTTGGCCAGCGCGATCTCGGGCAGCACGGTGAAGTTGGAGAAAGTCGAGCAGCCCATATAGTGAAAGATCTTGTCCTTGCCGATCGAGAAGCGCGATGAACCATCGGGCATCAGGCCCTGGCCCTGGGTGGCGCGGATGGCCGTGCACAGATTGGTCTTTCGCGACAGGCAGGAATGGCACTGGCGACATTCGGGCGTGTAGAGCGGGATGACGTGGTCGCCCTTCTTGAGCGAGGTGACGCCCTTGCCGATATCGACGACGATGCCGGCGCCCTCATGGCCGAGGATGGCTGGAAACAGGCCTTCGGGATCGGCGCCCGACAGCGTGAATTCGTCGGTGTGGCAGATGCCGGTCGCCTTGATCTCGACCAGCACCTCGCCCTCACGTGGGCCGTCGAGATCGACCTCCATGATCTCCAGCGGCTTTCCGGCGGCGACAGCGACAGCGGCGCGGGTTTTCATCAGGCGTCCTCCAATGCGGATTTTTTTCCAAGGTTTCAGGTTTTGCCGACACGATCAACTGGCAGCTGGCTCCCCGACTGGGCCACAGCGATGAATTGGAATCGCAAGTCATTGAAAGGCAGTGAATTGCATGGTCGGCTTGACCCTGCAAGCACAGGCCATAAAAGGAACGGCCGACCCGAGGGATGACATTTCGCATGTTCACCAAGATCCTGATCGCCAATCGCGGCGAAATTGCCTGCCGCGTAATCAAGACGGCGCGCAAGATGGGCATTGCCACGGTTGCCGTCTATTCCGATGCCGATCGCGATGCCGTGCATGTCGAGATGGCCGACGAGGCGGTGCATATCGGGCCTTCGCCAGCCGCGCTGAGCTATCTCGTCCCGGAAAAGATCATCGCCGCCTGCAAGGAAACGGGAGCCCAGGCCGTGCATCCCGGCTACGGATTCCTGTCCGAGCGGGCGGCTTTCTGCGAAGCGCTGGAAGCGGAAGGCATCATTTTCATCGGCCCAAAGCCCAAGGCCATCAAGGCGATGGGCGACAAGATCGAATCGAAGAAGTTCGCCAACGCCGCCAAGGTTTCCACCGTGCCCGGCTGGCTCGGCGTTATCGAGAATGCCGACCATGCCGAAAAGATAGCCGGCGAAATCGGCTATCCCGTGATGATCAAGGCTTCGGCCGGCGGCGGCGGCAAGGGCATGCGCATCGCCTGGAGCGAGGCCGAAGTGCGCGACGGCTTCGACCGCGCGCGCTCGGAAGCCAAGAGTTCGTTCGGAGACGATCGTGTCTTCATCGAGAAATTCATCGTCGATCCGCGCCACATCGAAATCCAGGTGCTGGCCGACGCGCATGGCAACGCGCTCTATCTCGGCGAGCGCGAATGCTCGATCCAGCGACGCAACCAGAAGGTCGCCGAAGAGGCGCCGTCGCCCTTCCTGGACGCCGCGACACGCAAGGCCATGGGCGAGCAGTCGGTGGCGCTGGCCAGGGCTGTCGATTACCAGAGCGCCGGCACGGTCGAATTCATCGTCGACAAGGACAAGAACTTCTATTTCCTTGAAATGAATACACGATTGCAGGTCGAGCATCCGGTGACGGAGCTCGTCACCGGCATCGATCTGGTCGAGCAGATGATCCGCGTCGCCGCCGGCGAAAAGCTTGGCCTGAAGCAAAGCGACATCAAGCTGAACGGCTGGGCGGTGGAAAGCCGGCTCTATGCCGAAGACCCTTACCGCAACTTCCTGCCTTCGATCGGCCGACTGACGCGCTACCGGCCGCCTGAGGAAGGACAATTCGGCGATGTCGTCATCCGCAACGACACCGGCGTCACCGAAGGCTCCGAAATCTCGATGTTCTACGATCCGATGCTCGCCAAGCTGTGCACCTGGGCGCCGACGCGTCTGGAGGCCATCGATGCCATGTCGGAAGCGCTCGACAGCTTCGTCGTCGACGGTATCGAGCACAACATTCCGTTCCTGGCCGCCTTGATGCAGCATCCGCGTTGGCGGGAAGGGCGGATATCGACCGCTTTTATATCGGAGGAATATCCCGACGGCTTCGCGCCGGTCGTACCGAACGACGATGAGAAGGCCGTGCTGGCGTCGATCGCGACCGCGGTGGAACTGCTGCGCCGTGACCGGCTCGACCGGCTGGGCGGGCGGCTGGCGCCGCATTCGGGAGCTCTGAAGCGCGACTGGGTGGTAAAGATCGGCGATGACTATCTGTCGGCGTCGATTATCGAGGGCATGATTTCCATTCCGATGGAAATCGATCTGTCGATCGAGGGCGGCAGGGCGTTGACCGTTGCATCAGACTGGCGGCCGGGCGATCTGATCTGGCGCGGCACGGTCGGCAAGCGCAAGGTTACGGCTCAGGTCAGGCCGGTTGCCAACGGCTTTCGCATAGCCTGGAAAGGCATGTCGGTGACCGCGCGCGCCATGCTGCCGCGCACCGCCGAGCTGGAAAGGCTGATGCCCGAAAAGGTGGCGCCGGACACGTCGAACCTGCTGCTTTGCCCGATGCCTGGCCTTGTCGTGTCGATTGCCGTTGCCGAAGGCCAGGAGGTCAAGGCCGGCGAGACATTGGCGGTGGTCGAAGCGATGAAGATGGAAAACGTGCTGCGTGCTGAACGCGACCTTGTCGTCTCCAAACTCAACGCCAAGCCAGGCGACAGCCTGGCTGTCGACGCTGTGATCATGGAGTTTGCGTAAGGCTGGCCGGGCAGGCAGCCTGTGATCAGCAGCGGTTTGTGCTGGACTGGCATCGCCCGGTCCCGGACAATACATCTCCATCGACTCAAGGACCTTCACGCAGCATCATGGCCGACGAAAAACTTCCCCGCGATCCCCTGAAGCGCGAAGCAGCGATTGCTGCGGCGAGGCCGGAGGCGCCGGCGCGGCCCTTCGTCCATCTGCGCGTGCATTCGGCTTATTCGCTGCTGGAAGGCGCCTTGCAGATCGGCAAGGTGGTGGCTCACGCGGTCAAGGACGAAGCCCCGGCCATCGCCGTCACCGACACCAACAATCTGTTCGGCGCACTGGAATTCGCGCAGAAGGCGGTGAAGGACGGCATCCAGCCGATCATCGGCTGTCAGACGGCGCTCGCCTTTTCCGGCGAAAACAGCGATGGCCAGCGCGACCGCAGGCGGCAGGGCCCGGATATGCGGCCGGTGGTCCTGCTCGCCGCGACCGAAGCCGGCTATTCCAATCTGGTCAGGCTGGTTAGCCGCGTCTACCTCGAAACGCCGCCGGGCGAAGCCGTGCACCTGACCACCGAAATGATGGAAGGCTTTTGTGACGGATTGATCTGCCTCAGCGGTGGGCCGCGCGGACCGATCGGCACCGCGCTCAAGGAAGATCGCCGCGATCTGGCCGAGGCACGGCTTTTGACCCTCAAGGCCATGTTCGGCGATCGCCTCTATGTCGAACTGGACCGGGTTTCCGGTTATGATCGCGTAATCGAGAAATCCTCGATCGATCTGGCCTATGCGCATGAATTGCCCCTGGTCGCCACCAACGAGGCGTTCTTTTCCTCTCGTGACGACTATGACGCACATGACGCGCTGATCGCCATCGCCGAGGGATCGGTCGTCGCCGCCGACAATCGTCGCCGGCTGTCGCCGGACAATTTCCTGCGCAGCCAGGCCGATATGGCGCGGCTCTTTGCCGATCTGCCGGAGGCGATCGACAACACTGTCGAGATCGCGCTGCGCTGCTCCTACTATCCCAGGAATCGCAATCCGATCCTGCCGCGCTTCACCGGCGGCGATGTCGCCGACAATGACGCCGCGGTGCAGGCGGAAGCCGACGAACTGGCCCGCCAGGCGCATGAGGGGCTCGACGCGCGCCTCGCCATGCATGGCCCAACCGCCGGCTATACGGTCGAGCAATACCGCGAGCGGTTGAACTTCGAGCTTGGCATCATCACCAAGATGAAGTTTCCCGGCTACTTCCTGATCGTTGCCGACTTCATCAAATGGGCCAAGGCGCAAGGCATTCCGGTCGGGCCGGGCCGCGGTTCGGGCGCAGGCTCGCTGGTCGCCTATTCGACGACCATCACCGACATCGATCCGCTGCGCTTCTCGCTGCTGTTCGAGCGCTTCCTCAATCCCGACCGCGTGTCGATGCCCGACTTCGACATCGACTTCTGCCAGGATCGCCGCGAGGAGGTCATCCGCTACGTCCAGCAGAAATACGGCCGCGACCAGGTCGGCCAGATCATCACCTTCGGTACGCTGCAGGCGCGCGCCGTGCTGCGCGACGTCGGCCGTGTGCTGCAGATGCCCTATGGCCAGGTAGACAAGCTCTCCAAGATGGTGCCGCAGAATCCGGCCAATCCGGTCAAGCTCGCCGACGCCATCGCCAACGAGCCGCGCTTTGCCGAAGAGGCCGAGAGGGAGCCGATCGTCCAGACGCTGCTCGACATGGCGCAGAAGCTGGAAGGCCTCTATCGCCACGCCTCGACCCATGCTGCCGGCATCGTCATCGGCGACCGGCCGCTGTCGGAACTGGTGCCGATGTACCGCGATCCGCGCTCGGACATGCCGGTCACCCAGTTCAACATGAAATATGTCGAGCAGGCCGGACTGGTGAAGTTCGACTTCCTCGGCCTGAAGACGCTGACCGTTCTGGAGACGGCGGTGAAGCTGATCCGCCGGCGCGGCATCGAGATCGACCTGGCGACGATCCCGCTCGACGATCCCGAGACCTACGCCATGCTGTCGCGCGGTGAAGTGGTCGGCGTGTTCCAGGTGGAAAGTGCCGGCATGCGCAAGGCGCTGATCGGCATGCGGCCCGACTGCATCGAGGACATCATCGCCCTGGTCGCGCTCTACCGACCGGGGCCGATGGAGAACATCCCGACCTACAACGCCCGCAAACATGGCGAGGAGGAGATGGCGTCGATCCATCCCAAGATCGACCATCTGGTGAAAGAGACGCAAGGCGTCATCGTGTACCAGGAACAGGTGATGCAGATCGCGCAGGAGCTGTCCGGCTACTCGCTCGGCGAAGCCGATCTGCTGCGCCGCGCCATGGGCAAGAAGATCCGCGCAGAGATGGACAAGCAGCGCGAGCGCTTCGTCTCCGGCGCGGTCGAGCGTGGCGTCGGCAAGCCGCAAGCCGATTTCATTTTCGACCTGCTGGCCAAGTTCGCCGACTATGGTTTCAACAAATCACACGCCGCCGCCTATGCGGTGGTTTCATACCAGACCGCCTATCTCAAGGCGCATTATCCGGTCGAGTTCCTGGCAGCGTCGATGACGCTCGACATGGGCAACACCGACAAGCTGGCCGATTTCCGCCAGGACGCGCTGCGCCTTGGCATCGAGGTTCTGGCGCCGTCGGTGATATCGAGCTTCCGTCCCTTCGAGGTCGGTGAGAACCGCATCTACTATTCGTTGGCTGCGCTCAAAGGCGTCGGCGACGCGGCGGTCGAACACATCGTTGCCCAACGTGGGGAAAGGCCGTTCAAGAACCTTGCTGATTTCTGCGAGCGGGTCGATCCCAAGATTGTCGGCAAGCGCGTCTTCGAAAGCCTGATCATGGCCGGTGCGCTCGATTGCTTCGGCCACGACCGCGCGTCGATGATGGCGGGCGTGGAGCGCATGATGGGACTGGCGTCGCTGGCGCAGCAGAATGCGGTTTCCGGCCAGCACGACATCTTCGGCGCTTCGCTCGGCGCCCAGTCGCAGGCACTCAATCTGCCGGCGACAGAGCCGTGGCTCGCCGCCGACCGGCTGCACCGTGAATTCCAGGTGGTCGGCTTCTATCTCTCGGCGCACCCGCTCGACGAGTACAAGGCGGCCCTGCAGAAGATGCGGGTTCAGACGTGGGCCGAGTTTTCGGCGGCCGTCAAACGCGGTGCCGCCGCCGGCCGTCTGGCCGGCACGGTGACGTCCAAGCAGGAGCGCAAGACGCGCACCGGCAACAAGATGGGCGTTATCGCCTTTTCTGACACATCCGGCCAGTACGAAGCCGTGCTGTTTTCCGAAGGACTGGCGCAATATCGCGATCTGCTCGAGGCCGGCCGCTCCGTGGTCATCACCGTTGCCGCCGAGGACAGGCCGGAAGGCGTCAATCTGCGCATCAACTCAGTGCAGTCGCTGGAGGACGAGGCAAGCCGTATCCAGAAGGCACTTCGCATTTTCGTGCGCAACGCCTCGCCGATCAACACGCTGGCCGGCCAACTGACCGTCAGGGGCGAAGGCCAGGTCAGCTTCGTGCTGATCAAGGAAGAGGGCGAGGGGGAAATCGAGATCGAGCTGCCGAACCGCTACCGGATTTCGCCGCAGATCGCCTCGGCGATGCGCGCGGTGCCGGGCGTGGTCGAAGTGGAGTTGGTGTGACCCCCGCTCTTTCTCGCGCGCGGCAATCAGCCGGGCGGTCGCTGCCGCGAACGCCAGCGCAGTCAGCATGAAGCCGGCACAGAGGAACGGGTCGCAGACGGTTTCAACCTTGGCGCGGCTGCGTGACAGGCTGCGCAGGCTCTATCATGGGCGCACGCCGGCCGCTTTCCGGTTCCAACTGGTGGCCGTCGTCATCGACCTCGCCATAATCGCTTTCTTCATCGCGACGCCGGTTCTTCAGGACAAGCCGTCATTCCTCTGGCTCGACTATTCGGCGGCCGCGCTTGTCGCCGCGGACCTGGTCGCCCGGCTGCTTGCCTCCAAAAACATGCTGCGGCTGATGAAGCAGCCGACGTCGTGGGTCGATGTCTTCATCCTTTTGACGCTGCTGATGCCGACGGCGTTCGCCAATCTCGCCTTCCTGCGCATCCTGCGGCTGTGGTCGCTGTCGCGCAGCGGTTCGCTCTGGCGGCATCTGGAGATGCGCGGCCTGCGGCCGTGGCGCGAGGCCAGCCACGCGGTCATCAACCTCTTGACCTTCCTGTTTGTCATCACCGGCTTCGTCTACACGTTCTTCTTCCGCACTGGCGCCGGCCTGGAGAACTATATCGACGCGCTTTATTTCACCGTCGCCACGGTGACGACGACCGGCTTCGGCGACATCGTGCTGCCGGGCATGGCCGGCAAGCTGACGGCAATCGTCACCATGATCATCGGCATATCGCTGTTTGTCAGACTGGCTCAGGCGATCTTCCGGCCAGCCAAGGTTTTGTTTCCCTGCCCGCAGTGCGGCCTGCGGCGGCACGAGCCGGACGCCGTGCATTGCAAAGCCTGCGGCCATCTCCTCAACATACCCGACGAAGGGAACTGACGGCCGGCGGGACTACGACGCCGCCACTTCGGCCGGCTTCATTGGCCTGCGCTGAAGATTGAGCAGATTGCCCATCAGGATCAGCAGCGCGCCACCGGCGGTGAAGGCGTCGATCTGCTCGCTATAGAGCAGCCAGCCAATCAGTGCCGATAGCGGCACGCGCAGGAAATCCATCGGCGAGACGATGGTCGCGTCGGCATGACCAAGCGCACGGGCCATGCAGAAATGCGACGACATGCCGGTGAAGGCGATCAGCATGATCCATGGCCACAGCTCCAGTGGCGGGTTGCGCCACGTATAAAGCGCCGGGATGAGACCGACCACCGATTGGATAACCAGCATCCAGAAGATGATGCGCACGACGCTGTCCGTCCGGGTCAGCGACTTGATCGTGACCACCGAGATGCCGAAGCAGGCCGCGGCACCCAGCACGACGAGATGTCCAGGATCGACCGAGCCGACACCGGGGCGCACGATGATCACCACGCCGATCAGCCCCAGCCCGATCGCTGCCAGCTTGGCTCGGTTCAGCCTTTCGCCAAGAAAAATCACCGCCAGGATAGCTGTCCAGATCGGCGTGGTGAATTCGATCGAGATCAGCACGGCCAGCGGGATCAAAGTGAGGGCGTAGAGCCAGGCCGCCTGGCCCGTGTAGTGGATGACGTTGCGGGCGATGTGGGCAATGGGGCGCCGCGTGCGCATGGCTTGAAAGCCGCCACTCGTCATCACCAGCGGCAGAAGGATGAAGAAGCCGATCACAGAGCGCAACTCCAGCACCTGGAAGACGTTGAGCTCCGCTGTCGTGGCTCGGCCGGCGACCGTCATCCCAAGGAAGGAAGCGATCGACAGCGCCATCCAGAACGCGGCCTTGGGGATCGAGGGTGTGGGTGCCATTCGCGCTATGTCGCAGCCCAGGACTTCTGCCGCAATCGCTACGCAAGGCATTCTTCTGGGCCAGTCGCGACTGCTGGATGTTGTGAAACAGTCATGTGGCGGGCGGAACCTGAAACGGCAAGTGGCGTTGAGTCCCGATGGTCAGCCGTGCTGGCGGACCGTCCCGCCTTTTTGAAGATCGACAGGGAGAGCTTCGATGAGATTCTTCGCGCAATTCGCGCTTGCCGGCGGTTTACTGGTTGCGGCAGGCGCGGCACATGCCGACGAGACGCAATTTCTCCAGTCGTTCAAGGGCAATTTCGCCGGCAAGGGTATCGTCAAGGTCACCACCGATGCGCCGACCGTGAACGTGTCCTGCACGTTCAGCTCGAACGCGACATCGACCTCCCTGTCGCTCGACGGCAATTGCCGGGGGCTTGTCGTGGTCACGCGTGCCATCAGCGCGGATCTGAAGGCCAGCGGCGCCAAATACAGCGGCATCTATGTCGGCTCTCGCACGGGACCGGCACAGCTCAACGGCAGCCGTTCGGGCAACGCGATCAACCTGGGCATTCGCTGGGCCAAGGAGGTCAATGGCGACCGAAGGGCGCAGATGAAGGTCGAGAAACGCGGCGAGAACGGCATGCGGCTGACCGTCATCGACACCGACCCGAAAACCGGCAAGAGCGTGGTGACGAGCAGGATTGATCTGCAGCGCACCTAATCCTCAAGCGGCTCCGGCGGATGGGCGTCGCGGCCCTTGCCGAATGTGTAGCCGGTTTCCACCGCCTTGCGGCCGAACTTGTCGCGGAGGGCATCGATGGCGCCTTCGGCCATGGCGCGCTTGCGCGATTGGATGTCGACCAGATCGGGCGGGTCGGCCTTGTCGTCGTCCGAAAGGTCGCTGACGCCGATGCCTAGCAGCCGATATTTCGTGCCGTCGGTTTCCTTGCGCAGAAGCTCCACCCCGGTCTGAAAGATGCGGTCGGCGAGCCGGGTCGGATCGCCGAGCTGGCGATTGCGCGTGCGCAGCTTGAAATCCTGGCTCTTCAGTTTCAGCACCACAGTGCGCCCGGCAATGCCTGACTTTTTCAGCCGTGCCGAAACCTTTTCCGAAAGACCCCTGAGAACCGCGACCAGTTCCTCTAGCGACGCGATGTCGGTGTCGAAGGTGGTTTCGGCCGATACGCTCTTGGCATCCTGGTCGGGATCGACGCGGCGGACGTCCTCGCCGCGCGAAAGGTGGTAGAGCCGGTCGCCCATCGTGCCGTAGCGGCGCATCAGGTCGCCGCGATCCATCTGCTGCAACTGGCCGATAGTGCGGATGCCGTCACGCTCCAGGGTGGCGTTGAATGCCTTTCCGACACCCCAGATCATGGTCACCGGCTGCGCCGCCAGGAAGCCGACTGCCTCGGCCTCGCCGATGACCGAGAAACCGCGCGGCTTGCGAAAATCAGACGCAATCTTGGCAAGGAACTTGCAATAGGACAGGCCGGCCGAAACGGTAATGCCGATCTCCTTCTCGACGGCCTGCGCGAAGCGCGCCAGCACCACAGCAGGCGGCAGGCCGTGCAGTCGTTCGGTGCCGGCGAGGTCGAGAAACGCCTCGTCGATCGACAGCGGCTCGACCAGCGGTGTCAGCGCTTGCATCATGGCGCGCACTTCGCGGCCGACGCGCACGTATTTTTCCATGTTGGGGCTGATGACGACCGCCTCCGGGCAGGCTTCGAGCGCCTTGAACATCGGCATGGCCGAGCGGACGCCCTGGATGCGGGCGATGTAACAGGCGGTGGAGACGACGCCGCGCTTGCCGCCGCCGATGATCAGCGGCTTGTCCTTGAGCGCCGGATTGTCGCGCTTTTCGATCGCCGCATAGAAGGCGTCGCAATCGATATGGGCCAGATGCAGCCGGTAAAGCTCGGGATGACGCACAAGCCGGGGGCTGCCGCAGCGCTCGCAGCGGCGCGTCGGGCTGCGCTGAAACATCAGGCAGTCGCGGCAAAAACCGTGATCGGGATTGTTGACAGGGGCCGCCATCGCTGCGAACATAAAGAGAACAGAAGCAATGGTACGACAGTGCAAGGCCAGCGACAAGGCTGGCCTGGGGAGAACGCATGAGCACGACCATAGCGCCGCTTGCGCCCGAGCTTTGGGCTGAATTCGAGGACCTCTTCGGCAAGCAAGGCGCCTGCTACGGCTGCTGGTGCACGCATTTCCGGCTGGCGCCGGCGATGCGCCGCGAGAGCAGCCGGGAACGCAACAAGGACCACATCAAGGCGCGTATCGAAGCCGGCCCGCCGCCCGGACTGCTGGCATTCGAGGATGGCCAGGCGGTTGGCTGGATGCAGATCGGACCGCGCGCCGACGTGCCCGAATGGAACAATCAGGGCAGGGGGTCGGCACCGGTCGATCCTGCCGACGCGGGGGATGCGGCCGTTTGGGCGATCTCCTGCTTCTTCATCCGCGCCAAGGCGCGCGGCAGGGGCATCACGCATCGCCTCGTCGAAGGCGGCATAGGTTTCGCCCGCCAGAATGGGGCCCGGCTGCTCGAGGCGTGCCCGATGGACCTGTCTCGCGATTCGCGCTCGATCGGCCTGTTCGTCGGTTCGTCACGGGTCTTCGAGAAGGCGGGTTTCGAGCGGCTGGTGGAACGCAAGGCCGGTCGCCCGCTGATGCGGCTGGTGCTTTGATCGAGATGGTCTGCCCGGGTGCCGTTGTCGATCTCACCTTGCGGTTGCAGCGGTAATTTCATACCAGACGGACAAAGTCTTTCTTCTAGGTCAAACGGAGAATTCGCGTGAACCGTGCCCTGCCATTCGTGTTCCTTCTTGCGTTGAGTGCCCCTGCTTTCAGCCAGACCGCCGACAGTCAGGGTGCGAAGCAATTGTCCGACGACTTGTCCCGCTATGTCGGCAAGCAGGCCATCGACAAAGGCATTTTGAAGGTTTCGCTCGAAGGTGGCGCCTACAAGATCGTGTTCGATTTCAAGGCACTTGCCGCATCATTTCCGGACCAGAAACTGCTGAAGTTCGACTTCGCGCCCTATGCCTTGATGGTCAAGCCGCGCAGCGACGGGTCCTGGGATATCTCCATGGATTTCTCCCAAACCGCCTCCTTCGAGTTCAACGGACCCGAGGGGCTGCAAAGCACTCAGTTTTCGATAAAGGACGGCAAGGGCTCGGGCGTCTACGATCCAAATCTGGCGGCCTTCACCAGCGGCACCAGCTCGATGGCCGGCATGACGATGGCATCGAAGGATGCCAAGCAGCACATGGAAGCCAGCACGGGCGCCGGCATCGCGACCGTTGCCGCGACCAAGTCGGCGACCGGGGGCGTCGATTTCACAACCTCGCAGAAGGTGTCGAGTTTTGTCGAAGCGATCAATTTCGATGACCCCGAGAGCGGGCTGAAATTCCCGGTCACCGTCAGGTCGCCTGAACTGTCGGTCGAAGCCAGCGGCAAGGGCATGCGGACCAAGCCATTGCTCGATCTCCTGGCATTTGCGGTGGCCAACGAGGACGAGGCGACGCTGAAGGACAACCAGGCGCAGCTCAAATCGCTTCTGCTCGCCGCCTTGCCGCTTTGGCAGCGTATCGACGGGACCTACGGTTTCAAGGATTTTGCGGTGGAAAGCCCGGTCGGCAATTTCGGCGCCACCCAGCTCAGCACCGTGTTCGGCACCGATGGCGTCGCCCAGAACGGCACGATCACGTACGGCATCAAGGCATCGGGGCTGACCGTGCCGACCCAGCTTCTGCCGAGCTGGAGCGTGGGGTTGTTGCCCACCGATGTCGATTTGAACTTTGGCGGCGCCAATATCGATCTCGACAGCATGGCGAAGAAGGCGATCGAAGCCTTTGATCTCAATAAGAATCCACCGCTGTCGGCCGAATTCGGCGAGCAGCTTAAAGTCGACTTCATGGCCAAAATGCCGAAGGTCGTGCTTGGCCACAGCACCGTGAAGAACAAGGACACGGAGATCGCGCTGGAAGGCGAGATGACATTCCTAGGCGAAAAGCCCGAAGGAAGCGTAACCGTCGATGTCGCCGGCTTCGACAAGCTTGTCGAAGGCCTGCAGGAAGCGGCAAAGTCGGAACCGGAGGTTGGCCAATACGTGCCAGTCGCTCTCATGGCGAAGGGCTTTGGCAAGACGCTGCCCGATGGCCGGCTGGAATGGATCGTCAATGCCAAGGCCGATGGCTCGGTCACCGTCAATGGCGTCATGCTGAAGCCCGCCGATCCGGCCGTGGACGACAGCGTGGATGATGGTGACGGCGCCGATGACAGCGGAGACGACAGCGGCGGCGCAGGTGCGAACTGAACCCCTGAAGCTGGAGTTCAGAGCCCCAGCGCGCTTGCGATCTTGGGCGCTGCCTCGTGCCAGTCCTGGACGACGACCACATCGTCCGTCACCGGCGGCAGGAATGCGCGCAGCGAATTGTCGGCCATCAGGTGGAACAGTTCGGCGTCGGCGACCGATTCCCGTACCGACGCCAGATTGTGCGGCTGATCGTCGACGAAAACCACCGGTCGGCCGGCCCTGCCGCGAAGCTTGGCCACTGCCGGTCCTTTGGCCATTTCAGTGGTCAGAAGCGGGTAGCTCAGCCCAAGCGCGTCGAGATGGACGCGACGCACGGCACGGTGCTTGTGCGGCATGGCCGTCAGCAAGATGATTTCCGCGCGGTCGCCAAACCCTGCCAGGGCTTCTGCAGCGCCGTCAGTAATGTTTTGCCAATCGGCTTGCGCGTCAAAGAAATCGGCCAGCAGTGCCGTGACTTCGGGCTGTTCGATCCGGCGGCCGCTGGCGGTCTCTGCGATGTTGCCGGTCAGCCGAAACGAGGCCAGCGTCAAGCCATAGCCGCGCGCCTTGAGGAAATTCGGAAACGGTCGGATGAATTCGAGCACGACGTCATCGACGTCGAGCACCAGCAGCGGTCGGTCGTCCGCTGCCAGTTCTTCAATCTGGCGCGCGGTTTCCGGATCATCGCTCATATGGAATGCTCGTGGTTGTCGTCGCCCAGCGGCAGCGACCGCAAGGCCTTGCCGACAGCCGCCGGCGGGGTGCCGGTTTCCTCGGCAAAGCGCATCAAAGTCGGCTCGTGGGCGAGGATGAATTGCAGGACACCGGCCAGAAAACCCGGCTCGCTGGCGGCTTTACGGATCGAATGGACCTCTATGCCGGTGATTGCCAGAAAGCGCGGCAGAAGCTCCGGATCGGAGGCGACGAAGCCCAGGGCCTTCACGGCAATCGATTCCGCTTCTTCGCGCATTGACGCTGCGTTTGCCATCACTACCTTCGGTGTGTGGAATGAGTCTCTCCCGCAGTAATGGCAAGAGTTGCTTGCGGCAAGCCATTAGAGCGGCGCCCGAGGTGGAATCCAAACAGCTTTTCGCACGGTGGATTTCCGTTTCGTCAATCATATTGCCGTAAAGTGAAGCAGGGTTTGGTGCGTTCAGACATGGGCGCATGACGGTCGCCTTCGAAGCGGAAGGACTGCCGGGACGGGATATCGATGCCGAAGAAGGTTATGATCGTCGAGGACAATGAGCTCAACATGAAGCTCTTTCGGGACCTCATCGAGGCAAGCGGTTACGAGACCGTGCGCACCCGCAACGGTCTGGAAGCGCTCGATCTGGCGCGCCAGCACCGGCCGGATCTGATCCTGATGGATATCCAGTTGCCTGAAGTGTCGGGGCTTGAAGTGACCAAATGGCTGAAGGAAGACGACGAGCTGCACGTCATCCCGGTCATTGCGGTGACCGCCTTCGCCATGAAGGGTGACGAGGAACGTATCCGCCAGGGCGGCTGCGAGGCTTATATTTCGAAGCCGATCTCGGTGCCGCGTTTCATCGAAACCATCAAATCCTATCTGGGCGATGCGTGATGTGCCCTTTCAGCCGAGCCGGAGCCTTGTGAAATGACTGCGCGGATCCTCGTCGTCGACGACATCCCTGCCAATGTGCGGCTGCTGGAAGTCCGGCTGCTGGCCGAATATTTCGAAGTGCTGACCGCCACCAACGGGCCGGATGCGATCGAGACCTGCGAGAACGGCAAGGTCGATGTCGTGCTGCTCGACGTGATGATGCCGGACATGGACGGCTTCGAGGTCTGTCGGCGGCTGAAGAGCGATCCGGCGACATCGCACATTCCGGTGGTGATGATCACCGCGCTCGACCAGGTTTCCGACCGCGTCCGCGGGCTCGAGGCCGGCGCCGACGACTTCCTGACCAAGCCGGTCAACGATCTGCAACTGATGACGCGCGTCAAGAGCTTGGTTCGCCTGAAGTCGCTGACCGACGAGTTGCGGCTGCGCGCCTCGACGACGCGCAACATCGGCATCGAGGAGTTGCTCAGCCGTAATTTCGCATCCGAGGACACGACGCCCAAAGTGCTTTTGATCGACGAACGCAAATCATCCGTCGAGCGCATCCAGAAGATGCTGCGCGACCGGGCCGATCTCGACGTCACACATGATCCGCATGCCGGTTTCTTCCAGGCCGCCGAGACGTCCTATGAATGCGTGATGATCTCGACCGCGTTCGCCGATTTCGATCCGCTGAGGCTCTGTTCGCAGTTGCGCTCGCTCGATCGCACCCGTTTCGTGCCGATCATCCTGCTGGCGGAGGAGGGCGAGGAGGAACGCATCATCCGCGGCCTCGAACTCGGCATCAATGATTATCTGATGCGGCCGATCGACCAGCAGGAGTTGACGGCGCGGCTGCGCACCCAGGTGCGCCGCAAGCGCTACAACGACCAGCTGCGCGCCAGCGTCACCCAGACCATCGAAATGGCGGTGACCGATGGACTGACCGGGCTGCACAACCGCCGCTATCTGGACAGCCATCTGCAGACGCTGTTCGATCGCGCCGTGGCGCGGCGCCGGCCGCTGTCGGTGATGATCACCGACCTCGACCGCTTCAAGGCGATCAACGACGCGCACGGTCATGACGGGGGCGACGAGGTTCTGCGGGAATTCGCACGGCGGCTGCGCAAGAATGTCAGGGGTATCGACCTTGCCTGCCGTTTTGGCGGGGAGGAGTTCGTCGTGGTGATGCCGGACACCGAGGGCGCGGTGGCCGAGAAGGTAGCCGAGCGCATTCGCGCCGAAATCGCCCAGGCAGCTTTTGCCATCGGCCAGGACGGCAAGGCGATCGAAGTCACGGTCAGCGTCGGCGTGTCGTCGGTGCTGAAAGGCGTGGACACGGTGGCGGCGCTGATGAAGCGTGCCGATCTCGCGCTCTACGAAGCCAAGAGCGGCGGCCGCAACCGGGTTGTTGCCAAAGCCGCATAACCGGCCAAGGCTCCGAATATCCAGTCAACCCGACAGGGTTACCCGTTTACCTTAATCCAAGCGATTCGCGAGCCTTGGTTAAGAAACTGTTGATTTTCATAAGCTCTTGCGCAACTGTGCAGGCCAAGACGAAGCCGGCACGAGGATAGAAAGCCGGCTCCGATCCCTGGGAATACCCCATGATGCTCAGGTCCGCCGCATCTCCTGGGTCCGTGGGGTCGGCCGGCCGGCGCTGGCACATAGTGGCCTCCTCGTACCGCTGCCAAACGCCGACCGGCCCCCTTCTCTCCAAAAGAACATCAGAACTCCGTGCCAAAGCACGGAGGAATCTGCGTTTCTGCATGTGAAATCGGAACACCCGTTCTAGCCGTTCCTACACAGTTTCGCTGTGAGGGCAGCCAACGATGAGGGGAAGAATACCCCTTCCATTTCATACATATGGCGCACAAGAGGCTTGCGGCAAGACCCGGCTCCTCCCGTAAAACCGCGACCCAAACCAAGGTGCGGAAAACGGGAGTTATGATAATGATTTCAGATCATGCGGTTGTGATCGCCGGGGGTGGTCCGACGGGATTGATGCTGGCAGGCGAACTGGCGCTGGCAGGCGTGGACGTTGCCATTGTCGAAAGGCGACCGGATCAGAAACTGGCAGGATTGCGCGCTGGCGGCCTGCATGCGCGCACTCTTGAGGTGCTCGACCAGCGCGGAATTGCGGATCGGTTTCTTTCACAGGGACAGATATCGCCGTCCGTGGGCTTCCACATGATCCGGTTAGACATCAGCGATTTTCCCACGCGCCACAATTATCTGCTGGCGCTGCGGCAAAACCACATCGAGCGCATCCTGGCCGACTGGGTCGGCGAGTTCAAGGTGCCGATCTATCGCGGACACGAGGTTGCGGGGTTTGCCCAGGACGCCAGCGGCGTCGATGTCAAACTGTCCAACGGCCACCGGCTGAAGACGACATATCTGGTTGGTTGCGACGGAGGCCGCAGCACCGTTCGCAAATCAGCCGGTATTGAGTTCGCCGGATGGGATCCGACGATGAGCTGGATGATTGCCGAGGTCGAGATATCGGAAGAGCCGGAATGGGGCTTCCGCAGCAACGCCTTCGGAATTCATGCCCTGGGTAAGATCGAGGACGGCAAAAAAGTTGGCGTCGTGCTGACGGAACCATGCCTGGAGGCCCGCGGCGAACCGTCCCTGCGCGAGCTCAGCGAGGCGCTGATCGCCATCTACGGCACCGATTACGGGGTCCACAATCCGACCTGGCTCTCGCGGTTCACCGACATGACGCGACAAGCCGTGAAATACCGCGACAGACGCGTCCTGCTGGCCGGTGACGCAGCGCACGTCCACCCGCCGATGGGTGGGCAGGGCCTCAATATCGGCGTGCAGGATGCGGTTAACCTGGGATGGAAGCTCGCCCAAGTGGTCAAGCTGATATCGCCGGAAAGCCTGCTCGACAGCTATCACGCCGAGCGTCATCCGGTTGCCGCCCGCGTGTTGCGCAATACGATGGCGCAGGTCGCGCTTCGCCGCACGGATGACCGCAGCAAGGCCTTGGCCGACACTGTTGCCGAGTTGCTCGGCATGGATGAAGCCCGCAAGAAAATCGCCGCGGAGATGTCTGGTTTGGGTGTCCATTACGATCTTGGCGAGGGGCATCCACTGCTTGGGCGGCGAATGCCCGATCTCGATCTGACCACCGCCGGCGGGCCGTTGCGGGTCTTCACCTTGCTGCACGACGCGCGGCCCGTGCTGCTCAACTTCGGTGAGCCCGGCAGGCTGGACCTCGCGCCCTGGGCTGATCGGGTCCGGCAGATCGACGCCGGTTACGCCGGTATCTGGGACCTCCCGGTGCTCGGGAGGGTCGCCGCGCCCGGCGCCGTCTTGATCCGGCCCGATGGTTATGTGGCTTGGGCCGGGGCGGGAACCCAACAGGGGCTGGTGGACGCGCTGACCACCTGGTTCGGGTCGCCTGCTGCCTCAGATTAGATACGATCGAAGCGCGATCGCGCGACCGCCTTGAAAGTATTGCGTCGCTCCCTCCGACAGTGCTCCTGACAGTTGGTTGACAGGAGCTTCCTTCTGTGCAGAAATTGGTTGGACCATTGGACCACTTGGAGGAAATATGGACCAGAACAGCCTGCCACCCATTCAGACCACGGCGCGCGACGACGCCGTGTTGAAGGCGTTGGTGGGATTTGTTCGCGCCGAAGCCCTGCAGCCGGGTGAGAGACTTCCAACCGAACGCATTCTGGCCGAGCGGCTGAAGGTCAGCCGCAACACCGTGCGCGAGGCACTGACGCGCTGGGAAGGGCTCGGCCTCGTCGAGAGGCGGCAGGGCAGCGGCACCTATCTCAAGGCGGCTGTTTCACACGATATGCTGCACATGCCGCTGACGCTGGCGGGCGGCAATGATTTCACCAGCCTGATGCAGACGATGGAGATCCGCCGCGCGCTGGAGGCGGAGGCCGCAGCTCTTTGCGCCGAACGCGCCAGCCAGGCAGATATCGCCGAAATCGCACGCAAGCTCGACATCATGGAGCAGGCGTTCCGCACGCGCGACGGCATGTCGTCGGAAGAGGATTGGGAGTTCCACCAGGCGATCTACCGGGCCTCGGGTAATCCGCTGTTCGAGCAGATCATCGCCGCCATGTACGAGTTGTTCCACCGCTTCTGGGAGCATCCGCTCGGCGTGCGCGACTTCGGCCACGCCAGCTTTCCCTACCACCGCACCATCTACGAATGCATCGCCGCGCACGACCCGCAGGGCGCCCGCGCCGAGGCGCTCAAGCTGATCGCTACCGTCGAGGACGACCTCAAGCGCGGTGCCGCCAAACTCAAACTTTCGAGCCAGACATGAACGAGCATCCATCCGGTTTCGATCACGACTATCTCGCCGAGGCGGCGACACTCTTG
This sequence comes from Mesorhizobium sp. M0618, assembly GCF_040320765.1. NCBI lineage: Bacteria > Pseudomonadati > Pseudomonadota > Alphaproteobacteria > Hyphomicrobiales > Phyllobacteriaceae > Mesorhizobium > Mesorhizobium sp. M0618. Next base: position 91,817 of record NZ_JAMYQH010000003.1, on the reverse strand, counting down.
GCGCATGACGAACCGTTCCCTGGCGGTGCGGTGGTGCCGCCGATCTACCAGACCTCGCTGTTCACCTTCGCCAGCTATGCCGAGATGGCCGATACCTTTGCTGGCAAACGAAAGCAGCCGATCTATTCGCGCGGCGACAATCCGACGGTGATGGAGTTCGAGGCGCGCGTGGCAGCGCTTGAGGGCGCAGAAGCCGCGCGCGGCTTTTCCAGCGGCATGGCGGCGATCAGTGCCACGGTGCTTGCGTTCGTTGGGGCAGGCGAGCGCATCGTGGCGGTGCGCAATTGCTATGGCGATGCCTACCGGCTGTTCGAGCGGCTGTTGCCTCGGCTCAACATCAAGGTCGACTATATCGACGGCTCCGACCCGGATGCGGTCGCGGCGGCACTTCCCGGCGCCAAGCTGCTCTACCTGGAAAGCCCGACCTCGATGATGTTCGAGCTGCAGGACATCGCGCATCTGACACGGCTGGCCAAGGAACAGGGCATCGTCACCACCATCGACAATTCCTGGGCGACGCCGGTGTTCCAGAAGCCGATCGCGCATGGCGTCGACCTGGTGCTGCATTCGGCCTCGAAATACCTTGGCGGCCACAGCGACACCGTCGCTGGCGTCGTCGCGGGTTCGGCCGCTCATATCAAGCACATCAACGAGCAGACCTATTCCTATCTCGGCGGCAAGCTGTCGCCATTCGAAGCCTGGCTGTTGCTGCGCGGCTTGCGCACGCTGCCGCTGCGCCTGCCGCACCACATGAAGAGCGGCCTGACCATCGCCGAACGGCTGAAGGCGCATGCCAATGTCGAGCGCGTCAACCATCCTGTCTATTCGGACCATCCGGGCAAGGCGACACTGGCCGGCTATGCCGGTCTGTTCTCCTTCGAGGTGACGGACGAGATCGACATCCCCGTCTTCGTCGATGCGATGAAATATTTCCGCATCGGCGTCAGCTGGGGCGGGCATGAAAGCCTGGTCGTGCCGGCCAAGGCGTCGCTGGAGCAGACGCCTGGCCTGAATTCGATGGCGCGCTTCGGCGTCAGCCCCCGAACCATCCGCTTCAATGTCGGATTGGAGAGTGTCGAAGACCTGTGGGCGGATGTCGCCCAAGCCTTCGAAAAAGCCAGAAAATAACAAGCGGGTTCAAAATGGGAGTCTTGAACATGAAAAAACTGACCGTCATGCTTGCCACCGTTGCGGGACTGGCAATTTCCGCCGGAAATGCCGTGGCCGACTCGACCCTGAAAATGGTCGAAGTCATCACCAGCCCGCCGCGCACCGAATTCCTGAAGAAGCAGATCGCCGAATTCGAAACCGCCAATCCGGGCATCAAGGTCGAGCTGATCTCGCTGCCCTGGGGCCAGGCGTTCGAGAAATTCCTGACCATGGTGCAGGCCGGCGATACGCCCGACATCGTCGAAATGCCGGAACGCTGGATGGGGCTCTATGCCAACAATGCCCAGCTCGAGGATCTCGGCCCCTATATGGCCAAATGGGATGACGCCAAGACGCTGGGCGACCGCGCCAAGCAGTTCGGCTCGACCGTCAACAACACCCAGTTCATGATCCCCTACGGCTACTATGTGAACGCGCTGTTCTGGAATAAGAAACTGTTCAAGGAAGCCGGCCTCGATGGCCCGCCGGCGACGCTCGATGATTTCATCGCCGACGCCAAGAAGATTTCCGCGCTCCCGGGGAAGTACGGCTACTGCCTGCGCGGCGGGCCGGGCGCCTTCAACGGCATGCACATGTTCATGAACATCGCCGCCGGCAAGGGCGGCTACTTCAACGAGGATGGCACTTCGACGATCAACGAAGAAGGCTCGGTCAAGGGCCTGCAGATGCTGGCCGACATGTACAAGGACGGACTGGCGCCGAAGGATGCGGTGAGTTGGGGTTTCAACGAAACGGTCACCGGCTTCTATTCCGGCACCTGTGCCATGCTCAACCAGGATCCGGACGCGCTGCTCGGCATCGCCGACAAGATGAGCGCCGACGACTTCGCCGTGGCGCCATTGCCGGTCGGGCCGAGCGGCAAGTCCTATCCGACGCTGGGTTATGCCGGCTGGGCGATGTTTGCCAACTCGCAGCACAAGGACGACGCGTGGAAGCTGATGGCGACGCTGCTCTCGCCGAAGGACAATCTGGAATGGGCCAAGGAAGTCGGCGTTGTCCCGATCCACAACGGCGCCGACCAGGATCCCCATTTCAAGACGGAGCAGTTCAAGGGCTGGTTTACGGAGCTCAGCGACAGCTCCAAATATGAAATGGTCACCCCGCCGACGCATCTGGAGAACCTCGGCAATTTCGTCGACCAGGTGGCGATCAAGAATTTTCAGGAAGTGCTGCTTGGCCAGAAGACGGCCAAGGACGTCGCCGACCAGTGGGCTGCCTTCCTGACCAAGGAACAGCAGGATTGGCTGGCGAAGAACAAGAAGTAGCTCTTCTTTCCTTCTCCCCCGTTCACGGGGAGCAGGTGTCACGAAATGACGGATGAGGGCAGCACTAGCTTCTGCCAGGTTAGCGCTGCCCCTCATCTGTCTACGGCATCTTCTCCCAGTTTCACGGGGAGAAGGACACTCTCCGCCAGCCGACGTCCAGGAGTGACCCCTAAACCAATGACCTATGCCGTGTCCGAAATACGATCCGCCGGCCAGCCGCGCCGCAAGCGGTTATCCCACGCCGCAATCGAGCCATGGCTCTATCTCAGCCCGGCGATCATCCTGCTGGTCGTGGTGCTTCTGGTGCCGCTGGTCATCGGCATCAGCTACTCCTTCCGCAAATTCTCGGCGTTCAAGTCCGAATATGTCGGGCTTGGGCAGTATCAGGCGATGCTGTCGGATCAGGTGCTGGGGCAGGCGCTGGTCAACACGTTGTGGTGGACCGTCGCCAGTCTGTTTTTCCAGTTCTTCCTCGGCCTCGGCCTGGCGCTGCTGCTCGACAAGCCGTTTCGCGGCCGCAAGGCCGTGCAAGCCCTGGTGTTCCTGCCCTGGGCGGTGCCGTCCTTCTTGTCGGGCCTGACCTGGGCCTGGCTGTTCAATCCCATCATCGGCCCATTGCCGCACTGGTTGTTTGCGTTGGGGCTGAAAGCCCAGCCGACCAATGTGCTGTCCGATCCGTCAACCGCCATGTGGGGGCCGATCGTCGCCAATATCTGGTTCGGCATTCCGTTCTTCGCCATCACGCTCTTGGCAGCGCTGAAATCCATTCCATCGGAACTGCATGAGGCGGCGGCCATCGACGGCGCTTCGCCCTGGCAGCGCTTCACCAAGGTGACGCTGCCGTTTCTGGCGCCGACCATCGCCATCACCGTGATGTTGCGCACCATCTGGATCGCCACCTTCGCCGACCTGATCTTCGTCATGACGGAGGGCGGGCCAGCCGGCTCGACCAACACGGTGCCGGTCTACATCTATGTCAGCGCCTTCAAATCGCTGGACAAGGGCTATGCCTCGGCGGTGGCGGTGCTGCTGCTCGTCCTGCTCATTGCTTATGCGATTGCGCTGATCGGTATCCGCCGCACCCTGGTGAGGCACGTCTGATGATCGCAGGACGCTCAACCTCGCAGCGCTTCTTCGGCGGCATCGGCCTCTACGCGGCAATCGCGGCCTACGTGCTGTTTGCCCTGTTCCCGATCTACTGGACGCTGAAGATCTCGGTCACGCCGGAGCGGCTGCTCTATTCCGAAGGCATCACGTTCTGGCCGTCGCAGATGACGTTGCAGAATTTCGTCACCGTGCTCGAGGCCACCGATTTCCCGCGCTATTTCCTCAACAGCGTCATCGTATCGGTATCGACGGCGGCATTGGTGACAATCATCGCCACGCTCGCCGGTTATGCCATGTCGCGCTTCACCTTTCGCGGCAAGGCGGCACTGGCGCTGATGTTGCTTTTGACCCAGACCTTTCCGCTGGTGATGGTCATTCCGCCGATCTACCGCGTGATGGGTCAGATCGGCCTGATCAACAGCCTGACCGGGCTGATCATCATCTACACCGCCTTCAACACGGCCTTTGCCACCTTCCTGATGCAGTCCTTCTTCGACGGCATCCCAAAAGATTTGGAGGAGGCCGCGATGATCGACGGCTGCACCCGAGCGCAGGCGATGCGCAAGGTGATCGTGCCGTTGACGCTACCGGGCATGGGCGCAACGCTCGGCTTCGTCTTCACCGCCGCCTGGAGCGAGCTTCTGTTCGCGCTGATGCTGATTTCCAGCGACGACCAAAAGACCTTTGCCGTCGGCTTGCTCACCTTCATCGGCAAGTTCGCCGTCGACTGGGGACAGATGATGGCGGCGTCCATCCTGGCGCTGATCCCGGTCTGTATCTTCTTCGCCTTCCTGCAACGCTATCTCGTCACCGGCCTGACCGCCGGCGCCGTCAAAGGATAGATCGATGGCCTCTGTTACGCTCGAAAAGGTCCGCAAGGACTATGGCGCCGTCCGCGTCCTGCACGCGGTCGACCTTGAAATTGCCGATGGCGAGTTCGTCGTCCTGGTCGGGCCGTCAGGCTGCGGCAAGTCCACGCTTTTGCGCATGATCGCCGGGCTGGAGGAGGCTTCCGGCGGCGAGATCCGCATTGGCGAGCGGCTGGTCAACGACGTCGCGCCGAAGGACCGCGACATCGCCATGGTGTTCCAGTCCTATGCGCTCTATCCGCATATGGACGTGTCGACGAACATGGGCTTCAGCCTGCTCCTGAAGAAGGCGCAGAAGACGACGATCGACGCAAGGGTGGACGGCGCGGCCAAACGGCTCGGGCTCGAGACGTTCCTGCAACGCCTGCCGCGGCAGCTCTCCGGCGGCCAGCGTCAGCGCGTCGCCATGGGCCGTGCCATCGTTCGCGATCCCAAGGTCTTCCTGTTCGACGAGCCGCTGTCGAACCTCGACGCAAAACTGCGCGTCCATATGCGCGCCGAGATCAAGGCGCTGCACCAGCAGCTGAAGACGACATCGGTTTATGTCACGCACGACCAGATCGAGGCGATGACCATGGCCGACCGGATCGTCGTCATGCATGACGGGCTGATCCAGCAGGTCGGCGCGCCGCTCGATCTCTATGATCGGCCGGCCAACATGTTCGTCGCCGGTTTCATCGGCTCACCGGGCATGAATTTCCTGCCGGCGACGGTTCGGGAGGGCACTACCCCGGAGGCCGTGCTGGCCGATGGCCAGGCGTTGCGGCTGCCGGAAGGCCTGCCGCTCAAGGATGGTGACGCCATCACCGTCGGTTTGCGGCCCGAGCATATCAAATTGGCGGATGACGGCGCGTTGAAGGGCGAGGTGGGGGTGGTCGAGCCGCTCGGGCTTTCGACGCAGTTCTACGTCAAGCTGGCCAGCCAGCAGCTTTGCGTCTTTGCCATGGGCCGTGCCGGCGTGAAGCCCGGCGACGAGGTACGGTTGGCGGCCGAACCACACCAGCTGCATCTATTCGATCCGAAGAGCGGTGAGCGCATCGGCTGAGGGGACTCAGCCAGGGCGGATGCGGGCAGCCGGATCAGGCGCAGTTATCGGGCGGGAATACACGGTAACGCTACATTTCAATTGGATAAAATAGCGGAACGTCCAAGAGACATTTCCGGAACCTAACAGGACCGCTTGGACCTTTGCGCGTAGAGCACAAGACCTTAGTCCCGCCGTCTTCTCAAAAGAACGGAGGTTATTTCGCCACGAACTAGGCCGCCGTCGGAGCTAGTCAACACCGACGGCGGCACCTGCAATATGGGTGAGTGGGTTGTGTGCGGATATGGTGTGATCGCGGAAGGTGATTGTAAATCGCTAACCGCGAGGGCTTCTTTTAGACAGCGGCGAGCTGTCCAACGGGTTCTCAGCCGACTTGGCCGATCGCCGCTCCTTCAGCCACAGGGACTTCTTTCTCCTTGCCAGGTTCTCGTCTCGAACGCTGTCTTCGGCGGTCACTCCGCCATGCATCGCGGCAATCACGTAGTCGGCTCTGTTGGTTCGAAAGTCGCCTTTTTGTACGGACATCGTTTTCTCCCAGTGCGAGGCATTTCCCCCCTTTTTGCCTGACGCTGAAACTAACTGCCTATCCGTGGCGCAAGTCTACCAATCGGCGATTGTATTAAAACGATACACTCAGCAGGTATGGTGATGGCACGATCGCACGAGAGGAGCCCATGCCGGCGGGGCTTCTTCATTGACCCGGTTGTGATCCTTGCGGGGGTGCCGCGGCGGGAGGGGCCGGAGCCTGCGGTGCGGGTTCCGTGGAAGGCGGGGCGGGGCTGTCAGGCTGAGGTGCAGGCTGTGCGGCCTCTTCCTCAGTCAGAACCTGGTCAGTCCTGGCCTTGATCTCATCGGCCGTCTGCTGGCTTATTAGCCCGTTGCTGACGGCGAAACCAGCAGCCAGAGCGACAAGGGCTGCAATGATTGCAGCTTTCAACTTCTTCGACATCCATAGGCGCCTTGTTCGTGACACCCAACCCACGGCCAAGGGTGCCGCAACCATGGCGAAGGGTCAATCCTTTGGCTGGAGTCTCTGCTCGGATGCAACGAAATCAATTGGCTACAAACGAAAAACGCCGCCCATTGGGCGGCGTTTCGGCATTGCAGCGGGAAACCCAGATTACTTGATCTTGGTTTCCTTGAATTCGACGTGCTTCTTGGCGACCGGGTCGTACTTGCGGAACGACAGCTTGTCGGTCTTGGTGCGGCTGTTCTTGCTGGTCACGTAGAAGAAACCGGTGTCGGCGGTCGACAGAAGCTTGATCTTGATGTTTGCGGCTTTGGCCATGATATCAGTCCGTTTGTTCGTGGGGTTTTGGCCGCTGGAGCACGGGGAAACACCCGGACGCGGGAAACTTAGCGCGACACATAAAGAACGCGCCCGGAAAGTCAAGCCCGGCAAGCCTCGTGCGATCCGCCTGAGCCTGCTGGTGAACGGAAATCATGCGGTTTCTGTCGCCGGTGCAGCAACCTTCTTCCAGTCTCCGGTCGTGTTCCACCAGCGATTCGGATTGGCGCGGTCGTCCAGCCCCTTGGAACGGCTGGCGAGAATCGGTTGAATGCGGATCACCGGTTCCTGATAGGAATGTGCTTGGAAAATCGCCTCGACGACACGAGCGGCCAGCGCCTGATCGTCCGGCAGTTCGAAGGAAACCTCGACCGTGCCGGGCCGCCGTCTCAATTCGGTTTCGGCGCCGGCGGCCGCACCGTCAAGCGGCCTGTAGCGTTCGATGCCGTGCGCCGACTGATAGGCATTGCGGTCGTATTTGCCCATGGCCAGCGGCGCAATCGCCACCACGGCATCCATGATGCGGTCGACGTCGGCGGCCGGAGCCTGGAACGTTACGAGCAGAAGCAGTGTCATTCGTAGCGATGTGGTTTCAAAGCCGCTGTCGATCATGGAAGTGTCCTCGAGTGTTTTGGGACGCCTTTTTAGCCCTGTGCTCCTGACACGGTTCTGTCAGCAGCCTGTCTCCGTGCCGTGCCAAATGCATGGCTGGCCACAGTCGCGCTACAGCAGGATCTTGCGAACCAACCTGACGGCGACCAAAGCGATATAGGCGGCGAAGAACAGGCCGAGCGACCAGCCGAAGCCGGACGGGCCGAACGCATCCATGCCGATGCCGATCGCCTGCGGGCCGAGCACCATGCCGACGCCGTAGCACAGCACGAAGGCGGCGTTGGCCGACGCCAGTTCATGGCCGGAAAGCTGCGAGCCGAGATGGGCAAGGCCGATCGTGTACATGGCAGCGACAACGCCGCCCCAGACGAACAGAAGCGCGGCCATCAAATGCCAATTCTGGGCGAAGAAGGGCATGAAGACGGTGCCGATCAGACCGACCGTGGCGCAGGCAATCAGCAGGTAGCGGCGATCGCTGACGCGGTCGCTGATCATGCCGATCGGGATCTGCAACAACACATTGCCGAGGCCGATCATGGTCAGCAGAAGGGCCGCATCGGCCTCGGAATAGCCGATTCGGCTGCCATAGATCGGGAACAGCGCAAAGCCGCCGGTTTCCACCGCGCCGAACACCAGCACGGCAGCGGTCGCCGACGGCACCAGCCAGATGTAGCGCAGGAAATTGCTGGTTTCGCCATCCGAGGCGATCGACGGGCTCTCGTTGCGTGCTGCCAGCACGGGTATGGCCGCCAGCGTCACCAACGCGATGATGACGCCGAACGGCCTGAAGCCGGAACTGCCGAGATGGGCGAACAGCCACGGCCCCGCGGCAAAGCCGAGCGACAGAACCGTGGCGTAGATGCCAAGGACAAGGCCGCGCCGGTGCGGCGGCGCCGAGGTGCTGATCCAGAATTCAGACAGGATGAACAGCACCGTCAACGCGATGTGCAGCACGATGCGCAGCGGAAACCACATCCAGAAATCGGGTGCGAAATGGAAGCCGACAAAGGCCAGCGCGCCGGCGGCGATCATGGCAATCATGGTCCAGGCGACGCCGAAGCGCATGGCGAGCGGTGTCGCCAGCGGCGCGCCGGCGATCGAGGCAAGGCCGGCGACGGCGGTGTTGAGGCCGATCATGGAGGCCGAATGGCCGCGTGTTTCGAGGATGACGCTGAGCAATGGCATGCCAAGGCCGATGGCGATGCCGACGACGCTGATCGACGAGATCGCCGCCACCATCGGCAGCCAGTGTACGCGTTCGTCGCCCTGTGATTGGGTATCGACCGTCATGGGGATGCTGAATACTCTGTCTGTTTGATCTTACGCAATTCCGGACGGAAAACCGCGTCACACTTTTCCTGGAATTGCTCTAGAGAAGTTCGCGGGTGAAGCGGTTGTGGACAAGCCGGTAAAAGGGCACGGGACCGCCCGGACGCAACAGCGGATCATGGGCGAGGCGCTTTTGCAGCTCGTCCACGATCATTCGGGTGATGTCGGGTATGTCGGCTTCCCTGGCCTTGGCAAGCGGCAACCAGACCAACTCTTCAAGTTCGTTGGTCGGGCCGCCACCGGGCAGTTCGACCGCGACGTCGTCACGCCAGGCGCTGAAGAAACGGGTGTCAAAGCGGCGCACCCGGTTGGGCGGCGTGATGGCACGCGCGACGAAGCGCAGCATATCCAGGGAAGGTTGCACGCCGTGCTCGGCAAAACCTTGCCAATCGGGCCTGGCGGTGGCGAAAGCGCCTTTGCGGCCAATCAGCAGTCCGGCTTCCTCATAGGTTTCTCGGATGGCCGACAAGGCGATGGCGCGGGCTCGTGCGGCACTTGTGCGGCCCGGCCCGGCGATCAGCCTGGCTTCCTGCTCCGGGTGCAATGCGGCGGCGACCGGGATGCGGCTGTCGGCCGGATCGGTGCGGCCGCCGGGAAAGACGAACTTGCCCGGCATGAAGGCGTGGCCGGCATGGCGGCGGCCCATCAGAACCAGCACGTCATCGCCCTTGCGGTCGAGCAGGATCAGGGTTGCCGCGTCGCGCGGGCGAATTGGCTGGTCGCTATGGGCGATCATGCTCCGCTCGATCTTGTCGACTTCCGCCTTGGTCATACCGTCCATGCGCAGGACCTAGCGGAAACTTCTGGCAAGCGAAAGTGGCCTTTCACGGTCGGTATGTTGCGCCAGGCCGCATTCTTGGCTGCGACTCAGGCTTCGGGATGCGGCTCGATCACGTCGTGTTCGCCGCCGAAGCCGTGCATATAGAAGGCCCATTGCAGTCCGATGACGGCGCCCTTGACCGGTTGCAGCAGCGCGACCGAGAGAAGGATGGTCAGCGGCACCCAGATGGCGATGTGCTGCCAAGTGGACAGAGTGGACGTCGCCTCTACGCCCATGAAGGCGCCGAGCACGATGTGGCCGACGATGACGATGACGAGATAGGCAGGCAGGTCGTCGGCGCGGTGGTGATGCAGTTCCTCGCCGCAGACACTGCATGTGTCGACGGTCTTGGTGAAAGCGCGAAACAGCTTGCCTTCGCCGCAATGCGGGCAGCGGCCGAGCAGGCCACGCTTCATCGCCGTCCACAGCGGGCGGGCGGCCCGGCCCGAGTGATGTTCTCCGCCGAAAACCTGTTCTTCCACAGCTGTTGTCATCATCGTCTCCTGCCGCGCGAACCCGGTCGCGATTGCGACGCGCGGGCGCGGCCCTTGGCCTTGTGAAACGACCGCTTGGAGCCCGGCAAAGGCTTCGGGTCGGTCAACATCTCGAAGCGCATCGCGCCGGCCATCGGCGCCACCTCGATGAGTCGGACCTCGACGCGGTCCGCGAGCTGATAGCCTTTGCCCGAGCGTTCTCCGAACAGGGAGCGGGCCGTTTCGTCGTATATATAGTAATCGCCGTTCAATGTTGACACCGGGATGAAACCATCCGCGCCGTACTGCGGCAATTGGACAAATAGTCCTGATTTGGTGACGCCGGAGATGCGGGCATCGAACCGGTCGTCGATGCGCTCAGCCAGATAGGTGGCGATCAGACGGTCGACCGTGTCCCGCTCGGCCGCCATTGCGCGGCGTTCCGTGCCCGAGATCAGCACCGCGACATCTTCGAGCCGTGCCGCTTCGTCCTGCGTCAGCCCGCCCGGACCAAGTCCGAGTGCGGCAATAAGTCCACGATGCACGATCAAATCGGCATAGCGGCGGATCGGCGAGGTGAAATGGGCGTAGCGCCTGAGGTTGAGACCGAAATGGCCGATGTTCTTGGGCGAGTATTCGGCCTGGCTCTGCGAGCGCAGCACCACTTCGTTGACCAGGCCTTCATTGTCGGCGCCGCGCACGCGCTCCAGGATGCCGTTGAACTGGCTTGGCTGCATCTGCGCGCCGCGGGCTAGCGACAGGCCAAGCGTCTGCAGGAACTCGCGCAACGATTCCTGCTTGGCCAGCGAAGGCGCGTCATGGACGCGGAAGACCAGCGCCTGCTTCCTCGCCTCCAGCGTCTCGGCCGCTGCGACATTGGCCTGAATCATGAATTCTTCGATGAGCTTGTGGGCATCGAGCCGCTCCGGCACGATGACGCGATCGACGGTGCCGTCCGGCTTGAGCACGATCTTGCGCTCCGGCAGGTCGAGTTCGAGCGGCTGGCGGCCATCGCGGCCACGCTTGAGGATCGCATAGGCGTCCCACAGCGGCTTCAGCACCGTATCGAGGATGGGGCCGGTCCTCTCGTCGGGCACGCCGTCGATCGCCGCCTGAGCCTGGCTATAGGCGAGCTTTGCCGCCGACTTCATCATGACGCGATGGAAGGAGTGCCTGAGCTTGCGGCCCTCGGCCGAAAAAACCATGCGCACGGCGAGCGCCGGCCGATCCTGGCCTTCGCGCAGCGAGCAGAGATCGTTGGAGATGCGCTCGGGCAGCATCGGTACGACACGATCCGGGAAATAGACCGAATTGCCGCGCTTCAGCGCTTCGCGATCGAGCGCCGTGCCATAGCGCACATAGGCGGCGACATCGGCGATGGCGACTGTAGCGACCACGCCGCCGGGGTTCTTCTCGTCGAGATCCGGCGTGGCGAAGACGGCGTCGTCATGGTCCTTGGCATCGGCCGGATCGATGGTGATCAGCGGCAGGTCGCGCCAATCCTCGCGGTGATCAAGCGTCGCCGGCTTGACGGCTTCGGATTCGGCGATGACGTCGGCCGGAAAGATATGCGGAATGTCGTGCGCGTGGATGGCGATCATCGAGACCGCCTTTTCGCTGGTCAGCGAGCCCAGCACGTTGAGCACCTTGGCTCTCGGCAGGCCGTAACGGGACGCCCGCGCGGGTTCGACCTCGACCAGGTCGCCGTTTTTGGCGCCGTTCTGGAATTCTTTGTCGACGATCAGTTCGGGCTGGCGTCGCTCCACGGGTTCGATGCGGAAGGTGCCGTCCTGCAGGATGCGAAAGACACCGAGCACGGCATCGGTGCGCTTCTCGAAGATCTTAACCACTCGTCCGGTGTATGCCGGGCCACCCAGGGCGACATTGGTCTCGTCTGCGGGAAAGGTCTTGGCCAGGACACGGTCGCCAATGCCCGGCGCCGGTCCACCACCGCTGCGCGACAGGCGGATGGAAACGATGGGTGGCGGTCCATTGGCTGTGTGTTCGGTGGGGCGCGCCAACAGCACGCCATCGGCGTCACGATCAAAAATATCGAGGACTGTGACATGGGGCAGGGCACCGACGCGGGCCAACCCCTTGCGCTCCTTGGTCAGGACGCCTTCGTCCTGCAGGTCGCGCAGGATGTCCTTCAGCCAGATGCGGTCGTCGCCGCGCAGCGCAAACGCCTTGGCAATGTCGCGTTTGCCGGCGCGATCGGGATTTTCGGCGATGTAGCGCAGGATTTCGTCACGCGACGGCCGATAGTCGTCCTTGACCTTGGCCCTCGTGTCGGCGGTGCGCGGATCGCCGTGGGTTCTACCGGTGATCTTGCGCGCCACGCTGCCCTATCCTTTTTTCTTCGCGGCCGGCTTCTTCGCAGCCGGCTTCTTGGCGGCTGCTTTCTTGGTTGCCGGGGCCTTGGCCGCCGCTGCCTTGCGGAACGGCTTCTTGCCGCCGCCGCCCTTGGCTTCCTTCTCGGCAATCAGCGCCAGCGCGTCCTCGATGGTCACCGACTGTGGATCCCTGCCCTTGGGCAGGGTGGCGTTGACCTTGCCGAAATTCACGTAAGGTCCGTATTTGCCGTCGCGCACGACGATCATGCCGCCGCCATCGGGATGGTCGCCAAGCTCCTTGAGCGCAGCGGCAGTGCCGCCATTGCGTCCGCCCTTGCCCTTCAACTGCTTCTCGGCGATCACCGACACGGCGCGGTTGAGGCCGATCGAGAACACGTCCTCGATGCTCTCGAGATTGGCATAGGTGCCGTCATGCAGCACGAACGGACCGTAGCGGCCGAGCCCGGCCGAGATCATCTTGGCCGTTTCCGGATGCTGGCCGACATCGCGGGGTAGCGACAGCAGCGCCAGCGCCTTTTCGTGATCGATCGATTCTGCCGTCCAGCCCTTGGGCAGGCTGGAGCGCTTGGCTTCCTTGCCGTCGCCGCGCTGCAGGTAGGGGCCGAAGCGGCCGCTCCGCAGCGTGATTTCCTCTGACGTGTAGGGATCCTTACCGATGACCTTGGTGCCGTCCTCGCCGCCGCCATTCTCGCCATTCGGATTGGCGGCGTCGCCGAGCTGGCGGGTGAAGGAGCATTCGGGATAATTGGAGCAACCGACGAAGGCGCCGAACTTGCCGAGTTTCAGCGACAGATTGCCGGTGCCGCATTTCGGGCAGATGCGCGGGTTCGAACCGTCTTCGCGCGCGGGGAACACCAGCGGCGCCAGCTCTTCATTCAGCGCGTCCAGCACGTCGGTGACGCGCAGTTCCTTGATGTCGGCGACGGCACCGGAAAAATCCTTCCAGAAATCGCGCAGCACGTCCTTCCAGGCGAGCTTGCCGTCGGAAATCTCGTCGAGCTTCTCTTCCAGAGATGCCGTGAAGTCGTACTCGACATAGCGCTTGAAGAAGCTTTCGAGGAAGGCCGACAGCAGCCGGCCCTTGGCCTGCGGCACCAGCCGGCGCTTGTCGATGGTGACATAGTCGCGGTCTTCGAGCGTCTTCAGGATCGCCGTATATGTGGAAGGCCGGCCGATGCCGAGTTCTTCCAGCTTCTTGATTAGCGAAGCTTCCGAATAACGCGGCGGCGGCTCGGTGGTGTGCTGGGTGGCATTGATCGCCTGGCGGGCAAGCTGCTCGCCGGCGCGGATTTCGGGCAGCCGACGGTTTTCCTCGTCTTCCGCATCGTCGTCCTTCTGGTCGGTGTAGGCGGCGATGAAGCCGTCGAAGCGAACGACCGAACCGATAGCACGCAGCTCCGCGGTGCGCGATCCGTTGACCGCTTCGATCTCGGCGGTGGTGCGCTCGATCTCGGCGGACTGCATCTGGCTGGCGATGGCGCGCTTCCAGATCAGCTCATAGAGCCGCATCTGGTCGGAATCGAGATATTGCCTGACCGATGCCGGGGTGCGCATGAAATCCGTCGGGCGGATCGCTTCGTGCGCTTCCTGGGCGTTCTTGGCTTTGGCCGTATATTGGCGCGGCTTTTCCGGCAGGTATTTTGCGCCGAATTCCTTGGCAATGGCGTCGCGTGCGGCGTCGATCGCCTCGGGTGCCATCTGCACGCCGTCGGTTCGCATATAGGTGATGAGACCTGTGGTCTCGCCGCCGATCTCCATGCCTTCATAGAGACGTTGCGCCACCTGCATGGTGCGGCTGGCCGAGAAGCCGAGGCCCGATGAGGCGGCCTGCTGCAGCGTCGACGTGGTGAAGGGCGGGCCGGGATTGCGCTTGGTCGGCTTGGCTTCGACCGACACCGCCTTGAAGGTCGCGCCTTCGAGCATCGACTTGATGTCGTCGGCCTGCGCCTTGTTGGAAATATCGAGCTTTTGCAGCTTCTTGCGATCGAACGCCGTCAGCCGCGCTTCGAAATTCTCGTTGCGCGGCGTGCCGAGCAGGGCGGCGATCTGCCAGTATTCCTCGCGGATGAAGCGCTCAATCTCGGATTCGCGGTCGCAGACCAGGCGCAGTGCAACCGACTGGACGCGTCCGGCCGAGCGGGCGCCCGGCAGCTTGCGCCACAGCACCGGCGACAGCGTGAAGCCGACGAGATAATCCAGCGCCCGGCGGGCGAGATAGGCATCGACCAGCGGCGCATCGATCTGGCGCGGATTGGCCATCGCCTCCAGAACCGACGATTTGGTGATGGCGTTGAAGACGACGCGGCTGACCGGCTTGTCCTTCAGCGCACGCTTCTGCTTCAGCACTTCCAGCACATGCCAGGAAATCGCCTCGCCTTCGCGATCCGGATCGGTGGCGAGGATCAGGCCGTCGGCATCCTTGACCGCCTTGGCGATGTCGGCGAGGCGTTTGCCAGAGGCGGTGTCGACCGCCCAGGACATGGCGAAATCCTCATCCGGACGCACCGAGCCATCCTTGGCCGGCAAATCCCTGACATGGCCGAACGAGGCCAGAACCTTGTAGTTCTTGCCGAGGTATTTGTTGATTGTCTTCGCCTTGGCCGGCGATTCGACGACGACGACGTCCATGAGGTCTCATATCAGCTGTGGTGCGGCAGAAGAATTCCGCTGCGCGCGACGAAATCTCGTTCTATTTGTCGCTCACATGGCCGCGCTTTTGCATCCGGTCAAGGGGAAGCGCCCAAATTGCGGGCCGGTCCGCAGCAATACACTCTAAGAGTGTATGGAGAAAATCACAGAATTTTGGGAAGGGAGATGTGGTGCCGAGCCGGCGAAAATGACCTGGTTTCACTTTTCCACCGAGTCGCGGAGTGACGGCCGGGAATAGCGTCGGTTCGACGCCAGAACGGCTGATTGATGCTGGCCGCCGGCGGCATGAAGCGATGCCCGGCGACCAGTCAGCAGGCGGGACTGGGATAGAGTGGCTTAGTCGGCCTTGACGATGTGCCAGACTTCGCCGACGCCGTCGCCGGTCACGTCGCCGGGCTTCTTGTCCTTTATGAAGGTGTAGACCGGCTTGCCGTCATAGGCCCACATCTTGGTGCCGTCGGTGCGGTCGACAACGGTCCATTCGTCATCCGCCTTGGCGCCGGCTTCGGCCTTCAGCGGCGGCCAGTTGGTGGCGCATTTGTCGTAGCAGTTGGTCTTGCCCTTCTCGTCCTTGTCATAGGTGTAAAGCGTCATGCCGTTGGCGTCGGTGTAGATCTTGGTGCCATTGACCTCGGCTTCCTTCCACGCGTCGGCGGCGAAGGATGCGGCTGTGCTGAGCAGAAGCGCTGCCAGTCCTGCGGTTATGGTTTTCATGGAAATCTCCCTGACTGATATCTGGAGACGCGCGGGAAATCGCGGCCTCACAGCATCAACGCCTGCGGGCTGTGGTTTCTTCCTGGCAAGTGGGTCGGGCAATGGATGATCTTGCCAACACAATGGTGATTGGTGGACAAGGCTGCGCGTCGCTATATCGGCGTCACGGCATTGGAGTTCTTGGAAATGGCATTGGACATCGGCTATGTCAGCGCGATCGGGGCGGGAGCCATCTCGTTCCTGTCGCCTTGCGTGCTGCCGCTGGTGCCGCCCTATCTCTGCTACATGGCCGGCGTCTCGGTCGACGACTTCCGCGGCAATACGGGGGCGGCTGCAAAGGAAGGCGCACGCGGCGCGCTGCTCTTTTCCTCGATCGCCTTCGTGCTCGGCTTCTCGACCGTCTTTGTCGCGCTGGGCGCCGGCGCCTCGACCATCGGCCGGTTGCTGCGCGTCTGGCAGGAGCCGCTGGCAATGGGCGCCGGTGTGCTGATCATCCTGATGGGCCTGAATTTCCTCGGCATCCTGCGCATTCCGCTGCTGTCGCGCGAGGCGCGCTTCCAGTCGCAGGGCAAGCCGGCAAGTGCCGTCGCCGCCTATGTCATGGGGCTGGCTTTCGCCTTTGGCTGGACGCCCTGCATCGGCCCGGTGCTGGGGCCGATCCTGACGCTGGCAGGTGGCCGCGAAACGGTGGGCGAGGGCGCGCTGCTGCTCGCCGCCTATTCGCTCGGGCTGGGCATCCCATTCCTGATCGCCGCACTGTTTTCCGGCGCCTTCATGCGCTTCCTCGGCAAATTCCGCGTCCATCTCGGCCGTGTCGAAAAGGCGATCGGCGCGCTGCTGGTCGTTGCCGGCGTGTTTTTCCTCACCGGCGGCGTGCAGACCGTTTCCTACTGGCTGCTGGAGAATTTCCCGGTGCTGGGGCGGCTGGGGTAGCGGCGGGCAAATGCCCAGGCTGAGCCCAGGATCGAACTGTGGACCCGCTGATTAAAAGTCAGTTGCTCTACCATCTCACCGGAATTTAACCGCATTGGTGCACCATGGCGGCACTGCTATCCTGTCTTGATTCCCAACCCTTTTCATACGGTTGTCCGTCCATGAGCCAGAGATCCTGCCTGTCCGTCATCCTCGCCGCCGGCGAAGGCACGCGCATGAAGAGCGTGCTGCCGAAGGTGCTGCACCAGATCGCCGGGCTGCCGATGGTCGCCCATGTGGTGAGGGCGGCCGAAGCTGCCGGCGCCGGCAGCCAAGCGTTGGTGATTGGACATGGCGCGGAAGAGATGCGCAAGGCGGCGGCGAAATTCGCTCCAAAGGCTGAGACCTTCGTGCAGGACAAGCGCATCGGCACCGCGCATGCCGTGCTGGCCGCGCGCGAAGCGATATCAAAGGGTCATGACGATATTCTCGTGATGTTTGGCGACACGCCGCTGATCGGCGCCGATGCGCTGACGGTGGCGCGGCTGAAACTGGCGGAAGGTGCTGCCGTCGTCGTGGTTGGCTTCCGTCCTCCCAGTCCGACCGGCTATGGCCGGTTGATCGAAAAGGACGGCAAGCTGGTCGCCATCCGCGAGGAAAAGGATTGCTCCGAGGAGGAGAAAAAAATCGGCTTCTGCAATGCCGGGATGATGGCGGTAGCCGGCGCCCACGCGCTGAGGCTGCTCGACGCGGTCGGCAACAAGAATGCCAAGGGCGAGTACTACCTCACCGACATTGTCGAGATCGCCAGTGCGCGAGGCCTTGACGTGGTCGCCACCGAAGCCAGCTTCGAGAGCGCGCTCGGCATCAACAATCGCGCCGAACTGGCGCAAGCTGAGGGTATCTGGCAGGCGCGTCGCCGACACGAAGCGATGCTGTCGGGTGTGACGCTGATTGCGCCGGAGACGGTGTATTTCTCGCACGACACCGAGATTGGCGCTGACACCATCGTCGAGCCCAATGTCTGGTTCGGCCCGGGCGTGAAGATCGCCACGGGCGCCAAGATCCATGCGTTCAGCCATATCGAAGGCGCCACCATTGCGTCCAATTGCGATGTCGGGCCGTATGCGCGGCTGCGGCCGGGTGCGGATCTCCGGAACAAGGCCAAAGTCGGCAATTTCTGCGAGGTCAAGCAGGCCGTTATCGAGGAGGGCGCCAAGGTCAACCATTTGACCTATATCGGCGATGCCCGCGTCGGTGCGGGAGCCAACATTGGCGCCGGCACCATCACCTGCAACTATGACGGCTATTCGAAATTCTTCACCGACATCGGCGAGGGCGCCTTTGTCGGCTCGAATTCGTCGCTGGTGGCGCCTGTCACCATCGGCAAGGGCGGCTACATCGCCTCGGGCAGCGTGATCACCGAAAGCGTGCCCGACGATGCGCTGGCCTTCGGCCGCGCCCGCCAGAAGACGATTCCAGGCAAGGGCAAGGAATTGCGCGAGCGCTTTGCTTCGGCCGCGGCTGCGAAGAAAAAGTAAGACCAGCCCGCAAAAAACCGAACGATTGCAGTAACCGGATTGCAAGAGCGGTCTGTCATGGTGCATCGACAAGAATGAGCGTTCCGTTATACGGGACGAAATGCAATGTGACTTTCGCGGCAGGCCGGCCATCCCTAAATAGCGCTGGTTTTCCACGGGGAATCGGGGGCTGTCTGCATGTGCGGTATCGTTGGAATCGTCGGCCACTCGCAGGTTGCGCCGCTCATTGTCGATGCGTTGAAGCGGTTGGAGTACCGTGGCTATGACTCGGCCGGCGTTGCCACCATCGAGCATGGCCAGCTTGCCCGCCGCCGCGCCGAAGGCAAGCTGATCAACCTCGAGCGCCGGCTCAAGGACGAGCCGCTCGATGGCACGATCGGCATCGGTCACACACGCTGGGCGACACACGGCGTGCCCAACGAGACCAATGCGCACCCGCATTTTTCCGATGGCGTCGCCATCGTCCACAACGGCATCATCGAGAATTTCGCCGAATTGCGCGAAGAACTTATCCGCGACGGCTATTCTTTTTCGTCGCAGACCGACACCGAGGTCGTGGCGCATCTGGTGGCGCGCGAACTCGCCAGGGGGCTGAAGCCGGTCGAAGCCGCGCACCAGGCGCTGAAGCGGCTGGAAGGGGCCTTCGCGCTGGCCATCATGTTCAAGGGCGATGAAGACCTGATCGTCGGCGCGCGCAACGGTCCGCCTTTGGCCGTCGGCCATGGCGATGGCGAGATGTTTTTGGGCTCCGACGCCATCGCGCTCGCACCGTTCACCAATTCGATCACCTATCTCGAAGATGGCGACTGGGCGGTGGTGCGCCGCGACGGCGTCACCATCTTCGACATCGACGGCACAAAGGTCGACCGCAAGCGCCAGCAGTCGCTTTCGACCAGCTTCATGGTCGACAAGGGCAACCGGCGCCATTTCATGGAGAAGGAAATCCATGAGCAGCCCGAGGTCATCTCGCACACGCTGGCGAATTATCTGGATTTTGTCGGCGGCGTCTCCAAGCCGCTCGACCTGCCTTTCGATTTCGCCAAAATCGACCGGCTGGCGATTTCGGCCTGCGGCACCGCCTATCTCGCCGGCCTGATTGGCAAGTACTGGTTCGAGCGTTACGCGCGGCTGCCGGTCGATATCGATGTCGCTTCGGAATTCCGTTACCGCGAAATGCCGCTGTCGAAGAACGATGCCGCCTTCTTCATCTCGCAATCGGGCGAGACCGCGGACACGCTGGCCTCGCTGCGCTACTGCCGCAAGGCGGGGATGAAGATCGGCGCCGTCGTCAATGTGCGGGAATCGACGATGGCGCGCGAATCCGACGTCGTGCTGCCGACGCTGGCGGGACCGGAGATCGGCGTTGCCTCGACCAAGGCGTTCACCTGCCAGCTGTCCGTGTTGGCATCGCTAGCCGTGCGTGCCGGCGTGGCGCGCGGGACAATCTCGAAGGAGCAGGAAAAGACCTTTGTGCGCGAGCTTTCGGAAGCGCCGCGCTATGCCAATCAGGTGCTGAAGCTCGACCATCAGATCGAAAAGATCGCGCGCGACCTCGCGCACTATAAGAACGTGCTCTATCTCGGCCGCGACACCAATTTCCCGCTGGCCATGGAAGGCGCGCTAAAACTCAAGGAAATCTCCTATATCCACGCCGAAGGCTATGCAGCCGGCGAACTGAAGCATGGCCCGATCGCACTGATCGACGAGAACATGCCGGTCATCGTCATCGCGCCGCACGACCGCATTTTCGAAAAAACCGTGTCGAACATGCAGGAAGTGGCGGCGCGCGGCGGCAAGATCATCCTGATCACCGACAGCAAGGGCGCGGCGCTGACGAGCGTCAAGACGATGGAGACGATCGTGCTGCCGGACGTGCCGGAAATCATCTCGCCGATCATCTACGCGCTGCCGATCCAGATGCTCGCCTATTTTACCGCCGTGTTCATGGGCACCGACGTCGACCAGCCGCGTAATCTGGCGAAATCGGTGACGGTGGAGTAGGCCTCATCCTTTCGTCATCCACGGGCGGAGCGGGAGCGAAGCTCCTGCGCAGACCCGAGGATCCATTCCGGGACGGTAGGGCGGATCAAAGCGGTGCAGAACTTGGCGCTACCACCCAGTCCCGCGGAAAAGCTCGAACCACTCCGGATTGGCCTTTCCGATCAGTTCGATCTTACATTGACGGGGCCAACGTTTCAGCGACTTCTCGCGCTGGATCGCATCGCGGATGTCGAAATACTCTTCGTACCAAACCAAGCGTTCTACGCCATACCGTCCAGTAAAGCGCGAACCCTCACCAGACTTGTGCTCGGGCATTCGGCGGCCAAGATCGTTTGTGACGCCAATATAGATGGTGCCGCGTTTCCGGCTCGCAGTTAAATAGACATAGCCCGTCATGAACGAAGTATAGCGGCCGAACGATCCGCCGACCATCTTGATGGGTTGCATTCTTCGGCCGACGTCACGGAATGGATTCTCGGGTCTGCGCCGCGTCGCTTCGCTCCTTGCTCCGCCCGTGGATGACGAAGGGAAGGATGTTTCGGCTAATCACGAACGTACGCTGCTTCCGTTTGGATTGCTTCGTTGGAAGTAGCGGCATAATCGGAGCTTTAAAAACTTCGCAGTTCCAAACTGGACGGCGGTTCACTAATGTCGCGTCGCAATAGCGGCCCCCGGTGAATCATGTCCGACGCTCCCAAGACTTCCGGCGTGACCCGGCTGAGGAACTATTTCCTCACGGGCTTCATTGTCTGCGCGCCGCTGGCGATCACCGCCTACATTGCATGGTCTTTCATCGGCTGGGTCGATTCCTGGGTGAAACCCTATATTCCGGCCCGCTACAGCCCTGACACCTACCTGTCGTTTCCTGTGCCGGGGTTCGGGCTGATCGTGGCGCTCATCCTGATCACGCTGATCGGCTTCCTGACGGCAAACATCGTCGGCCGCGCCATCGTCAATTTCGGCGAGCGCCTGCTTGGCCGCATGCCGCTGGTGCGGGGCATCTATGGCTCGCTGAAGCAGATTTTCGAGACCGTGCTGTCGAACAAGGGTGACATGTTCCGCCAGGTCGGGCTGGTCGAATATCCGCGCAAGGGTGTGTGGTCGCTGGTGTTCGTCGCCAGCGAGAAGGAAACCGAGATCAACCAGAAGCTTGACCAGGAGGGCGATCCGCTGATTGCCGTGTTCATGCCGTGCACGCCGAACCCGACCACCGGATTCCTGATGTATGTGCCGAAGTCGGACATCGTGCTGCTCGACATGACGATCGAGGACGGCGCCAAGCTGATCGTGTCGGCCGGACTGGTGGCGCCCGAGGTCAAACAAATGGTTGTCGTGAATGGCGAGCCAATCGAGGGAATGCTCGCCAACCCATCGGTTGCCGCCCTGGCTCAGCCGGCGCGCAGGAGCCGCACGGCCTCGTCGCGGCCGAACAAATAAAGCAGCAGGCGCAACGCCTCGCCACGCTGCGATTGCAGCTCCGGGTCGCGCGACAGGATCAGCCTGGCATCGTCGCGGGCGGCCTCCAGAAGGTCGGCATGCGCCTCGATGCGCGCCACCTGGAAACCCGGCGTGCCGGACTGGCGGGTGCCCAGCAATTCGCCTTCGCCGCGCAGCCTCAGGTCCTCCTCGGCGATCAGGAACCCGTCCTCGGTCTCGCGCATCACCGACAGTCGGCGTTTTGCGGTCTCGCCGAGCGGGTCCTTGTAGAGCAGCACGCAGGAGGAGGGCTTGTCGCCACGCCCGACCCGGCCGCGCAACTGATGCAATTGGGCGAGGCCGAAGCGCTCGGCATGCTCGATGACCATGACGGTGGCGTCCGGTACGTCGACGCCGACCTCGATGACCGTGGTGGCGATCAGGATGCGTGTCTCGCCCTGCTTGAAGGCGCGCATCGCCTCGTCCTTCTCGGCACCCTTCATGCGGCCGTGAACGAGACCGATGCGATCGCCGAACAATGGTTTCAGCGAGGCGAAGCGGTCTTCGGCCGACATCAGCTTGATTTCTTCGGATTCCTCGACCAGCGGACAGATCCAGTAGATCTTCTGGCCGCCGGCCACCGCCTCGACCATGCGGTCGACCAGTTCGTCGAGCCGCTCGAGTGGCAGCGTAACGGTACGGATCGGTTGGCGGCCGGCCGGTTTTTCCGTCAGCTTCGATACGTCCATGTCGCCGAAGGCGGTCAGCACCAGCGTGCGGGGGATGGGAGTGGCCGTCATCACCAGCATGTCGGGCGCATCGCCCTTGGCGGTGATGGCGAGCCGTTGATGGACGCCGAAACGGTGCTGCTCGTCGATCACGGCAAAGACCAGGTCGTGGAACATGACCGTCTCCTGGAACAGCGCATGGGTGCCGACGACGATGTCGATCTCGCCGCTTGCCAGGCCGGCCAGCGTATCAGCGCGTTCGCGGCCCTTCTCGCGGCCCGTGAGGATGGCGATGCGCAGCCCGACCTTGGCGGCAAGCGGCGTGATGGTCGCCAGATGCTGGCGCGCCAGGATTTCGGTCGGTGCCATCAAGGCTGCCTGGCCGCCAGCCTCGACAGCCCGCGCCATGGCCAGCAGCGCGACGACCGTCTTGCCGGAGCCGACATCGCCCTGCAGAAGCCGCAGCATGCGCTCGGGATCGGCGAGGTCGGCATTGATTTCGGCCAGCGCGAACTCCTGGCTCGGTGTCAGCGAATAGGGCAGTGCGGCCCGCAGTTTTTCGACGATGCGGCGGTCGCCGACCAGAGGGCGGCCGGACAGGCGGCGGACTTTTGCCCGCACCAGCGCCAGCGAGACCTGGCCCGCCAGCAACTCATCATAGGCGAGGCGCCGCCAGGCAGCGCCATCGACGGAGACATCGATCGGGTCGGCCGGATTGTGGATGCGGGCAAGCGCGCCGGCAAAGGAGGGAGACGTGTGGCGGCGCATGAAAGCGCCGTCCTGCCATTCGGGAAATTCGGGCACACGCGCCAGCGCCTGGCCGATCGCCCGGCGCAGCACCTTGCCCGAGAGCCCGGCTGTCAGGGGATAGACCGGTTCGACCAGCGGCAGGTTTTCCGCCTCGCTGGCGAGCGCGATATGGTCGGGGTGGACCATGCTCGGGCGGCCGTTGAACCATTCCATGCGGCCGGAGACCACGACATGCTCGCCCTCGGGCATCGCCTTTTCGAGATAGGAAGCGTGAGCATGGAAGAAGGTCAGCGCGATCTCGCCGGTGTCGTCATGGGCGAAGACCCGGTAAGGCACCGACCTGTTGCCGCGCGGCGGCGGCTGGTGGCGGTCGATGCGCACCTCCAGCGTCACGATCTGGCCCTCCGCGGATCCTGCGATGCCCGGCCGGCTGCGCCGGTCGATGACGGTGTGCGGCAGCACGAACAGAAGGTCGCCCGCGCGGGCGGGGCGGTCACCCAGATCGGCCGGGACAACCTTCTCGATCAGCGCGCCGACTTTCGGTCCAACGCCGGCAAGCGAGGTGATCGGGACAAACAAGGGATCGAGGATGGAAGGTCTCATCTGAGAGAAACCATGCGGTGTCTGCGCTCACCCCCCTCTGGCCTGCCGGCCATCTCCCCCTCAAGGGGGGCGATTAGCAGTTCTGACCTCGCCCGCCTTGCGCAGTTGGAAATTGGCGAAAGCAGTCGTGCCATACGATCTCCCTCCTTGAGGGGGAGATGTCCGGCAGGACAGAGGGGGGTGCTAGCGCCGATACTGTCAGGAATATTCGTCACACCGAGATGTTAGACGCCAACCGGGCCGTTGCAAGGCTGACAGCCCCTTCTATCCACGCTATATGCGCCCGCAGCAAGCAAGGATGCGGCACGATGACCGGAACGACGAGATCAAGCGAGGGGCTCGACGTCCGCCGCCGCAAGCTTCTGTTTCGCTCCTGGCATCGCGGCATGCGCGAGATGGACCTTATCCTCGGCACCTTCGCCGACGCTGAGATCGGCGCCTTGACCGGCGACGAAATCGACCAATATGAGAGGCTCCTCGACATTCCCGATACCGAATTCCTGCCCATGGTCACCGGCGAACGCCCGGTTCCGGCCGATATCGATTGTGCCGTCCTGCAAAAGATCCTGGCTTTCCGCCAGTCCATGACATTTTGAACAACGACAGTCTGAACGACGTGATTTCATGAGCCTCATTCCCACCATCGGTCTGCCGAAAGGCCGCGCCGGCCAGTTCATCGTCGACGGCGTCGCCGACGGCTACGAAGCCTTTGCGCTGGTGCAGGCGGCACTCGAGATCGCGCCCGACAAGCCGGTTCTGTTCGTCGCGCGCGACGGTCAGCGCCTGCCGGCGATCATCGAGGCGCTGTCTTTCGCGGCCCCCGGCCTGCCGGTGCTGGAACTGCCGGCCTGGGATTGCTTGCCCTACGACCGCGTCTCGCCCGGCTCGGATGCGGCCGCCAAGCGCCTCGATGCACTGACCGCCATGATCGCGCTGGCGAAGAAGCCGCACCGCGCCGTCATTCTCACCACCGCCAATGCGCTGCTGCAGCGCATTCCGCCGGCGGATCTCGTCGAGGCACAGACCTTCCACGCCAGGCCCGGCAACCAGATCGACATGAACGTACTGGTGTCGCGACTGGAAACGTCCGGTTTCGAACGCGTGCCGACCGTGCGCGGTATCGGTGAATTCGCGGTGCGCGGCGGCATTCTCGACCTGTTCGCCCCCGGCTGGACCGAAGCGCTCAGGCTCGACTTCTTCGGCGACACGCTGGAATCGATCCGTGTCTTCGACGCCGCCACGCAGCGCACCACCGGCCAGCGCAAGTCGATGGCGTTGCAGGCGATGAGCGAAGTGGCGCTGACGCCGGAAACCATCAGCCGTTTCCGCCGCTCCTATATCGAAGCCTTTGGCGCTCCACAGCGCGATGACGGGCTCTATGCAGCAGTCAGCGAAGGCAGGCGGTTTGCCGGCATGGAACACTGGCTGCCGTTTTTCTATGAGCGGCTGGAGACGGTGTTCGACTATCTGCCTCACACGCCTGTCATCTTCGACCATCTGGCGCATGAGGCGCTGGCCGAGCGCCACACGCTGATCCTCGACCATTACGAGGCGCGCAAGAAGCAGGCGGACGGTGCCTTGAAGGACGCCGTGCCCTACAAGCCGGTCGCACCGGACCTGCTCTATCTCTCCCCGGAAAACCTGATTGCCTCGCTAGGGCCGCGTGAAGCGATCGACTTCACGCCGTTTGACGCGCCTGACGCCGGCGCGAAAAAGGTTTTTCATGCCGGTTCGCGCCCTGGCCGCAGCTTTGTCGAGGAACGCGCCGACCCGAACGTCAATGTGTTCGACGTTGTCGTCAAACACATCGCCGATGAGCGCGCGGCGCGCCGCCGCGTCGTCATCGCCGGCTGGACCGAGGGCTCGCTCGATCGGCTTGGCCAGATCCTTGCCGAACACCATCTCGGCAACCTCAAGCAGGTTGCAACGCTGGCGGAAGCCGAAAAGCTCGAGCCGGGTCAGGCGGCCTTGGCCGTGCTGCCGCTCGAATCCGGCTTCGAAACCGAAAAACTGGTCGTCGTTGCCGAACAGGACATTCTCGGCGACCGGTTGATCCGGCGCTCGAAACGCAAGAAGCGTCCCTCGGATTTCATTGCCGAGGCCTCGGCATTGTCGGCCGGCGACATTGTCGTCCACGCCGACCACGGCATTGGCCGGTTTATCGGGCTGCGCACCATCGAAGCGGTCGGTGCACCGCATGACTGCCTGGAAATCCACTATGCCGGCGACGACCGGCTGTTCCTGCCGGTCGAGAACATCGAACTCCTGTCGCGCTATGGTTCTGACACAGCCGAGGCGACGCTGGACAAGCTTGGCGGCGGCGCCTGGCAGTCGCGCAAGGCGCGGCTGAAGAAACGCCTGCTTGACATGGCCGGGCAGCTGATCCGCATCGCCGCCGAGCGGCAAATGCGCTCCGCACCGCCACTGGTGCCGGCAGAAGGCCTCTATGGCGAGTTCGCGGCCCGCTTTCCCTATGAGGAGACCGACGACCAGCAGACGGCGATCGACTCGGTGCGCGACGATCTGGCCGCCGGCAAGCCGATGGACCGGCTGATTTGCGGCGATGTCGGCTTCGGCAAGACCGAAGTGGCGCTGCGCGCTGCCTTCATCGCGGCGATGGAAGGCTTTCAGGTGGCGGTTGTGGTGCCGACGACATTGTTGTCGCGCCAGCATTTCAAGACCTTTTCGCAGCGTTTCTCCGGCCTGCCGATCCGTGTCGGCCAGGCGTCGCGGCTAGTCGGCGCCAAGGAACTGGCCGAGACCAAGAAAGGTATCGCCGAGGGCCAGGTCGACATCGTCATCGGTACGCATGCGCTGCTCGGTTCCGCAATCTCGTTCAAGAACCTTGGCCTGCTGATCATCGACGAAGAGCAGCATTTTGGCGTCAAGCACAAGGAGCGGCTGAAGGATTTGAAGACCGACGTGCACGTGCTGACGCTGTCGGCGACGCCGATCCCGCGCACGCTGCAACTGGCGTTGACCGGGGTGCGCGAACTGTCGCTGATCGCCACGCCGCCGGTCGACCGCATGGCGGTGCGCACCTTCATCTCGCCCTTCGATCCGCTGGTCATCCGCGAGACGCTGCTGCGCGAGCGCTATCGTGGCGGCCATTCCTTCTATGTGGTGCCGCGCATCAGCGATCTCTCGGAAATCCATGATTTCCTGAAGGAATCCGTGCCGGAGTTGAAGGTGGCGGTGGCCCATGGCCAGATGCCGCCGGGCGAACTCGACGACATCATGAATGCCTTCTACGACGGCCAGTACGATGTGCTGTTGTCCACGACCATCGTCGAATCCGGCCTCGACATCCCGACCGCCAACACGCTGATCATCCATCGCGCCGACATGTTCGGCCTGTCGCAGCTTTACCAGTTGCGCGGCCGCGTCGGCCGCTCGAAGGTGCGCGCCTATGCGCTGTTCACGCTGCCGGCCAACCGCAAGCTGACCGACACCGCGGAGCGGAGGCTGAAGGTGCTGCAATCGCTCGATACTCTGGGCGCCGGCTTCCAGCTCGCCAGCCACGATCTCGATATCAGGGGCGCCGGCAATCTTCTCGGCGAAGAGCAGTCCGGCCACATCAAGGAGGTCGGCTTCGAGCTCTACCAGCAGATGCTGGAAGAGGCTGTCGCCGAGGTGAAGGATTCCGGCGAGGTCCAGGATGGCGGCTGGTCGCCGCAGATTGCCGTCGGCACGGCGGTGATGATCCCGGAAAGCTATGTTCCGGACCTGCAGCTTCGGCTGGCGCTTTATCGCCGTCTCGGCGATCTCGAGAACACCGAGGAAATCGACGCTTTCGGCGCCGAGCTGATCGACCGCTTCGGCCCGCTGCCGGAAGAGGTCAAGCATCTGCTCAAGATCGTCTTCATCAAGGCGCTCTGCCGCAAAGCCAATGTCGAGAAGCTCGACGCCGGGCCGAAGGGCGTCGTCATTCATTTCCGCAAGCGCGAATTCTCCAACCCGGTTGGGCTCGTCCGGTTCATCGGCGAGCAGGGCTCGCTGGCCAAGATCCGGCCGGACCACAGCGTCGTCTTCGTACGCGATTGGCCAACCCCCGAGAAGCGATTGGCGGGCTCGGCGGTGGTCATGACGCAGTTGGCGCGGCTGGTGGAGAAGGCGGCATAGCCCGCCCGGACCATTCGCCAGCGCTTGAATTCCGGTCTAGAATAGGAAATCGGCTTCGTGTATGGAGCCGCGATCCCCAAATGGGGGCGGGAATGGCGGAGTATAGGCCGCTGGAAAGAGCGTTGGGTGCAGCGATGACGAAATGGTCGCCGAATTCGTGGAGAGCAAAGCCGATCAAGCAGGTCCCTGCCTATCCGGACCTTGCCGCGCTGAAGAACACGGAGGCCCAGCTCGCAACCTTTCCGCCGCTGGTTTTTGCCGGTGAGGCGCGCAAGCTGAAGAAGCAGCTCGCTTCTGTCGCCGCCGGTGACGCATTCCTCCTGCAGGGCGGCGATTGCGCCGAGAGCTTCGCCGAGCATGGCGCGGACAACATCCGCGACTTCTTCCGCGTCTTCCTGCAGATGTCCGTGGTGCTCACCTTCGCCGGCGCGCAGCCGGTGGTGAAGGTCGGCCGCGTTGCCGGCCAGTTCGCCAAGCCGCGATCGTCCGACAACGAGACCAAGGGTGAGGTGACGCTGCCCAGCTATCGCGGCGATATCATCAACGGCATCGAATTCGACCCCAAGTCGCGCATTCCGGACCCCGCTCGCCAGGAGATGGCGTATCGCCAGTCGGCGGCGACGCTCAACCTTTTGCGCGCCTTCGCGCAA
This sequence comes from Mesorhizobium sp. M0618, assembly GCF_040320765.1. NCBI lineage: Bacteria > Pseudomonadati > Pseudomonadota > Alphaproteobacteria > Hyphomicrobiales > Phyllobacteriaceae > Mesorhizobium > Mesorhizobium sp. M0618. The sequence goes on along the minus strand of NZ_JAMYQH010000003.1, from coordinate 63,399 downwards.
GGCGGCTATGCCAGCCTGGAGAATGTGCACCGCTGGATGCTCGGCTTCGTGTCCGACAGTCCGCAGGGCGAGAAATACGAGTCTCTTGCCAACCGCATCACCGAGACGATGGACTTCATGAAGGCCGTCGGCATCACCTCGGAAACCAACTACGCGCTGCGCGAGACCGATTTCTACACCAGCCACGAGGCGCTGCTGCTCGGCTATGAGGAGGCACTGACGCGTGTCGATTCGACCTCCGGCGACTGGTACGCCACCTCGGGTCACATGATCTGGATCGGAGACCGCACCCGCCAGCCCGACCATGCGCATGTCGAATATTGCCGTGGCATCAAGAACCCGCTCGGCCTGAAATGCGGTCCGTCGCTGACGCCGGACGGCTTGCTGGAGCTGATCGACCTGCTCAATCCCGAGAACGAGCCCGGCCGGCTGACGCTGATCGCCCGCTTCGGTTCCGACAAGGTCGCCGACCATCTGCCGAAGCTGGTGCGCGCGGTGCAGAAGGAAGGCCGCTCCGTGGTGTGGTCGTCGGATCCGATGCACGGCAACACGATCGAGGCCGCCGGCTACAAGACGCGGCCGTTCGACCGCATTCTGAAGGAGGTGCAGACCTTCTTCGAGGTGCACCGCGCCGAAGGCACGCATCCGGGCGGCATCCATGTCGAGATGACCGGCAAGAACGTCACCGAATGCACCGGTGGCGCGCGCGCCATCACCGCCGAGGAGTTGCAGGACCGCTACCACACCCATTGCGATCCGCGTCTTAACGCCGACCAGGCGATCGAACTGGCGTTCCTGGTCTCGGATCTGTTGAAGAAGAGCCACCCGGTGCAGCACAAGCAGGTTGCCAACGGCTGATTTTCGCGCAGTCCGAATAAGATCCACGAAAGGGCGTCCGAGAAATCGGGCGCCTTTTATGTCTGCGCTAGTCCAGTGTTCCCGGCACCAGCGGGCAGGGACTGTCAGTCCTTCTTGTAGAGCAGCCAGCTCTTGCCGGCCCGGGGGCCTGCCATCGTCGAGTGCCTGGTGACGCGGTTGCGGCCGCTGACCTTCGAGCGATAGAGCGCCCGGTCGGCCTTGGTGTAGAGATCTTCGGGTCCTTCGGCTTCGGACGCCATGCAGATACCCATCGAGACGGTAACGGTGCCGTAATTCGTACCGGTCTGGCTGCTGGTGAACGGCGTCTGCGCGATCAGGGCACGAATACGCTCCGCGACGTCATAGGTGGCGTCCTCGCTGGCGCCCTCGATGATCAGCGCGAACTCCTCGCCGCCGGTGCGGGCGACGAACATGTCGCCGCGAATGCTGGTCTGGAAAATATCGGCGATGCTCTGGATGATCTTGTCGCCGACCGGGTGGCCATAGCGGTCGTTGATATCCTTGAAGCGGTCGATGTCGACAAGAACCAGGGCGTTGAACAGGATACCCCTGTTGCTGTTGTAGATCCTGGTGATCTCCTTGTCGAAGGCGCGCCGATTCCAGATATGGGTCAACGGATCGGTGTCGGCCAGCCGCTTATACTCCTCAAGCTTCGACTTGACGCTCTCGAGTTCGGCCGTCTTGTCGCTGAGCGTCGAGGCCACCTGCCGGCCGTGATCGATCGTCGAATTGGTGGCAACCGCCATGGCGTTGGCGATCTTCTGCAGGAGATCCTGAGAGAGAAGGCTGCGGCCGCTGAGGCCGCTCGATGTCTCATCGAGGATCCTGCCGTATTTCTCGATGTGGCTGCGCTCGCTCCGCAGCAACGAAGCAACCTCCTCGAGCTCCCTGGCGATGACGTCTCTGGCATGCTCGACGATGCCCGGACCATGGTTGTGGGCAAAGAAAGTGCGCCCGATCTGGTCCAGTTCATCTTGTGTCGGCCGGCTGCTCAGCGAAACGACGGCGAGGCTGAGTTCGCGATTGGTGCCGCTCAGCGCCTCGTAGAAAATCTCGTAGTTGCGCGGCAGGCTGAGCACGCCCAGCTGGCGCATTGTGGCAACGACACTGGCCGCGATGTCGGTGCTTCGTTCGGTCGGAAGAGCTGCCGGCTGCATTTTTGATTCTTCCCCTCGGATTCCGCTGTAGAATTCGCGGGTTCCCTTTGTCGCCGACCTGGGGAATGCGACCGACTCCAGAACAACTTGCAAAGGGATGCGTCCCCACCCACGACCTTCGCTTGCCATGACCATAAATGCGCCAGCGCTAAAGTTTCCTTAATTTGCCGAGATTCCACAGTTTTTCTCTACCTGCGGCTGTAAAAGCTTAAATTTGCGCACCCAATAATCGAAAACGACGCCAGTTTGGTGGCTTTGAATCCGAAATTCGCGCATCGCGCTCTTGAAAATGAAACCGAATTTCGGATTCACCACGCCAGTACATGTCGCATTTGCTTGCGTGTGGTCGTCGCAAAGCTGGAATCCTGACGACGATGCTGAGGCAGAGTTTTCCTCGAGGAGGTCGAAATGAGCGACAATCACACGGGATCGTGTCTGTGCGGAGCGGTTCGCTTCAAAACGCACGGAGCGCTGCGTGGCGTCGTCTATTGTCATTGCTCGCAATGCCGCAAGCAGAGCGGACATTTCTATGCCGCGACCAATGTTGCCAACGCCGACATTGTGATCGAGGGCACGGAAAGTATCACCTGGTACGAAGCCTCTACCTTCGCCAGGCGTGGGTTCTGCAAGGCATGCGGATCGGTGCTGTTCTGGAAGCCGCGAGACCAGGACTACGTTTCAGTCATGGCGGGATCGTTCGACAAGCCGACAGGTCTTGAGGGGGAATGCCATATCTTCGTCGGTGACAAGGGTGACTACTATTCGATCGACGACGGGCTGCCGCAGTTTGAAAAGTCGACACCGTCCATACCGGTTGCTGAATGAATCTTGGACAAGTCACCTTATTCCATTGATCTGGCCAGCCATTGCATTATCCCGTGCCGGTGATTCGCAAAGGGGTTTGGCATGCAGCGGCTGATCGATGCTTATTTCAATTCGGTGCGGGCGTTTCGCAAGCTGGCCACCAGCGAGAAGGCTTTCCAGCAGGAGCTGATGCTGCTGGCGCTTGCCTTGCCGCTCGGCTGGTTCGTTTCGATCTCGTGGCGCGGTTATGCTTTGCTGATCGGCGCCGTGCTGCTCTTGATCATGGTCGAAGTGCTGAACACCGGCATCGAGGCGGCATGCGACGCTTTCAGCCGCGAGTTCAATGTCGATATCCAGTTGGCCAAGGATTGCGGTTCGCTGGCGGTGCTGATTTCGGTGCTCATCGTCGCCGGCGTCTGGGGTATCGCCATTATCGAGCGGATTACGGGACTACCGATCTAGCATCTTGGTTCCTATATGACGGTCACCAAAGGAAACCGTCATGTCTGAAGCCACGAACCTTCTGCTTCTCGAGCGGGCCGGCCTGCCGGACGATCTGCGCTGGCTCGTCGAAAAATACCCGCGTGAAAACTGGCAGGACCATGCCAACATCCACGGCATCGCCAATATGTGGCTGCAGCGGCACGACATGTTCCGCGAACTTGGCGGCATGCTGACCAAGGGCATTGGCGATTATCGCGAGGGCAGGTTGACGGCGCCCGACTTCGCACGCTGGTTCGCGCCGCGCCTCAATCATTTTCTCGGTAATCTCGATGGCCACCACAATGTCGAGGATTACCAATATTTCCCGGTCTTCACCAAGGCCGAGCCCCGGCTGAGGCGCGGCTTCGAGATTCTCGATGCCGACCACCACACCATCCATGAAGGGCTGGAGCGCAATGCCGAGGCGGCCAATGCCTTCATCAAGACGCTGCAGCAGAGCGAGGACAGACAGCGCTTCGCCGCCGACGCCTATGCCGACGAAAACAGCCGGCTGATCGCCATGTTGACCCGGCATCTTGCCGACGAGGAAGACCTGATCATTCCGCTGATCCTCGATCGGGGTGATGTGGCGCTCGGTGTAGATTGACGATCAGCTCTCCTTGGCACTCTCCCTCCTGGCGATATGACGGGCGACGAACCAGGCAAGGATCGCCACTGCCAGGCCGATGCCAAGCCCGACGAGCAACCGTTCATGGCGCATGAACGCCTGGCCGATGAAGTGCTCGGCCCCCAGTCCAAAGACGTAACCGATCGTGCCGAACAGCGCTGCCCAGATCGCCGATGAAATGGCGTTGAGGATGACGAAGCGCGGCGCAGGGATATTGGAAAGCCCGGCCGCGATGCCGCCGACCAGGCGCATGCCGTAGACGTAGCGGTTCGACAGCACGAAGATGTTGGGATGGGTATTCAGCAGCCGATAGGCGCGGCGGAAACCTGGCCGTTTGCGCAATCTGACGACATAACGGTGGTCGGCGAAGCTTCGTCCAAGGGTGAAGAAGAAGGTGTCGCCGACAAAGGCGCCGAGGGCCGCCGCGACAAAGGCGTGCCACAGCACGAAGACATGCTGATGCGCCAAGAAGCCGCCGAGGATGGCGGCACTTTCACCTTCGGCGACGCAGCCCAGAAAGACCGCAAGCAGCCCGTATTGTTCGATGAAATGATGGATCGCGTCGGTCATGAAGCCGACTGCTGCGAAGACAGCCTTTCGTCGATCCGCTTGACGAGATCGGCCAGCCGCACGATCTCGTCGCGCATGCCGAGGATCTGGCCGTGGCGGAGTTCATCCAGCTTTTCATGCAGCGCCATGATCTCGATCTCGGCCTTCAGATTGACCTCATAATCGTGGGCGGCGTCGATGCGGTCGCGTTCGGTCTGGCGGTTCTGCGCCATCATGATCACCGGCGCCTGCAAGGCGGCGACCATCGATAGAACGAGGTTCAGGAAGATGAACGGGTAGGGATCGAAGGCGTCGCGTGACAGCAGCCACACATTGCCTGATGTCCACAGGATCAGAAAGGCGAGAAAGGTCAGGATGAAGGACCATGAGCCGCCGATGCGGGCGATCGTATCGGCAAGCCGGTCGCCGAAGGTCTGGTGGAAGGCAACAGCCTTGTTGGTGTCCCGCGAGATGGTGGTGCGTTCGAGCGTCGATTGCAGCACCCGGCTTTCGAGTTGGCTGAGGCCGTCCGGCCGCCGCTTGAGCCAGCGGTTCGCCAGGTCGTCGATCGTCTTGTTCATGGCCATCTCCAGGGTCTTTGGCTTGCCGTAAGAGGTAGAGGCTGCCGGCTCACACGGGAAGTGTTAGATTGATTCCAGTTGCCGAGGGACCAATGGCCGATTTCAAGAAAATTCGCGCACGCGCCGCAAAACGCAAGGGCGGCGAAGAGGAACTGACGTCGCTGCTGGGTCCGGCGCCTGACAATGCCGCCGTGGCTGACATCGCCGATGACCGCATTCTCTCTGTTATGGCCGAACGCGTCTTCGCCGCTGGTTTCGTCTGGCGGGTCATCGAGCAGAAATGGCCAGGCTTCGAAGAGGCGTTCCTGCGCTTCGAGCCGAAGCGGCTGTTGTTCCAGCCCGATGATTTCTGGCACGATCTGACGGCCGACCAGCGCATCGTGCGCAACCCGCAGAAGATCAGATCCGTGCGCGACAACGCTGCCTTCGTCGAGCGCGTGTCGAAGGAATATGGCGGTTTCGGCCAATTCCTCGCCAACTGGCCGGCTGACGACCAGGTCGGGCTGATGGCCTGGCTCGGCAAGCATGGCAGCCGGCTGGGCGGCAATACGGGCCAGTATTTCCTGCGCTGGCTGGGTTGGGATGCGTTCGTCATCTCGGGCGATATGGCCGCGGCGTTGCGCGACGCCGGCCTAGACATCGCCGAAAGCCCGACTTCGAAGAAGGACCTGGACAAGATCCAGAGGCAAATCAACCAATGGGCAGCGGAGACGCATCTGCCGCGCCGGCATATTTCACGCATCCTGGCGATGTCGATCGGCGAGAACCATTCGCCGCAAGCGCTGCGCGAATATATGGGCGACGACTGATACCTGGTCGTATCGCCACGATTGAAGTACGTTGATCGGTCCGTACACGGTTGACGTATGTCAATCGGTCCGAATTGGTCCAAACGAACGCCATTGCCCGGGCAATTTTGCCGCGCTAAGTCAGCAGGCATGACCAAGAAGCTCGACATCCTGCGCATCGCCGTCGCCCAGCTCAATCCGACTGTCGGCGACATATCAGGCAATCTCGCCAAGGCCCGCGAGGCGAGGGCGGATGCCGCACGTCAAGGCGCCGATCTCGTGCTCTATACCGAGCTTTTCCTCGCCGGCTATCCGCCGGAGGATCTGGTGCTGAAGCCGGCCTTTTTGAAAGCCTGCGAAAAGGCGGCACAGGATTTTGCCGCCGACACCGCGGATGGAGGTCCCGGCGTCATCATCGGCACGCCGTTGAAGCGCAAGAGCGGCACGCACAATTCGATCGTCTTCGCCGATGGTGGCAAGATCATCGCGGAACGTTACAAGCTCGATCTGCCTAACTACGGCGAGTTCGACGAGAAGCGCGTCTTCCAGGCCGGACCCGAGATCCAGGGGCCGGTCAATTTCCGCGGCGTGCGCATCGGAGTTCCGATCTGCGAGGACATCTGGGGCGATGTCGATATCTGCGAGTCGCTGGCCGAAAGCGGGGCGGAAATCCTGCTGGTGCCGAACGGCTCGCCCTACTACCGCGCCAAGATCGATGTCCGCCACCAGGTCGTCATCCGCCAGGTCATCGAATGCGGGCTGCCGATGATCTATGCCAACCAGCTTGGCGGCCAGGACGAGCTGATCTTCGACGGCGCCTCGTTTGCCATTGGCGCCGACAAGACGCTTGCCTTCCAGATGAGCCAGTTCGAGGAAGCGGTCGACGTCACTACATGGAAACGCCAGGGCGATCACTGGGTCTGTTCCGAAGGGCCGATGTCGAAAATTCCGGACCGGGAGGAGGCCGACTATCGCGCCTGCATGCTAGGCCTGCGGGACTACGTCAACAAGAACGGCTTCAAGAATGTGGTGCTTGGTCTGTCCGGCGGCATCGATTCGGCGATCTGCGCGGCGCTCGCCGTCGATGCGCTCGGCGAGGAACGCCTGCGCGCGGTGATGATGCCCTACCGCTACACCTCGAAGGACTCGCTGAAAGATGCCGAGGATTGCGCCCGGGCGCTCGGCTGCCGCTACGACATCGTGCCGATCTTCGAGCCGGTCGAAGGGTTTCTGCACGCGCTGACGCAGATGTTCGAAGGCACCAAGGAAGGCATCACCGAAGAGAATCTGCAGAGCCGCGCGCGCGGCACCATCCTGATGGCGATCTCCAACAAGTTCGGCTCGATGGTCGTCACCACCGGCAACAAGAGCGAGATGTCGGTCGGCTACGCTACGCTCTATGGCGACATGAATGGCGGCTTCAATCCGATCAAGGATCTCTACAAGATGCAGGTCTACGCGCTGTCGCGCTGGCGCAACAGCCACGTGCCGCCGGGCGCGCTTGGCCCCTCGGGCGAGGTGATCCCGAAAAACATCATCGACAAGGCGCCATCGGCGGAATTGCGCGAGAACCAGACCGACCAGGATTCGCTGCCGCCCTATCCGGTGCTGGACGATATTCTCGAATGCCTGGTTGAGAACGAGATGGGTGTCGACGATATCGTCGCGCGCGGCCATGACCGGGCGACAGCGACGCGCATCGAGCACCTGCTCTACATCGCAGAATACAAGCGACGGCAGGCGGCGCCGGGCGTGAAGATCACCAAAAAGAATTTTGGCCGCGACCGCCGCTATCCCATCACCAATCGTTTCAGGGATCGCAGCTAAGTACCGAAAGCGCGCGGCGGTGCGGCCGGAGACAGCCATGCCCGATTGTGAAATCAGCTTCGACATGTCACGGATCGATTTCCGTGCGACATCGGACCTGTTGATGGCAAGCTATTGGGGCGCCGGACGCACTGACGAAGTCCATCGCCGCGCCTTTGCCAATTCACTGTGCGTCGGTGCCTATGTCGATGGCAAGCAAGTCGGCTTCGGCCGCGCGATCACCGACCGCACGGTATTCGCCTATCTCGCCGATATCATCGTCTGGCCGGAGAACCGCGGGCAGGGCATAGGCAGCCGGCTCGTCCAGGCCCTGATCGACCATCCGGAGGTCAGGACCGTTTTCCATTGGAGCCTGTCGACCAGCGATGCCCATGGCATGTATGAAAAGCTCGGGTTCAAGCCATCAACCGATGGCCGCTACATGCGCTTCGATCGCGTTTCTGAATGAGGCGCGGCTTGCCCGCCATTGTTGCAAAATAATCGCAGTGGTTGGACCAGATACGCTTTTGGCGTCAGCCCGTCTTGGCGATGCATCGGAGCGTCTCTATAAGGACCCCTCCGCAATTGTCTTGCGGGAGGTCCGAATGGCAGTATTTCACATGGTAATGCGAGGCCGCGAAGCCTAGGTCTCATCCGGCGCTCAGCGAAGGTTTGCCCTTCGTGCTGATGCCGGATCGAGCACAGGCTTATGCCGATGCCGGTCGCCGCCCGATTATGGGCGAGACGCCAAATATGCCACTCCGCTTTCCGGGCACTCATTGGCCCCTTGCGCGGCTTCTTCAATTTTCGACCTACCGGGATCGGGCTCGTTTGTGCCCGAATGACATCATGGCTCTCGTTTTAAGATCGATTTGCGCGCGAGCGCCTTTCGCAGCGTTCTTGGCTTCACGCTTACCCATTGGCGGCGCCAGCCTTGGCGGCTCTCGCTCATCATGGGCAGCTTCCTGCTGTCGACGCTGGCCGATGTGCTGACGCCGCTCTATTCCGGCCGGCTGGTCGACGCCGTCGCCAGCAGCGCCGGCGCCGACGCGATTGCCTGGAATGCCGCGATGACGGCGTTCTCGATGTTGATGGCGCTCGCGCTGGCCGGCGTCGTGTTGCGCAACCTGGCGTTCATGGGGATCGTCGAGCTGACTTTGAAGATGATGGCCGACATCGCCGCCGATGCTTTCCATCGCGTCCAGCGCTTTTCCACCGACTGGCATGCCAACAGCTTTGCCGGCTCGACCGTGCGCAAGGTGACGCGCGGCATGTGGGCGCTCGACCTGCTCAACGACACCATCCTCATCGCTCTGCTGCCGTCAATCGTCATGCTGGTCGGCTCGACATTGCTGCTCGGCTGGTTCTGGCCGTTGATGGGTGCGGTCGTTGCTGCCGGTTCGGTGCTGTTCATCACGGTGACGGCGCTGCTGTCACTTGGCTATGTCGCGCCGGCGGCAAGGCTCGCCAACACCTGGGATACCCGCCTCGGCGGCTCGCTGGCCGACGCGGTCAGCTGCAACGCCGTGGTCAAGGGCTTTGGCGCCGAGGAGCGCGAAGAACGCCGACTGGCCAAGGTCGTCGCCAAATGGCGTGCGCGTACACGGCGCACCTGGGTGCGCGGCACTATCAACGGCACCACGCAAGGGGTACTGCTGCTGATCATGCGCGCCGCGGTGATCGGCCTGGCGCTGATGCTGTGGTCGTGGGGGCAGGCGAGCGCCGGCGACGTTGCCTTCGTGCTGACCTCGCTCTTCGTGCTGCAGGGCTATCTCAGGGATATCGGCACGCATATCCGCAATCTGCAGCGCTCCATCAACGATATGGAAGAGCTGGTCGATTTCCAGTCCGAACCGCTCGGCATCGAGGACCGGCCCGGTGCCAAGCCGATCCGGATCACCGAAGGACGGATCAGCTTTGACAACGTCACCTTTCACTATGGCCATCACCGATCGGCGCTTTACCGCGACTTTTCGGTCGATATCGCGCCGGGTGAGCGCGTCGGGCTGGTCGGCCATTCGGGGTCGGGGAAGACGACCTTCGTCAAGCTTATCCAGCGGCTCTATGACGTGAATGCGGGTAAAATCCTGGTCGACGGCCAGGACATCTCGCAGGTGGCGCAAGCCTCGCTGCGCGGGCAGATCGCCATCGTTCAGCAGGAGCCGATCCTGTTCCACCGGTCGCTGGCCGAAAACATCGCCTATGCCAGGCCGAGTGCGACGCAGGAGGAGATCGAGCATGCCGCGAAGCTGGCGAGTGCGCATGACTTCATCATCAACCTGCCGAAGGGTTACGGCACGCTGGTCGGCGAACGCGGCGTGAAACTGTCGGGCGGCGAGCGTCAGCGCGTGGCGATCGCGCGCGCCTTCCTTGCCGATGCGCGCATCCTGATCCTCGACGAGGCGACATCGAGCCTCGATTCGGAATCGGAGGTGCTGATCCAGCAGGCGATGGAGCGGCTGATGGTCGGCCGCACGACGCTGGTCATCGCGCACCGGCTTTCGACGGTGAGGGCGCTGGACCGGCTGCTGGTCTTCGATCGCGGCAACATCGTCGAGGAAGGCTCGCATGAAGAACTGATCCGGCTGACAGGCGGCATCTACCGCCGCCTGTTCGAGCGCCAGGCATTGGAACTGACCAAGGGACTTGTGAGCTGACCTGAGGCGGCCTCCAGCTTCGGCCGGAGGCCGCCTCTGTCCGGCACGGTCAGCCCAGCGGGCTGGAGCAGGGCATGCGATCGCAGGGCCGCGGCCAACCCGCGGATCAGCGCCGTGATGCTGGCCGACTTGATTTGCCTGTGAAGTCCTGTCCGGATAGTAAGTCTTGAGACCTCTGTTCATCATACCGACCGAGATACGTTGTTTCTACCATTGGTTGATATATATCCGATGGAGAGCAACCTACGGACGTTCTTCACGATGCATCTTTCTGCGAATGCCGAGGAAAAGTTGGCTGCGCCGTCAGTGCTGGAATCTCAGCATGGCTCGGTTCGTCCGCTCGCTGCCGAAGATCTCGAGCGCGTCGCCGCACTCTTCCTGACGAAGTTTCGCCGGCGGCGGCGTCACCTCCTAGATCGCGCAATCGCCGAGACGGCCGCGTATATGAGAGAGATTTATCTCGACCCTGCCGGCCACTCCGGTGAAAGCAACGCTCTTGTCCAGATCAACCGGCAGGGTCGTCTGGGTGGATTCCTCGGCGTTCTGAAAGCCCGCTACGAGCTCAATGGAGCGCCATTGAATGCGGCGATCATCGGGCCGCTCATGGCCGACCCCGGCACCGATGACGGCTCGGCCGGACCCCAATTGCTGCGTGCCTTGCATCAAGGCGAATTCGATCTGCAACTGACCGATTCGGCCAACCGGACATCCTTGGCCTTCGCGCGCCCGATGAAGTACCAACTCCTTCCGGTGCATTGTCTGGGATGGACATATGTTTTCCGGCCGGCGGCGATGGCCGCCTCCGCACTGCACCGTAAATGGCCTGGCCTGCCTCGCCTTGTACTCGATCCATGCGCGAGAGCATTCGATGCTCTCGCAAAGAAAAGGTTCGAGCCCCCCGTCCTCCATTCATCGTCGCATCGCACCCATCGTGAGCCGATGGATGCCGTGCAATTTGCCGAGAACCTGCCGACCCTCCTGTCTGGCTACGCTCTTCGGCCGAGTTGGAAGGATGGGGAATTGCCACGGCTGCTTGCGCTGGCGGCCGAGAAGCGGGCCGACGGCCCCCTTCATTTCGGTGGGACCTACGACGAAACGGGCAAAATGCTCGGTTGTTATGCCTTCTACGGTCAAGCCGGCGACATGGCGAACCTGTTGCAAATCCAGGCATCCGGATCGCACTGGGGCGCGACTCTGGATGCGCTTGTCGCCGCCGCATGGGAGATGGGCTGCGTCGGCATCACCGGGCAGACGCAGACCAGATTCATACCCCAACTCTTTGGCTACAAAAATGTCTTCTTCCGCTATGCCGGGGGAACGATGGTCCGCTCGCGCATCGCCGAGGTCACGGAAGCGGTCCGCTCCGGCGACATTTTTATCGGTGGATTGGTGGGCGACCGCTGGACCCGCCTCAGTTCCGATGATTTCGGCCGCTGATCGCCTTCAACCGGCAGGGTTGCGACCTCGGGTAACGGGTTCCTTCGCCGCGCGTAGACTGACGGAGCATTAAAGGAAAAACCCACCTGCGCGGCGGGTCACTGGCGCAAATCAGCACCATACCCAAATGTGTACCATAGGTGAGGGCACGGAGTCAAGAAAAAATTCCTATCAGGCGCTGCCGAACTGGCTGTCGTCAGGTCTTTTCTTAATCCCGAGTTCAGTCGGAGGCGTCCACCGCCCGGTCTTTTCATTCCAGCCGCCATGTTCTATGTCTGCCGGGCAACGCGGGGGCGCGTCTTGTCAACCACAAAAGCATCCGGTACGCCCCGTTCATGACAGTTACCGTTCGTTTCGCCCCGTCGCCGACCGGCCGCATTCATATCGGCAATGCGCGCACGGCCCTGTTCAACTGGCTGTTCGCCATGAACAACAAGGGCCGATTCATCCAGCGCTTCGACGACACCGACATTGCGCGCTCGAAGCAGGAGTTTTCCGACGCCATCCTCTATGACCTGCATTGGCTGGGCATTTTTCCCGACGCCACCGAGTACCAGTCGCGGCGCTTCGAAGTCTATGACGCGGCGGTCGAGAGGCTGAAGACGGCAGGCGTTCTCTATGCCTGCTACGAAACGCCGGAGGAACTCGATCTCAGGCGCAAGGTGCGCCGCACGCGCGGCCTGCCGCCGGTCTATGGCCGCGAGGCGCTGACACTGACGCAAGAGCAGATCGACGAGTACCAGGCCGATGGCCGCCGGCCGCACTGGCGGTTTCTCCTCCCCAATTTCTCAGGCGATCCACAACAGCCGGAACGCACCGAAATCCACTGGAACGACCTGGTACGCGGTGAGGAAACCGTCGATCTGGCCTCGCTTTCCGACCCGGTCCTGGTGCGCGAGGACGGCACCTATCTCTATACGCTGCCTTCCGTGGTCGACGACATTGAGATGGGCGTCAGCCATGTCATCCGCGGCGACGATCATGTCACCAACACCGGCGTGCAGATCGCCCTGTTCCAGGCTCTGGATGCCGAGCCGCCAGTGTTCGGCCACCATAATCTCCTGACCACCGCATCGGGCGAGGGCTTGTCTAAGCGCACCGGCGCACTCTCCATCGAGAGCCTGCGCGAGGACGGCATCGAGCCGATGGCCGTCGCATCATTGGCCGTTCTGGTAGGCACTTCGGAGAATGTCGCAGCGATGCCGACGATGGGCGAACTCGCCGAACGCTTCGATCCGGCGGCGACATCGAAATCCGCGGCCAAGTTCGATCCGGACGAGCTGTTCGTACTCAACCGGTCGCTGCTGCACCACATGCCGTTCGCCGAGGCACAAGACCGTCTGATCGTGCTCGGCGTCTCCGGCGAGCAGGCCGAACCGTTCTGGCTGGCGGTGCGCGGCAATCTCGACAGGCTGGCCGATGCGGTCAATTGGTGGCGCATCCTGCGCGAAGGGCCTCAGGAGACGCCGGAATTTTCCGATGAGGACCGCGACTTTCTTCGACAGGCGTTCGACCTGTTGCCGGAGGAACCCTGGACCGCGACGATCTGGAAGGACTGGACGGGCAAGATCAGGGAAGCGACCGGCCGCAAGGGCAAGGCGTTGTTCATGCCGCTCAGAACAGCCCTTACCGGACTGCCTTCGGGGCCGGAGCTTGCAGATCTATTGCCGCTGATGGGTCGGGAAGGAACGTTGGCCCGACGACCCTGACCTTCCGCTGTTCCGGCGGCAAGGCTGATATCGGCGACGTCACCGGCTTGGCGGAAACCCGCTTGATCGTCTCGCGGTCGAGCCCGCCTTCCTGATTGGCCAGCGTTTCGGGATCGGCACCTGGATCCGGTTTGGAGATCGGCACCGGAATGAACGGTGCGGAGTCCGTCTCGGGTTGCAACTGTTCCGGATTCGGCGGGTTGCCGGCGATGATCTGAAAACCCTGCGCGGCGGCGTTGCAGCCGCAAGCCGGCGGCCGCGACATATCGGGCTGCTTGTAGAGATAGGCGGTCGGCAATTCACTGTAGGGCCGGCCGGTGACAGATGACGTCATCGAGGCCGAATCGTCGCCCATGCCGCGCGAGTAGAAAACCTGCATTTCGGTGCCGGGGCAGCTCGATTCGCAATTCTTCTGGTCACGTTCGAAATCGCCAGCCGAGGCTGAGTTCGACATCGGGAAGAAGTAGCCGTCGCAGGTGCGCACACAGGAGGTGTGGAACTCACCGCCGACGCTCGGAAAATCGGGTATGCCGGGCTGGTTGAGCACCCGGCGGACATTGCGCTCCTCGCCTGGATCGTCGGGCGGGCTAGGCTCATCAAGCATATCGAGTTGCTGGCTGTTGCCGCCAAAAAGCTGATTGAACAGGTTTGCGCTGCCGCCGTCGCGGTTGGCTTCCTGCAAAGGCGTCCGCCGAGGCGCTACGATGTCGTCGCGGCAGCCATTGGCGTCAAGCGCCGCCAGGATGCGTCCGCGGTCGCGGCGAGAGCCGCCGCCGGCCAGCCGCTCGCGCTTGTTCTGCAAGGCGTCGAGATTGGCATTCATGCGGTCGATCGTGGCGTTGAGTCCGGCGCATTGATTGAGGTTGCGACCAAACAGCGAAAAACCGCACCCGGCCCGGCTCGCCTGGCTGCGAGCCTTCGAAATCTGTTCATGCTGCCTGGCAATTGCGGAATCGTATTTCCGGATCAGCGCCGGACCGCCACCGCCGCCGCGCGAGGACGCGGCAAGATCGGCTTCCAGCTGGCGGCAGACCCGCGAAGCAGCCTGTGGCTCGGCCACCCCCCAGGTTGCAGACAACAGGAGGCCAAGCAGCACGGCAGCATGCGCCTGCTTCCACCCTCCGCTTGCCATCCGCCCAAACTCCGCCTGCCAAATCCCGACTGTTAGCCCCGCAAGGCTACCGTGTTCGCGGTTAACTGCAGTTTACCGCGAAATCCGTGTTCAGCCCAGATTGACGACCGCCTGTGCCTTGTGGGCGGCTTCGACCACGGCAAGCGCCGTCATGTTGACGACGCCGCGCGAGGTGACGGACGGCGTCAATATATGCGCCGGCATGTCGGTGCCGAGCAGGATCGGCCCGACGTGTAGCGCATCCGTCATGGTTCTGAACGCCGTCAGCGTGATGTTGGCCGAATCGAGGTTGGGGAACACCAGCAAATTGGCTTCGCCCTTCAGCCTCGAATGGGGATACACGCGCTGGCGCAGGTGCTCCGACAGAGCAGTGTCCGCATGCATCTCGCCATCGCATTCAAGGTCAGGCGCGATGCGCGCCAGGATCGCCGCTGCTTGCCGCATCTTCAGGGCACTGGGCGAATCGCGCGAGCCGAAATCGGAATGCGACAAGAGCGCTGCCTTAGGCTCGATGCCGAAGCGCTGGATTTCTTCCGCCGCCAGCACGGTCATTTCGGCGATTTCTTCCGCCGTCGGGTCGACGGAGACGTGGGTGTCGGTCAGGAAGATGATGCCGCGCTGCGAGATCAGCATGGAAAGCGTCGACAGGTCGTGGTCCTTGATGCCGGCGCGGGGGCCGATGATCAAGGTGACGTTGCGCAGATGCCGCTCGAAGCGGCCTTCGAGGCCGCAGACCATGGCATCGGCATCGCCGCGCTTCAGCGCAAGCGCTGCGATTACCGTGTTGTCGGTGCGCACCATGGTGCGCGCGGCCTCCGTCGTCACGCCACGCCGGCCGGCGAGTTCGATCAAAAGGTCGACATAATGGCGGTAGCGCGGATCGTCTTCCGGGTTGATCAGGCCGAAATCGACACCGGGCTTGATGCGCAAGCCGTAGCGCTTCAGGCGCACCTCGATGACGTGCGGGCGGCCGATCAGGATCGGCTCGGCGATGCCTTCCTCGAGCACCACCTGGGCGGCGCGCAACACGCGCTCATCCTCGCCGTCGGCATAGATGACGCGCTTGGCGCTCGATGCCTTGGCGGAGGAGAACACCGGCTTCATCACCAGGCCGGAGCGGAAGACGAAGCGGTTCAGCTTGTCGATATAGGCGGCGAAGTCGGTGATCGGCCGCGTCGCGACACCGGTGTCGCAGGCTGCCTTGGCGACCGCGGGCGCTATGCGCAGGATCAGGCGCGGATCGAAGGGCGAAGGGATCAGGAATTCAGGGCCGAAGATCGGCGTCTCGCCGGAATAGGCGCGTGCCGCGACATCGGATGGCTCTTCGCGTGCTAGCGCTGCGATCGCCCGCACCGCCGCCATCTTCATCTCCTCGTTGATAGCGCTGGCACCACAGTCGAGCGCGCCGCGAAATATGTAAGGAAAACAAAGTACGTTGTTGACCTGATTAGGAAAATCAGACCTGCCTGTGCAGATCATCGCATCGGGACGCGCCGCACGCGCCGTTTCCGGCATGATCTCGGGATTGGGGTTGGCCAGCGCCAGGATCAGCGGTTTTGGCGCCATGTGCTCAAGCAGTTCCGGCTTCAGCACGCCTGCCGCCGACAAGCCGAGGAAGACATCGGCGCCCGATATGACGTCGGCCAGCGTGCGCGCCTCGGTGTCCTTTACATAAGGGTCTTTCCAGCGATCCATCTCATCAGTGCGGCCCTTGTAGGCAACGCCGAAACGGTCGGTGACCCAGATGTTTTCGACTTTGGCGCCGAGCGAGACCAGCAGGTTGAGACAGGCAAGGGCGGCAGCCCCGGCGCCGGAGGTGACGATCTTGATGTCCGATATGGTTTTTCCGGCGAATTCCAGCCCGTTGAGCACGGCGGCGGCGACAATGATGGCGGTGCCGTGCTGGTCGTCGTGAAAGACCGGTATGGCCATGCGGGCCTTCAACTGCTCCTCGACCTCGAAACATTCCGGCGCCTTGATGTCCTCGAGGTTGATGCCGCCGAAGGTCGGCTCCAGGGCCGAGATCGTCTCGACCATGCGCTCGATACCGGGCGCGTCGATCTCTATGTCGAAGACATCGATGCCGGCAAACTTCTTAAACAGGACGGCCTTGCCTTCCATGACCGGTTTGGAGGCCAGCGGGCCGATATTGCCGAGGCCGAGAACGGCCGATCCGTTGGTGACGACGCCGACAAGATTGGCGCGCGCGGTATAGTCGGCGGCGGTCGCCGGATCGTCGCGGATTTCCAGGCATGGGGCGGCGACGCCAGGCGAATAGGCGAGCGCCAGGTCGCGCTGATTGCCGAGCGGCTTGGTCGCCTGTATCTCGAGTTTTCCCGGCCTTGGGTGCTTGTGGAAGTAGAGGGCGGCTTCGTCGAGGTCCGAACGTGCCGTCTTTTTGCTCTCGCCTTCCATGCGGCCGCTCCCTCGAAATCTGGCTGGAGATTCCCTTTTAGCATGCAGCCGTGGTTTTTCGCGACGCTAATTGACGCGCCGAGAGCTTTACCCGGCGGCGCGTCGAAAGCCACAATTAATCAGATGCTTATCTTGATTTTCTGACAGACGATTCCTGCAGTTTCACGGACAAGTTGATCAGAATGCGCTGACGTAGAGACCACCATCGACCGGTATGTTCTGCCCGGTCAGATAGCCGGCATGGACCGAGCACAGGAAGGCGCAGATCTGGCCGAATTCCTCCGGCGTACCGAGCCGCTTGGCCGGAACGTCGGCGCTGATGCGGGTCTTGCGCGCGGCTGCGGCCTCAGGGCTTTCGACACTGCCGGCTTCATGCGGGCCGCGCAGCCGGTCGGTGTCGAGCTTGCCCGGCAAAAGACTGTTGATGGTCACGTTGCGGTCGACAACCGTTCTGGCCACGCCCGCAAGGAACGAGGTCAGGCCGGCGCGCGCGCCGGACGACAGGTCGAGGCCGGGGATGGGCACATAGACCGACAGCGAGGTGATGTTGACGATGCGGCCGAAGCCGCGTGCCGCCATGCCGTCCAGCACGGCCTGCACGAGCTCGATCGGCGTCACCATAT
This sequence comes from Mesorhizobium sp. M0618, assembly GCF_040320765.1. Taxonomy (NCBI): domain Bacteria; kingdom Pseudomonadati; phylum Pseudomonadota; class Alphaproteobacteria; order Hyphomicrobiales; family Phyllobacteriaceae; genus Mesorhizobium; species Mesorhizobium sp. M0618. Next base: position 45,751 of record NZ_JAMYQH010000003.1, on the reverse strand, counting down.
TCTGGGTGACGCCTTCGAGGATTTTTTCGCGATCAAGCGTGCGGAAGTCGCGAAGCGGCGGCCCGCCATTGTTGTTTACGAGGATATCTGGCTCGGGACAGGCCGCGAGCAGCGCCTTCTGCACCTCGGGCTTGGAGACGTCGCCGACGACTTCCGTCACCGACACGCCGTAACGCTCGCGCAGCTCCGCGGCGGTCTTGGCCACCAGTTCGGCGTTGCGGCCATTGACGACGATGTCGCAACCGGCCTCGGCCAGCGCCATGGCGCAGCCTTTTCCGAGCCCCTTGCTCGAAGCGCAGACGATGGCCTTCTTTCCGCGGATACCAAGATCCATGACGATTTCTCCTGTGATTTGGCCGGCAAGCTAGTCCTTCGGCTGGACCAATCGCAACCGTCATACGGTTGTTGCATGAATCGGGGCATAGGCTCGCGAAAGCAACGGTGAAATCGCGATGTCCGGCCAAGAGCCCCGCACTTTCCGCAGCATGTTCATTTCCGACGTCCATCTGGGCTCGAAGGCGGCCAAGGCCGAGTTCCTGATCGATTTCCTTCGATATCACGATGCCGATATCATCTATCTGGTGGGCGACATCGTCGACGGCTGGCGGCTGCGACGGAGCTGGCATTGGCCGCAAAGCCACAATGACGTCGTGCAGAAACTGCTGCGCAAGGCGCGCAAGGGCGCCAACATCACCTACATCGCTGGCAACCATGACGAGTTCGCCCGCCAGTTCCAGGGCGTGCATTTCGGCGGCATCGTCGTCGCCGACAGCGCCATCCACGAGACCGCCGACGGCAAGCGCCTGCTCGTCATCCATGGCGACCAGTTCGACACCGTCGTCCACAATGCGCGCTGGCTCGCCTATCTCGGCGACCATGCCTATGACGCGGCCATGCTGGTCAATCGCGTGGTGACGCGGCTGCGGCAACTGCTCGGGCTGCCGTATTGGTCGTTTTCGTCCTGGGCCAAGCACAACGTCAAGAAGGCGGTGAACTTCATCGGCTCGTTCCAGACCATGCTAGCGGACGAGGCGCGCCGCTCGCATGTCGACGGCGTCATCTGCGGCCACATCCATCATGCCGCCATCGAGAATTTTGGCGATGTCCAGTACATCAACACCGGCGACTGGGTGGAAAGTTGTACGGCCGTGGTCGAGCATTTTGACGGCCGCATGGAAATTCTGACCTGGGCGCAGGTGCTGCCCGAAGCGCCGGACGAGCCCTTTATCCCGTTGCTCATCGAAGACCGGGTAGGGCAGGCGGCATAGTCCGAAGTCTTTTCGGGCTTCGGAATCAATCAATTAGTCCAACCGGTTTCGTCCGGTTTTCGTCCATGTTAAGGGATCGACACGCGTTGCCGTCCGGTCGAATACAGCGCGATTGGATCGATTCATGGCCCTGCCGCAGCTCTCGTCCGAACAACTCGTCAAGCCGCGCCATTTCGAACTGCGCATGAGCCTGATCTTCGCGACGCTGTACGTGCCGCTCGGAACGCATTTGCCTTATTTTCCACTGTGGCTGCAGGCCAAGGGTTTTCACGCCGAGCAGATCGCCGTCATTCTGGCGGCGCCGATGTTCCTGCGCGTGGTGACGACGCCGTTACTGACCGCGCTGGCCGACCGTGCCAGGGACCGCGCCGATGTCTATGTCGCGCTGATGGCTGCATCACTGCTCTTGTCGGCAGGCTATTTCCTGCCGCCGACCTATGCGATAGTGCTGGCGGTCTCATTGGCGCTGACCATTGTCTGGACGCCGCATTCGCCGATCGCCGATTCGCTGGCGCTTTCGGGTGTCCGCCGCTTCGGTTCGAACTACACAAGCATGCGCAAATGGGGCTCGATCTCCTATCTCTGCGCCAATGTCGCCGGCGGCTTCATTCTGTCGGCAGCCGGCTCGCAGGCCGTTCCGGTTGTCATTCTGGCGGCGTTTGCCGCGGCCCTTGCCGCCGGCCTGCTGGCGCCGCGTCTAGGCCGTCCGCGGCGCGCCTCACCGCTGTCGGCCGCCGACATCCAGCATTCGGCGCCGAAGCTTGTCAACCCGTATTTCCTGTATTTTTCCGTCGGCGTCGGCGTCATCACCGCCAGCCACGCATTCCTCTACGGTTTCGTCTCCATCTATTGGAAATCGATCGGCATCAGTGATTCGGTTGTCGGTCTCTTATGGGCTTGGGGTGTGGTGTCGGAAGTCTGCATGTTCATGATGTTCACCCGCTTTTTTGACCGGTTCTCCGTCGTGTCGATCATGGTGATGGCGGGGATCGGCTCCATCGTGCGCTGGATCGCCTTTCCGCTGGTCTGGCCGCTCGGCCTCGGCATTCCCGGTTTCTTCGGTGTCCAGTCGCTGCACTCGGTCTCGGTGGCGCTTGGGCTGATCGGCCTGCAGAAGATGATCGGCGAAACCGTCTCCGAGGAGCGGACAGGTGCCGCGCAAGGCATTGCCTATTTCTCCAACGGCTTCTTCATGGCGGTGGTGACGCTGGCGTCCGGCCCGCTCTACGACCGTCTCGGCGTGGACGGCTTCTTTGCCATGATCCCGATCGCCTTGATCGGGCTGGTGCTCATCGGGCTTGCTGCGCGCTCAGCCCCACAGCGCCACATCGGGCGGTGACACCAGCGATCCCTGGTAGATAAGGCCCGGTACCCGGTCGCGGGCAAGCAGCAGCGGACCGTCGAGGTCGACGAAATCGGCATGCTGGGCAAGCAGCACCGCTGGCGCCATCGCCAGTGACGTGCCGACCATGCAGCCGACCATCACGCCGAAACCGAGTTCGCGGGCGCGATCGCGCAGCACCAGTGCCGCAGTCAGGCCTCCCGACTTGTCGAGCTTGATGTTGACCGCATCGTAAAGACCGACAAGCGCTTCGAGATTCTCAGCCTCGTGCACGCTTTCATCGGCGCAGATCGGCACGGGATGGGCGATATGGCGCAGGATCTCGTCACGACCGGCCGGCAGCGGCTGTTCGATCAGCGCGATGCCTTGTTCGGCGGCAAAAGCGAGGTTCGCAACGATGTTGTCGTCGCTCCAGCCCTCATTGGCGTCGAGGATGATGCGGCTGTCTGGCGCTGCCTGCCTGACCGCGCGGATGCGGGCAATGTCGTTGTCGCCGCCGATCTTGACCTTGAGCAGCGGCCGCGCGGCATTGACGCGGGCCTGCGCCGCCATCGCCTCCGGCTCGCCCAGCGACAGCGTGTAGGCGGTTTCAAGCGCCTGCAAGGGAAGAGCACCTATCGCGACTGCTACCGAGGTTCCGCTGAGCTTTGCCTCCAGATCCCACAGGGCGCAGTCTATGGCGTTGCGGGCGGCTCCGGCCGGCATCGCATCGAGCAAGGCGGTCCGGCCGATGCCACCGGCGATCCGGCCACGCATGGCCTCGATCGCGTCGCGCACGCCCTCCATGGTCTCGCCATAGCGCTTGTAGGGGACACATTCGCCGCGGCCGAAGTGGCCGCCGTCGCCGATCGTGCAGGAAATCACCTCGGCTTCGGTCTTGGAACCGCGCGAAATGGTGAAGGTTCCGGCGATGGGAAAACGCTCGGCCTCGACCGAAATGACACGCGCCATATTTTTCTGCTCCTGCTATGCGACAACCGTTGTCGGCAAATCGACAGGTCAGACCCGTCAGGCTAAACAGGACGCCATGTTGACCATCGGCAAGCGCGACGCAAGCGGCACGACCGCAGGGGAGGCTGACCACGAACCGCGCGTGGCGATCGGCGAGGAGGATGGCGTTCTTGGCTGCGCTTTCTCCGGAATCTGGACCACAAGGACCGTCGCGCTCATCGACGCCGACATGCGCAAGATCGAAAAGCGAAGCGGCTTCAAAACCTTGGCGCTCGATGTTTCCAAGATCGAGAAGATGGACACCGCCGGCGCCTGGCTGATCGACCGGCTGGTCAGCGCCTTCGAGAAGAAGGGCGTCGAGATACAGATGCAAGGCCAGAGCGAGATCGCTTCGATCCTGCTCGAAGCTGTCGGCGAGGCCGTGCGGCGCGAACCCGAATCCGGCCCGGCGCGACCGCCCAACATCGTCATTCGCGCGCTGGAGGCGGTTGGCCGCCGGGTCTACGAGATGCGCGACGATTTTCTCGCCTCGATGAACATCCTCGGCGCCACCATCCGTGGCGCGCAGATGAAGCTCGGCCGTGGCCATGCCGTCAACCCGGCGGCGATTTTCAACCAGATCGACCGCATGGGCGTCGGCGCCATTCCGGTGGTGGTGCTGATGTCGGCGATCGTCGGCGCCATCGTTGCCCAGCAAGGCGCCTATCAGCTCAGCTATTTCGGCGCCGATATCTTCGTCGTCGACCTGGTCGGCGTGCTGATCCTGCGCGAACTTGGCGTGCTGATGACGGCAATCATGATCGCCGGCCGCTCCGGCAGTGCGATCACCGCCGAGATCGGCTCGATGAAGATGCGCGAGGAGGTCGACGCGCTGAAGGTCATCGGGCTCAACCCGATCGGTGTCCTGGTGTTTCCGCGCCTGGTGGCGCTGGTCATCGCCTTGCCGTGCCTGACCATTATCGCCAATTTCGCCGCGCTCGGCGGCGGCATACTGGCTGCCTGGCTCTATTCCGACATCCCGCCGGCCGCCTTCATCGACCGGCTGCGCGTCGCCATCGATCTCAGCACCATCTTTGCCGGCCTGATCAAGGCGCCGTTCATGGCCATGATCATCGGCACGATTGCCTCGGTCGAAGGCATGAAGGTCGGCGGCAGCGCCGAATCGCTCGGCCAGCATGTTACCGCTTCGGTGGTGAAGTCGATCTTCGTCGTCATCATCCTCGACGGACTTTTCGCCATGTTCTACGCAGCGATCGAGTTCTGAGATGAAGCTGCGAAACAGGAAAAGGGCAGGCGCATTGGCTGATGACACAGGCGAGGGCGACATCGTGCTATCCGCGCACGACATCAGCGTGTCCTTCGCCGACAAGCTTATCCTCGACAGACTGTCGCTCGACATAAGGCGCGGCGAAATCCTTGGATTTGTCGGCGCCTCGGGTGCCGGTAAATCCGTTCTGCTGCGCACCATTCTCGGCCTGACGCGCAAGCAGTCGGGTACGATCAAGCTGTTCGGCGTCGATATCGAGAAAGCTGATGATGCGGAGCGTCTGCGCATCGACATGCGGCTTGGCGTGCTGTTCCAGCACGGCGCGCTGTTCTCGGCGCTGACAGTGCTGGAAAACGTCCAGGTGCCGATGCGCGAATATCTCGACCTGCCGCGAAAGCTGATGGACGAACTGGCGATGCTCAAGATCGAGCTGGTCGGGCTGCCGCCCGATGCAGCGCAGAAATTCCCGTCCGAACTGTCCGGCGGCATGATCAAGCGCGCCGCGCTGGCCCGGGCGCTCGCGCTCGATCCCGACATCGTCTTCCTCGACGAGCCGACATCGGGCCTCGATCCGATCAGCGCGGCGGAGTTCGACGAGCTGGTGGTCAAGCTGCGCGATACGATGGATCTGACCGTCTACATGGTGACGCACGATCTCGACACGCTGTTCACCGCTTGCGACCGGGTGGCCGTGCTCGGCAAGAAAAAAGTGCTGGTCGAAGGCACCATCGGCGACATGCTGAAGAGCGAGGAACCGTGGGTAAAGTCCTATTTCCGCGGAAAACGCGCCCGGCAACTTGATCTTGCGGCGCGCGCATAGCCATAAGTGGGACAATGGAAACCAGAGCCAACTACGTCATTGTCGGCATCTTCACGCTGGCCGCGATCCTGGCGGCGTTTGCCTTCGTCTACTGGACGGCGGCCATCGGCGACAAGGGCGAGACGACGTTGCTGCGCGTGCGCATTCCGGGCTCTGCGTCCGGGCTTGGCCGCGGCAGTTTCGTGCTGTTCAACGGGGTCAAGGTCGGCGACGTCAAGCGCGTCTATATCGATGTCGACAATCCGACGGTTGCCATCGCCGATACCGAGATCGACCGCATGACACCGATCACCAAATCGACGCAAGCCGATATCGGGCTTGCCGGCCTGACCGGGCAGGCCAACATCGAGCTCAAGGGCGCCGACCCCAAGGAAGTGAAACTCCTCGACCAGGCGGAAAAGGAAGGTAAGGTCGCCGAGATCGTCGCCAACCCGTCGGCGGTGACCAACCTCTTGCAGACGGCGCAGAATATCTTCACCCGCGCCGACAAGGTGCTGACCGAGCTCGAAGGCTTCACCAGGGACGTTCGCGGGCCGCTGACGCAGACCGTCCAGAATGTCCAGACCTTCTCCGATGCGCTGGCCAAGAATTCGGATGGCATCGACAAGTTCCTGTCCGCCGCCAGCACGCTGGCGGATGAGCTTAAAGGCGTTTCCGGCAAACTCGACGGCACGCTGAAAGCAGCCGAAGGCCTTCTCAACGCCGTCGACAAGGACAAGATCAAGAGCATCGTCGCCAATGTCGACGCGGTAACCGGTAACCTCAAGGAGACGTCGAAGCAGCTCGACGGCGTGATCAAGAACGTCGATACGGCCGTGGGGTCGGTCAACGATTTTACCAAACGGACGCAAGGCACGCTGGCCAAGGTCGACAACGTGCTCGACGGTATCGATCCCGCACAAGTGCGCTCGGCGCTCGCCAATATCCAAAAGGCCAGCGAGAGCGCCGACAAGGCCGCCGCCGACATCGCTGAGGTGACCCACAAGTTCGCCAACCGGGCCGACGACATCGACCAGACGATCAAGGATGCAAAGCAGCTCGCGCAACGGCTCAACGATGCCTCGGTGCGCGTCGATGGCATTCTTGCCAAGGTCGATACCTTGCTCGGGTCGGGCCAGGCCGACGGCGTGATGGCGGATGCCAGGGCGACGCTGAAGTCGTTCAAGCAGGTTGCCGACACGCTGAATGCCCGCCTTGGCGTCATCACCGACAATCTGGCGCGCTTCTCGGGACAGGGGCTTTCGAATGTCGAGGCTTTGGTGCAGGACAGCCGCCGTTCGATCAGCCGCATCGAAGAGGCGGTGACCGATCTCAGCCGCAATCCGCAGCGCATCCTTTCGGGTGGCGACGGCGAGGTTCGGCAATTCGATGGCAGGGCGCGGCGTTGACTTCGGCGTCGGCGCGCCCCAGAAACATGAGCCGCGAAAGCGGGTCGATCTTACGATCCGGGGACAACGGGGATCGCGCGTGAAGTCTGTGTGGGTGAAAACGGGTGGGTTGACTTCGGCTGCGGCACTGCTTGCCTTGACGCTGGCCGGCTGCGCGGCGTTGGGCGGCAAGCCCGCGCCGCTCGATACGTTCGAGTTGTCGGCGCCTTCGGTCGACGCGCATGGCCACAGCCGCCGGCAGATCCTGATCGCGCAGCCGTCGGCGCTCAAGGCGCTGGACAGCCAGAACATCGTCATCAAGCCGTCGGATCGCTCGATCCAGTATCTCAAGGGCGCGCAATGGGCCGACCGGCTGCCGCTGATCGTGCAGGCGCGGCTGGCCGAGACGTTCCAGCGCTCGGGCAGCTTTGCCGGCGTCGGCAAGCCGGGCGAGGGCTTGGCGATCGACTATCAGGTGATCGTCGAGATCCGCTCCTTCGAGGTGCGCGTTGAAGGCGGCGAGCATGCCGAGGTCGACCTGTTCGTGCGCATCCTGAACGATCGCAACGGCGAGGTCCGTGCCTCCAAGAGCTTCACCGCAGCCGCACCCGTCTCGGGCAGCGGCAATCCTGCCTATGTCAGCGCGCTCGACAAGGCGTTCGGCGACGCCGCCGGGCAGATCGTGAGCTGGACGGATTCGGTGATCTGAGCGCGGGGGCGCCGGAATCCCACAAAGCTTCATCCCTCCAGGCTTCTCTACCTACAAGCGGTCGAAGATTTCCGGGCGGAGCTTTCCGGTCTTCATCAGGTGCTGCAGGGTATAGGTGACGGACAGCGCGTCATCGAGCGCGTCGTGCCCCTGCAATGGCGGGTGTTCGACGCCGTAGTAATCGGCGAGCTTGTTGCTCGGCGTTCTCGCCAGATCCTCGATCGGCATTCCGGCCGCGATCAGCAGCTTGACGGCATTGTCAAACCGGGTGGCCGGGACCGGAGGCTGAATGCCCGCGACATAGCAACTGATGGCGATCATGTTCAATTCGTCCTTGCCCCAGGACCAGAATCGCGACCCGTCGGAAAAACGATCGACGTCGGCGAGCGCATCTCCTAGCGCCACGCCTTCGGTCTCCAGATCTTCCTCGGTGATGCCGGTCAGTTTGGTGAAGAACGGGTCGAGGGCGTATCTCTGACCAAACCGGTCGACCGGTCTGATATAGGCCTTGTGTGTGCCGAGCAGGGGAAAGTCGCCTTCAAGTCCAAGCCTGACCGCGCCAATCTGTGCGATCACCGGGTCAGGATCGTGGGCCGCGCACCAGAATCGCCGTTGCGAGCCCTCAAGGCAAAGAAACTCGCAGTCGAATATGATTGCCGTCTTCACGATCACACCCTCGAGCGTCAGGGCAGCGGGTATTGTCGTTGGACTTCAGTGCGTCGGAAATCCGACTTGGGCAAGTCCCGAACGCGTCGATCGGCTTGCAAACGTGCTACGGGCAGGTTCGGCGCGTGCCGGAGGTTCAGCGCAGTCACAGGCGGGACCATGGCCCCGCCTGTTCAATTCCTGTCTTAGTGCAGGCGGCCGCTCGCATGGGCCAGCATGGTGTAGACCTTGCCGGTGTCCGACGTCAGGTAGGTCTGCGCCATGATGTTGTCACGGTCGTTGCGCGAGACATCCTTGAGCAGCTTCTCGAAATCGTCGCAGTAGCGGTCGACGGCGGCGCGGAACTCGGCCTCGGCCTGATACTTGCGACGGATCTCGTCGAACGTCTGCTGTCCCTTCAGCGTGTAGAGCCGCCGCGTGAACACGTCACGCTCGCCACGCCGGTAGCGGTTCCACAGCTCGATCGAAGCATCGTGGTCGATGGCACGCGCGATATCGACGGAGAGCGAGTTCAGCGATTCCACGACATGCAGGGGCGAGCGCTGGGCAGGAGTAGCGCGCTGCGCTTCCACGGGGGCCGTAGGGGCTGCCGACCTGAGGTCCTCATCGTTGGATGCCGCGGTAAGCAGATCGCGCACCCATCCGCCCTGAGGCGTGCGGGCACTGGCATCGCCGCGCGGACGCGGTGCCGCCTCGGCAGGACGCTCAAGGTCGAGCGTGCTTCGCAATGCAGGGCCGCCCAAGGGCGCCTGAGGCGTGCGCAGGTCCGGCTGCGGTGCCGGTGCGCGGCGCGGCGGCTCGGCAGCGCGTGCGGCCGGCGCTTGCGGCGCCGGGCGCAGGTTGCGTGGTTCTGATCCGTCACCGCCGCCGCGGCCGGACTTGGCCACGATGTCCGAAAGCTCCTTGAGGGCGTTGATCTGCTCGGAAACGGCGCGGCGGATGGCCGAGGTCGATTCCTTTGCCTCTTCCGGCATTTCGATGACGCCCTTCTTGAGCTCGGCCCGGGTCAGGTCGAGTTCGCTCTTGATCGAGCCCGCGGTGCGCCGCATCTCTTCGGTCGCATCGGCAAAGCGCTTGGTTGCCGAATCGACGACGTCGGTGATGGCATTGCGGATCTTGTCGGCCGATTCCATCGTCTTGCCTTCGGCGTTCTGCAGCGTCTGGCCGACGAGATTTTCGAACGAGCGCATGACCCTTTCGAGATCTTCCGACTTCTTGACCAGGCCGACGGCGAGGTCTTCGAGCGACGATTGCCTCTCGAGCGTGTGTTCGAGATTGCTCTGGGCCGAGCTCAGCAGGTCCGAAGCGCTGGACAGCAGGCGGCTGTGTTCGTCGAACTTGGTGGCGATCGACGCGACCTCGCGCAAGGTGGACGACGACAGTTCCGTCAGCCTTGTCGTGTTCGAATCGACCAGTCGCGCCGAGCTGGCGAAGGTCTGCGCGGCTTTCTCCGTGGTGGCGGCGAAGCTTTGCGTGCTGCCGCTCAGGCGTTCATCGACCTGGCCGAGATTGACCGCGGCCTGCTCGATCAGCTGGCCGAGCTGCGAACTGGACTTGGTCATCCGGCCGATGAGATCGGCGACGCTGTCGGACAGCGACGAGCGGGCGCCCTCGACCGCCGACAAGGTTTCGGCGGTGCGGTTCGCGAGTGCGTCGACAAGCGCGGCATTCTCGCTGCGCAGCTTCTCGGTGGCGCGTTCGGTGACCTCTTCCATGCTCTTTTGCAGGTCCGAGCCGCCCTGGGCGAAACGCTCGACCAAGGGCCGTGCGGTTTCGTCGAGGATCTTCGACATTTCGGCCGAACGTGCGGCGAGCATGGTGTTGAGTTCGCGGGTGTTGGCGCCGATCGTCTTGGCGGCATCGTTGGTGCTCTGGCCGATATGCTGGCCAACCGCGGTGAAGGTCTCGGCGATCACATTGGCGCGCGAGACGAGTTGCGCCTCGGCATTCGACACCTGTTCGTTGAGCTTCTGGCCCATCGTCTCGGCCGTGAAGGCGAGGCGGTTCTCGACGCCTGAGACCTGCTCTTCGACACGGGCGGCCGCGGCCGCCGCGCTCGAGGCGAGCCGCTCGTCGGCGCCGGCAAGCGCCTGCTCGATTTCGCGGGCGTGCACGGCCATTTCCTGGCCGGTCCGCCTGGCGCGTTCGGCGACCCTTTGCTCGGTATCGGCAAAGGCACCGACGATTGTCTCGGCATGCTCGCCGATCGTGGTGGTGCTGCTGGCGATGCGCGACACCAGGCGCTGATCCGCGTCGTCGAAGATACGGCCGATTTCCGAGGCACGGCTCGACAGCGCTTCCGAACCTTCGGCGATGCGCGAGACGAGCTGCTGGTCGGCGGCATCGAAGATGCGGCCAAGGTCCGATGCGCGTGCGGCAAGCGCTTCGGCCGATTCGCCGATGCGCATGCCGAGCCGCTGGTCGGCGCCTTCGAAGTTGCGCAGGATGTCGCCGGCGCGCGCGGCCAGCGACTGGGCCGTTTCGATGGCGCGGGCGACCAGCTTCTGGTCGGCGGCATCGAACGTGCCTGCAATCTCGCTTGCACGAGCTGCCAGATGATCGGCGGTGTCCTGAGCCCGGGCGGTCAGCTGATCGGCGGTTTCCTGGGCGCGGGCGGCGAGCTTCTGGTCCGCCGCTTCGAAGGTGCCGGCGATCTCGCTTGCGCGAGCAGCCAGTTGATCGGCGGTTTCATGGGCGCGGGCCAGCAGCGAGCTGGACGTGTCGTCCGCACGGGCAAGCAAGGCGCTCGACGTATCTTCCGCACGGGCGTGCAGGCGACGGTCTGCATCCTCGAAGGTGCGGGCGATGTCTTCGGCCCGCGCCAAAAGGGCGGCGGAGGTCTGCTCGGCGCGCTCGGCGATCTTGCGGTCGGCGTCGCTGAACGCGGCACCGGCCTGCTCGTGCAGGGTGCTGGTGACTTCCAGCACCTTCTCGCGCAGGGCGCCGGCGACAAACACGGCGCTCTTCTCGAGGACGGCGCGGACGTTGTCGACGCCTGTCGAGAGCGCACGCTCCATGGTGCCGGCGCGCTCCTCGATGATGCCGGTCTGACGGCTGAACGCCTGCTCGATCTTCTCGACATCTCCCGCAATCGCGGCAGAGATGTCCGAGCTTCTGGCGGCGATCTGGTCGATGTGGCCCGACAGCGAGCGGTCGACGTCCTTGCGGGTCTCGGCGAGCTTGCCGAGATCGTCTTCCAGCGCGCGGGTCAGCATATTGCGGCCTTCGGACAGCTTGCCGACATGTCCGGCGATGACGTCGTCGATATCGCTGCGGCTTTCGGTCAGCTTCTGCAGGTCAGCTTCGAGGGCGCGTTTGAGAATGTCGCGGCCCTCGGCCAGTTTCTCGACCTGGCCCGCGACCAGGCCGTCGATGCTGGAGCGGCTTTCGGCCAGCTTGGCCAGATCGGCTTCCAGCGCACGCTTGAGAACATCGCGGCCTTCGGCGAGCTTCTCGACCTGGCCGGCGACCAAGCCATCGATGCTGGAGCGGCTCTCGGCCAGCTTGGCGAGATCGTCCTCGAGCGCCTTCGACAGGGTCGAGCGCTCCTGGACAAGCCTTTCCGCGTGGCTGTTGACGAGGCCGCCGACATTTTCGAGGTCGGCTTCAAGCGCTTTCGACAGCGTTGAACGATCCTGGACGAGCCTTTCGGAATGGCTGTTGACCAGGCCGTTGACGCTTTCGAGATCGGCCTCGAGTGCCCGGGCGAACTGTGCCCGGTCATCGACCAGCTTCTGCGACTGGTCGGCAATGGTGCCCTTGATTGCATTGAGGTCGGATTCAAGGGCACGCCGCAGGATGTCGCGACCCTCGGACAACTTCTCGACCTGACCGGCAACCAGCCCGTCGATGCTGGAGCGGCTGTCGGCCAGCTTGGCGAGATCGTCCTCAAGGGCCCTGGACAGGGCGGAGCGGTCTTGGACAAGCTTGTTCATGTGATCGGCGATGACGCTGTTCACATTCTGCAGGTCGGCTTCCAGGACCCGGGAAAGCTGACCGCGGTCCTCGGCCAGCTTTTCCGACTGACTTGAGATAACGCCCTTGATCGTGTTCAGGTCGGATTCCAGGGCGCGCTTGAGAATGTCGCGGCCTTCGGCCAGCTTTTCGACCTGACCGGCGACCAGACCGTCGATGCTCGAGCGGCTCTCGGCCAGCTTGGCAAGGTCGGCTTCGAGCGTCTGCGACAGCAGGCCGCGGTCCTCGGCCAACCGTCCCGAATGGCTTTCGATCAGGCCGCGTATGCCGGACAGATCATTGTCGAGCGAATGGGAAAGCTGCGTGCGGTCCTCTGCCAGTTTGGCGGAATGGGTTTCGATGAGGCTCTTGATGCCGACGATGTCGTTTTCCAACGCCTTGGCGAGCACGGCGCGGCCTTCGGCGATCTTTTCCACCTGACCGGCGACCAGACCGTCAATGTCGGCGCGGCTGTCGGACAGTTTGCCGAGGTCGGCTTCCAAGGCGCGCGACAGAATGTTGCGGCCCTCGGCGAGCTTGCCGACATGGCCAGCGACCATTTCATCAATGATCGTACGGGCTTGCACCAGTTTACCGGAGTCTTCGTTTAGGGCAGTGGAGAGCCTGTTGCGGCCTTCTTCCAACCTTTCGAGATGGCTGCCGAGCGACGCATCGATGGCCGCCCGCGATTCATTGACCTTGCGCAGATCCTCTTCGAGAGCGCGCGAGATCAGGCTGCGGCCTTCGGCCAGCTTCTGCACCTGGTTGGTCACCGCCGCATCGATGCCGGCGCGGCCCTCGGCGAACTTCGCCAGGTCGGCCTCCATGGCCGCGGCCATGCGTTCGCGGCTTTCGGACAGTTTCCTGCTGTGGTTCTCGACAGCTTCCTCGATGCCGACGCGGGCGTCGGCGAGCCGCTGGATGTCGCTGTCGAACGAACGCGACACGACGTGACGGGCGGCTTCCATGCGTCCGGCGAAGTCGCTGGCGCGGGCTTCGAGCATGGAGGAGGTCGAGGTGACGATGTCGGCCATGTCGGCGCCGATCTGGGTCTTGCCCTGATCGATCATCGCCGACAGCGTGTCCTTGCTCTCGGCGAAGGTGTGCGCGATTTCACGGGCGCGCTCGACCAGCGTTTCGTTGATCTGGCGGGCACGGGCCTCGAGTGCCGCATTGAGCTTCTGCGTTCCGGTGTCGAGCGCCTCGGCGCGGGTCTGGAACTCGCTGATCAGTGCCTGGCCGCGTTCGGCGAGCGTGCGCTCGATGCCGTTGAGGCTGGCCTCGAATTCGGAATTGAGGGTGCGCGCGGCACCGCCGAGCAGCGACACCATGCCGGTGGTGCGATCGTCGAGCAGATCGGTCAGCGACCGCGTCAGGCCGTCCGTGGTGTCCGTCAGCTTGGCAATGCGGGTGTCGAGAAGGCTGGCGAAGGCCTCGCCCGAGGTCGACAGCCGATCGGTGATCGAATCGAGCCGGCCTTCCACCGAATCGAAGATCGACATCGAGCTTTCGTTGATGCGGTCGATGAGCGTGTCGCCGGAATTGGTGATCGTCATCGACAATTTGGTCGACGCATTGAGGATCGAGTCGCGGATGATGTCGGAGGCGGCGCCGATCTCGTCCTTCAGCGTCTCGTGCGCGCCGGTGATCGAGGCGCGGACGCGCTCGGCATGGGTAACGACGGCTTCGCGCTCGCTGCCGAGCCCGTCGACCAGCGAACGGATGCGGGATTCATTCTCGGAATAAGAGCGTTCGATCTGGTTGACTTCGCTGTGGACAAGCGTTTCCAGTTCGACGGCGCGGGCAAGTGTGCGTTCGATGCCTTCGCCCATGGCTGCAACCTCGCGACGAACGGCCTGGCCGATCATCATGACGCGATCCTGGGCAAGGTTTTCCGGCTCGGTCAGGCGGAAGGCCACTTCGGTCATGGACTGTGCGGCGATGCGCATTTCCTGGGCGCGGCGAATCATGGCGGCGAAGGCCCAGAACAGGATGACGGGCACGATGGCCGCGACGGCGAGGCCGATCAGTTCCGGACGGGCAAGGAACTGGTCGAGCGTACGGATTCTCCAGATGCTCGGTCCGAAAAGCAGATTGGCCAAACCGCCGGCGCCGGCGAACCAGGCGAGCGAAACGAAGGCGACGACCCAGTAAATGGTGTTCGAGGCACGCCTGTTGAGGCTGTGCAGAAGCGTCTTGTAGTCCTTCTGGCGATCGTCATTGGCCGGCGCGAAACCCGCGGGCTGGGCGCCATTGCGCGGTTCCACGGGGCGCAATTCGGCAGGCTTGGCCTTGGGCGCGGGTTTCGCGGCGTGGTTCTGATTGACCACAGGCTCCGGGTTTTGTTCCGGCTTATGATTGCGTCCCTCGCGCGCCAGCTCGTCGGCCGCCTGGGATATCTGAGCTTCCAGATCCTCCATCGAAGCCGCGATGTCGAGGTCGCCGCTGCCGATCTCGTTGCTGAGGTCGAGATCGAGCGCCTTTTCCAGTTCCCTGGCCACGTCGCTGTCGAGAGTTCTCGTCGTCGTTGGTTTCTTTGCCATGCCTTCGCTACCCTGTACTAGCTGCCGCGGGCTTATAATTCTGTTTGTCTTGCCCCGCGCAGGAGGCTGAAAATGGACCCCTCGTATCGTAATGACACAGGGGGGTAAAGAAAACATGCATTCCGCGGGATACGTAAAACTTTAAATATAAGGTTAACGGAACTGTGATTTGGGCGCCGCTTTGGCAACATTTTTCCCGGCCATTCATTAACCCGTTGTCCATTGGATTCGCCTAGGTTTTTGGGCGAATCGAAGAAACGGAGTTCGAGTTCATGCGTGGCGAAAGCGGCATTGCCTTCTCAATGCCCGGGGGCGACGTATCCGGACCAAGGCGGTCACGGCCGGTCGATTTGGCACACCTTGCCCGCCAGACGATGGGCGACCGCAGTCTTGAGCAAGAGGTGCTGGCGCTGTTTGTACAGCAGGCGCTGTCCGTCCGCGACAGAATAGTCGACGCCGACATCAAGGACCGGCTTCTGCTCGCCCATGGATTAAAGGGTTCGGCACGGGGCGTCGGCGCCTTTGCCATCGCCGATTGCGCCACCGAGATCGAGCACCGGCCGGAAGACGGCCAGACGCTCAAGCGGCTTGGCACGCTGATCGACGAAGTGCGCGATTTCATCGCCGCCATCAACCGCTGAATCCGCGCCGAACCCGATTTGCGGAAAAACGTCATCGGGCGGCGCTTTCATGCGGCAGTTGACTTGTCAGCCGGAGTGATTATCTCGGCTGGAACTCCCTTCAGGTGACAAATGACCAAGCTGACTTTCATTGCCCATGACGGCACGCATTTCGACATGGACGCCGAGAACGGCTCTACGGTCATGGAGAACGCGATCCGCAACGCCGTGCCCGGGATCGAAGCCGAATGCGGCGGTGCCTGCGCCTGTGCCACCTGTCACGTCTATGTCGACGAAGCCTGGACGGCTGAAGTCGGCGAGCCGGAAGCGATGGAAGAGGACATGCTGGACTTCGCCTACGACGTCCAGCCCAACTCGCGCCTGTCATGCCAGATCAAGGTCCGCGATGCGCTTGACGGCCTGGTCGTACGGGTGCCTGCCCGCCAGGGATAAGCGGTATTTTTGCCAACTGATTTTTCCCGCTGCGGCTTGGCAGCGGAGCATTGGTCATGCAGTGTCCTGCTCTCTTCGCAGCGAGGCACAGGCATGACCGACATCACCAGGACAGACGTGCTTATTGTCGGGGCAGGGCCGGTTGGCCTGTTTGCCGTGTTCGAGCTCGGCCTGTTCGACATGAAGTGCCACCTGATCGACATTCTCGATCGGCCGGGCGGCCAGTGCGCGGAGCTCTATCCGGAAAAGCCGATCTACGACATTCCAGGCTGGCCTTCGATCTCGGCGCAGGGGCTGGTCGACAAATTGCTCGAGCAGATCGCACCGTTCAAGCCTGATTTCAGCTACAACCGAATGGTTTCCAGCCTGGAAAAACTAGAGGACGGCAGTTTTCGCGTCACCACCGACGAAAACGAGGTGTTCGAGGCCAAGGTGGTGGTGATTGCCGCCGGCGGCGGCTCTTTCCAGCCCAAGCGTCCGCCGATCCCCGGCATAGAGCCCTATGAAGGCAAGAGTGTCTTCTATTCGGTGCGCCGGATGGAGGATTTTCGCGGCCACGATCTCGTCATTGTCGGTGGCGGCGACTCGGCACTCGACTGGACGCTGAACCTGCAGCCGGTGGCAAAGAGCGTGACGCTGGTGCACCGGCGGCCCGAGTTCCGTGCCGCCCCCGACAGCGTCAACAAGATGTATGCCATGCAGGAGATGAAACAGCTGGAGTTCCAGGTCGGGCAGGTGACCGGATTGACCGGTGCCGACGGCCAGCTGTCATCGGCCACCATCAAGGGACCGGATGGCGACGTCGAGGTGCCTTGCACGCGCATGCTGCCGTTCTTCGGCCTGACCATGAAGCTCGGACCGATCGCGGAATGGGGTCTCAACCTTCACGAGAACCTTATTCCGGTCGATACCGAGAAGTTCCAGACATCGGTGCCCGGTATCTTCGCGGTCGGCGATATCAACTGGTATCCGGGCAAGCTGAAGCTGATCCTGTCGGGCTTCCACGAAGTGGCGCTGATGGCGCAGGCCGCCAAGCGCATCATCAGCCCCGGCGAGCGCATCGTTTTCCAGTACACGACCTCGTCGACCAGCCTGCAGAAGAAGCTTGGCGTCTCCGGCTGAACCTTACTCGGCGAGCATCGGCGCCGCATTGTCGGCGTAACCGCGAAGCTCTTTTTCGGGCATCAGCGTCAGCGTGATCAACCCCAGCAGCAATGTAGCGGCGGCGACGGCAAAGATCATCACGAACGGCTCGACCGTCGCGCTATGGCCCACGATCCGCACGCCTTCACCGGCAAGCGGCAAGCCGTAACCCAGAGCGACCGCGCCGAGCATCGCGACCCCAAGCGCACTGCCAAGCGAACGCAGGAATGTCAGCACGCCCGTCGCGACGCCGAGATGCACGCGATCGACGGCGTTCTGGACCGACACGGTGGTGACCGGAAACGTCGTTCCGGTTCCAAACCCGATGCAGATCGTCAAGACCTCTACCTCCAGCAGCGTTGCATATCCTGCGACGACGGCCAGCAGGCAGAGGCACAGCATGCTGAAGACGACGCCCACCATTGCAATGCGCTTGTAGTGGGTGAAATGCGGTATCATGCGCCCGCTGAATGCCGCGCCGCCGACGGTCCCCAGCAGAAGCCCAAGCATCGCGATGCCCGACTCTGCTGCCGACAGGCCGAGCACCGCCTGAAGATAGACGGGCAGGTACACAGCCATGCCGACGCTCGCGGCCTGAAGCAGGAACATCGAAAGCGTGCCTGCCAGAACGATTGGATTGCCAAGCACTTCAAGCGAGATGAGCGGCTCGGCGGCTCGCATAAGCCGCAAGGCAAAAGCGCCCCAGAAAATCGCCGAACCGCAGAGAACGCCGATGACTTCAAGCGAAATCCAGGGATAGGCGCTGCCGCCCCAGTTCAATGCGAGCAGCAGCAGCGCCGTGGCAACGATCAGAAGCAATGCGCCCAGGCCGTCGATACGATGGCGCTTTGCGGCAACGGGCAGTTTCTTGAGCGGCTTGTTGATGATCGCCATCGCAAGAAGACCAAGCGGAATGTTGATCCAGAAGATCAGCGACCAGTGCAGGTGCTCGGCGAAAGTGCCGCCGAGCAATGGACCGGCAATGCTGGCGACAGCCCATGTGCCGGAGAACCAGGCGGCATAGCGTGCCCGCTCGCGCGGCGGAACGAGATCGCCGACGACGGTCTGCGTCAAAGCGAACAAGCCGCCGCCGCCGGCGCCCTGGATCGCCCGCCCGACAACCAGCACAAACATGTTGGGAGCCATCGCACTGACCAGCGATCCCGCCAAAAAGATCAGGATCGCGGCATAGACGGTCGGCCGGCGTCCGTAGACATCGGAAATCTTGCCGTAGAGCGGGGCCACGGCGGTAGCGGTCAGGAGATAACCGGTGACGATCCATGGCAGATAGTGTGCGTTTCCGAGCGCATGCCCGATGGTCGGCATGGCCGGCGCGACAATGGTCTGATCGAGTGCCGCCAACAGCATCGACAACAGCACGCCGCCGATGATGGCGTTCTTTTCGCTCTCTGTTATCGGCGTGTCGGTTTCCGCCATCGTTTTGTTATCGACAGCCTGGTCCATGATCGTTCATCCATAAGCTTGCGATTTGACCGGCCCTGTTCAGCCGTTCCGGTTTCTTGACCGTTTGGATCGCATTGGTGTTTTAAGCTCGCGTCTGGCGAGCCTGACATATGTCGTCCCATATAGGCCGGTTTCGACAGGGGCTCGAAAGTTTTTCGAATCTGGCAATACCTTCGGCGAATTTGGCTTTCAGTTCGGGTGCGTTCAGGCCGGCGGCAGTCGGCCATTCCCGATGCGCTCCATGCGGTAGCGCAGCAGCCGCAAGATGCGGCTTTCGAAATTGACGCTTTCGACGCGGTCGAACTGAAGCTGGGCGCGGTCGTGCCTGGCCAGGACAGCCGCGGTGATCGCGGCCGCCTTGGCCTTGGCGGCGTCGCAGTTCTTTTGCGGGTAGGTGGCCTTCAAGGCCTCTTCGAGTTCGCCGCCATGGTTCTTGGCGATTTCGACATGGCGCTCCTCATGGCGCTTGATGTCGGCGGACAGCGTATCCCAGAACAGCCTGACATCGGCATCTGCTTTGCGCGGGCGGCGCCACTCGGGAAGGATCACCTTCACCTTAACGGTCACCACCGCGTCGGCGATCCGGCAGGAACTCGGCGTCTGCGCATAGCTGATACGGGTGGTGAAGGCCATTTGCGTGGCGCCCGGGTGCCGCGTGCCGGTGCTTTTCACCTCCGGCCCGCGTTTGGAGAGTTGTGCCTCGATGTCGTCGAGCGTGCTGCCGCCGATGGCGAAATAGCTGTACGTCTTGACGAGATTGGCGGAAGCCGCCGGAAGCGGGGCCATGGCGAGCAGCAGCGCGCAAGCCAAGGATTGTTTCACGCCCAAGGACGGTTTTTTCATGCCAAGCATGGATCGTTTCATCATGTTGCCTCTTCGACCACCTTGCTTTACGGCCGTTGCCGGCGCAATGAAATTGATCCGCCAGGGATCACACATGATTGATGAACTCCATGGTCGATGAGCAATGACGGCCAGGCGATGGCAGTTGGCGCATGGACGCCATCTCGACCTTGGCGGCAAGGCCGTGGTCGTCGGCATCCTCAATGTCACGCCCGATAGCTTTTCCGATGGCGGCCAGTTCGACGCCCCTGAAAAGGCGCTGGCCCAGGCGCGCCGCATGATCGGGGAAGGCGCACTGGTTGTCGATGTCGGCGGAGAATCGACGCGCCCAGGTGCTGCCGCGGTATCGGCCAGCCAGGAACAGGACCGCATCCTGCCTGTGATCGAAGCGCTGGCGGGCGTGAGCGAGGTGCTGATTTCGGTCGACACCTATCGCGCCGACACGGCGCGGCTGGCGGTTGCCGCCGGCGCGCATATCGTCAACGATGTATGGGGTTTGCAGCGCGAGCCCGATATTGCGCGTGTCGCCGCCGACACCGGCGCCGGGCTTGTCATCATGCATACCGGGCGGGATCGCCAGAAGCTGCCGGATGCGGTTGCCGATCAACTGACGTTCCTGCGAAAGTCGCTGGAAATCGCCCGCCTGAACGGCATCGCCGACGATCATATCGTGCTCGATCCCGGTTTCGGATTCGCCAAGGAGACGGCGGAGGAAAATCTAGACCTGATGGCACGCTTTTCGGAATTGCATGCACTCGGCTTGCCGCTGATGGCCGGTACGTCGCGAAAACGCTTCATCGGCACGGTCACCGGCCGTGATGCCGCCGACAGAGGGGTCGGAACAGCGGCGACCAGCGTTATATTGAGGCTCCAGGGCGCCGATCTGTTTCGCGTCCACGATGTCGCATTCAACGTGGACGCTTTGGCGCTTGCGGATGCTATGCTGGCGCGTCAGATGGACCGGGCGAGAAACTGAGCGATGTATGTCATCCGCATGAAGAACTGCGCTTTCTTTGCCCGGCACGGCGTGCTGGACGAGGAGGAAAGGCTCGGCCAGCGCTTCTATGTCGATGCCGTTCTCACCGTCGATCCAGGCCGGGCGCTTGCCGAGGATTCGATCGAGGATACGGTCCACTACGGCATTGCATTCACCGTCATTGAAAAGATCATCACCGGGCAGCGCCGTTTTCTGATCGAGTCGCTGGCGCTCGAAGTGGCCCGTGCGCTGACGGCGCGTTTTCCGCAGATAAAGAAAGCCGAGATCACGGTGCGCAAGCCGAACGCACCGGTGCCCGGCGTGCTCGATTATGTCGAGGTGACCGTTGTCTGGCCCGAATAGTACCGTTTATCTCAGCCTTGGCGGCAATCTTGGAGACCCGGCGAAATCCATGGGCGCGGCGCTGCGCATCCTGGATGCCGACGCGGATACGCGCGTCACCGGCGTCTCCTCGCTTTATCGCACGCCGCCCTGGGGCAAGCTCGATCAGCCGGATTTTCTTAATGCGGCCGCCGAGATTTCCACCGTGCTTGCACCGCGTGCCTTGCTCGACCTCTGCCTCGATGCGGAGCGCAAGCTGAAGCGGGTCCGGGAGGAGCGCTGGGGGCCGCGGCTGATCGATATCGACATTCTGGTGTTCGGCGACCGCGTCATCCACGAGACCGGGCTGGAGGTGCCGCATCCGCGCATGCTGGAGCGCGCCTTCGTGCTGGCGCCGCTGGCCGAGATCGCACCCGGCCTGGTTGTCAGCGGTCGCAGCATCACCGACCGGCTGGTCGCCGTCGATACCTCAGGCATCGAGCGATTGTCGTCCGGCCGGGATTGGTGGCTGGCCTGAGGTCCGGACGAGGCAGTAGCCGGATCTTCAGCCAGAGAAGCCGCCACCATCCAGGAACGCCTGCTCCTGCACCGTGGTTTCGCGGCCAAGCATCCTGTTTCGATGCGGAAAACGGCCGAAATGCTGAATGATATCGCGGTGTTCGACAGCGTATTTCAGGTAGGGCTCGGCCCTGGCCTGCGTCAGCTCGACCGAAATGTCCTGGTCGGCCAGCAGTTCCGAATGCTCGTACGGCAGGTAGAGGAAAACGCGGAGTTCTTCCTCGAGTGCCAGGTCATGGCCGGCCGCGACCGCCCTCTCTGCGAAATATCTGGCGAGCGGATCGGTCGCGTACATATGGCCGGTGCCGCGAAAACAGTTCCGCGGAAACTGATCGAGCAGGATCATCAGCGCCAGCGCGCCTTCGGCATGTTCCAGCCAGTCGTCGCATTCACGCCGAGCGGCGGCATAGTGCAGGCCGAGAAAGCGGTCGCGGAACTCGGCATCGAATGCTTCGTTCTTCTCGAACCAGGCATCCTCGCCGGCATCGCGCCAGAATTTGGTGACCGATAGGGCCCGGCTGTCCAATTCCATGCATAGTTCCTTGCTCAATCGGCGGGTTCGGACTTGTGCAGCACACCCGCGGTCTCTTCATTGAGTGCCTGACCAGGCCGGCGCGGCGTGGAGAGCGGTGTCGGAATCGGCGTGCCGATATTGCCTCTCAGGAAGCGCTGTCCGGCGCGAATGCCTTCGGCAAGCTGGGTTTCGAAGCGATCGGTGTCGCGGCGCCTGACGTCTTCGATCGTTTCAGCCACGTCTTCGGGGTCGACGCCCAGCGATTCCAGTGCCGAGCCACCGAAAACAAGTGCGGATTCGAAGGTTTCGCGCAGTTGGTAGTCGACGCCGGCACGAATGAGCTGCAGCGCCGTTCCACGGTCGAATGCGCGGGCCAGCACTGTGAGCAGTGGGAATTCGGCCTTGATCAACTGGGCGATGCGAACAGCCACATCGGCCTTGTCGACGCAGATCAGCACGGCGCGCGCCCGGCCGGCACCGGCGGCATGCAGGATGTCCAGTCGCGTGCCGTCGCCATAGTAGACCTTGAAGCCGAAATCGGCCGCCGCCTGGATCATTTCGACATCATTGTCGATGATCGAGACGTCGATGCCGCGCAGCAGCAGCGGCTGGCTCGCGATCTGGCCGAAGCGGCCGAAGCCAATGACCAGCACGCTGCCGGTCAGGCCATCGGCGACATCGACGCCGTCGAGCGACTGCTCGTCGCGCGGCGTCAGATAGCGCAAGGCGATGATCGCCAGCGGCGTCAGCACCATGGAGATGATAACGATCGCCGTCAGCGTCGCGTTGGCCTGGCCGTCTATGATGCCGACCGCCGCGGCCGCCGAGTAAAGGACAAAGGCGAATTCGCCGCCTTGTGCCATGAAGACCGCGCGCTCCAGCGCTTCGCGGTGGCCTGACTTCAGGATACGGGCGACGATGTAGATGCCGAACGCCTTCATCACCATGTAGGCGACGACATAGACGGCGATCAGCCGCCAGTTCGCCGCGACCACATGCAGGTCGAGCGACATGCCGACGGCAAGAAAGAACAGACCGAGCAGGATGCCGCGGAAGGGTTCGATGTCGGCTTCGAGTTGGTGGCGGAAGGTCGATTCGGACAAAAGCACGCCGGCCAGGAAGGCACC
Source organism: Mesorhizobium sp. M0618 (assembly GCF_040320765.1). Taxonomy (NCBI): domain Bacteria; kingdom Pseudomonadati; phylum Pseudomonadota; class Alphaproteobacteria; order Hyphomicrobiales; family Phyllobacteriaceae; genus Mesorhizobium; species Mesorhizobium sp. M0618. The sequence goes on along the minus strand of NZ_JAMYQH010000003.1, from coordinate 22,824 downwards.
CATCGCCATCGACAGGCCGCTGAGCTGCATGGCGAGGGCTGACCCAAGGACGACCAGAAGTGCCGCGGCCGTCATCACCTCGCGGGCACGGGCATCCGCCAGGATGCGGAAGAACGGGTTGAGCAGATAGCGGCCGGCCACCACCAGGCCGACGATAGCGGCGAGGCCGATGCCGACCTCGGTCAGCCGCTCCGACAGGCTGGTGTCGGCTCCACCGGGTGCCAGGAACGCGATCAAGGCCAGCAGCGGCACGATGGCAAGATCCTCGAGCAGCAGGACCGATACGATGCGCTGGCCTTTCGGTGCGGCGATTTCACCGCGTTCCTCGAGAAGTTGCATGACGATCGCTGTCGAAGTCAGCACGAAGCCGGCGCCGGCGACGAAGGATTGTGCGATCGGAAACCCTCCAGCCATGCCGACACCGGTCAGCAGCAGCGCGCAGACGCCGACCTGCAGGGCGCCGAGGCCGAATATCTCACGGCGCAGGCCCCACAGCCGCGATGGCTGCATTTCCAGCCCGATGATGAACAGGAACATCACAACGCCGAGTTCGGCGACATGAAGAATGGCTTCCGATTCGGAAAAGACGCCGAGGCCGAACGGGCCGATCACCACGCCGGCGGCCAGATAGCCGAGAATCGAGCCGAGGCCCATGCGCTTGAAAATGGGAACGGCGACGACACCGGCAGCAAGCAGCGCCACCACCTGAACCAGATCACTGCCCGATGCTTCCGCCGCCATGCCTCTTGTCCCTGTGTCTCACAGCACTCCTTGCATGCAGTTGGAGCGGGAGGCAAGGCGAGAAATCTGCCGGGAAAGGTAGGGTGCCGTTGCAGCGGTTCCCCTGGTGGAACAACGGTCCCCGCTTGCCTGTCGGACGTTCGGCATCTATATCTCGTATATGCCTGACTATTCGTCCCGGCCGTCTTCGACGCCACATATCCCGATGGATGCGCTCAGCGAAGTTTTACAAGACTTTCGCTTGAGTGGTGTCAACTATGGTCGCTGCGAGCTCCGGCACCCATGGAGCATAGACTTTCCGCAACAACAGCTGCTTCGGTTTCACTTTGTCGGCCAGGGCCCGTGCTGGATTCATACTGAATCGCAAGGCTGGCAGGAGTTGCGCGATGGCGATCTGGTGCTGCTGCCGCAAGGCATCGCCCATCGGCTGGCCAGCGCGCCGGACGTTGCAGGGGACTCGCTCGAAGGTTGCCAGGTGATCAAGTTGGGGGGCAACGTCTGCGAAGTGGTACGGCAAGGAACGGGAGCGACGAGCACCCTTTTCTGCGGCTCCATGGCCTTGGACTCCTATGCGCTCAACCCATTGATCACGTTGATGCCGCCTGTCATCAAGGGTTGCGACGTGGCCGGCAATGACCCGGTCGTCGGTCCTTTGCTGGCGGCCATGACGGTGGAGGCCTCGCAACCGCAGATGGGCAGCGCCACGATTCTGTCGCGTATGGCCGACTTGCTAACGGCCCGGCTCATACGCTGCTGGGTCAATTGCAACGGAGCCTCGACCACCGGTTGGCTCGCAGCCATCCGCGACCCCCATATAGGCCGCGCTTTGGCGGCCATGCACCGCGACCCCGGCCACAACTGGACGCTGGGAAGCCTGGCCGGCGTGGCAGGCCAATCGCGTTCGATTTTCGCCGAGCGTTTCAGTGCGGTATTGGGAGAGGGTGCCGCACACTATCTCGCCCGCCTGCGTATGCAGCTTGCCCGCGAATTGCTGGGCCAAAACGGCTTGTCGGTTGCCGAAGTCGCTACCCGTTTGGGCTATGATTCCGAGGCATCCTTCGCGCGAGCGTTCAAGCGCATCACCAATGTCTCGCCGGGCGTTGTGCGTCGCACAATTCCCGGACGAATGGATATGAATTTCGGATTCTAAGATACATATCATCCGAGCGGACTCGCCTATTTAAGACCTCCAAACTTTGGAGATCTTTCCGTGACTGACACAACATTACAGCTTGAAGACGCGGCGATTGGCCTTGATGCCGATGCACCAGCCGCGTGGAGCGCAGCCACTTGGTTCGCGGTCATTTCATTGGCGGCCACCAGCTTTGCCCTGGTGTCTGCCGAATTCCTGCCCGCAGGTCTGCTGACGCCAATGGCACGCGATCTCGGCATCAGCGAGGGGACGGCCGGCCAGGTCGTCACCGCCACCGCTTCCGTCGGCGCCGTGACGGCCATGTTGAGCAATGTTCTCATCGGCCGCTTGAACCGCAAGGCGGTGCTGGTTGGTCTCAGCGCCCTTGCGGTCGGTTCCAATATCCTGGCGGCGCTGGCGACCGATTTCTGGCTGTTGCTGTTGGGCCGGGCCGGACTGGGCATCGCTCTCAGCGCTTTCTGGGCACTTTCGGTCGCCGTCGTGGCGAGGCTGGTTGGCGCCAATGCGACAGGTCGGGGCATGGCGATCGTCACCCTCGGCGTCTCGCTTGCCACCATTGCCGCACCGTCGATGGGCGCGCTGATCAGTGACTGGATAGGGTGGCGCAGTGCCATGGCCATGACGGCGGGGCTGGCCGCGCTTGCCATGCTGCTGCAGTTTCTCAGCCTGCCGACCTTGCCTGCAACGGCAAGCAACAGCCTTGCAGATGTATTTCGGCTGACCCGGCGGCGCGGCATCCAACTCGGCATGTTGGCTATTGTTTTGCTGATGACGGGGCATTTTGCCGGCTCGGTCTATGTGCGTCCCTTCCTCGAACAGGTGACACTCCTTACAACCGGACCGATTGCCCTGGCTCTGCTCGGGTTTGGCATCGCTGCCGTGATCGGTAATGTTGCCGGCGGCCGCATGGCCGACATCAACATCCACATGGCCCTCGCAGTCACCGCAGCGTTGATGGCGGTTGCGGCACTTACTTTGGTGCTTTGGGGCTCGCATATCGGCGTTGCCTTCGGCTTCGTTACGCTGTGGGGTTTCGCCTTTGGCATGGCGCCGGTGGTGCTGCCGACCAATATGTCGCGCGCGGCGCCTGATGCGCTGGAGGCAGCGGGCAGCCTGATGGTCACCTCTTTCCAAATTGCCATCACCATCGGCGCGGTTGTCGGCGGCTATGTCGTGGACACCTATGGCGCGACTGGGCCTTTGACTCTGACTGCTATCCTTGCCGCATCGACCGCCGTCTTGGCGCTGCTGCAGCCGCGCAGCTGAACTTTGCTGCCGCTGATAAAATAGCCTGAATCCAGGCCGCCGCCGATGTTGCAGGCGCGATACACAAGTTGAGGCCGGGAACACGTTGCATCTTGCCGCAATCGAAGGCTAAGGACGCTCGGCTTCGGCCATTGGAGGGTGATCGACGATCAAGTCGCGCCCTTTTTGAGGAGATGACTGACATGAAGAAGTTTTTGTTTGTTGCCGTCGGCCTGGCGGTGCTTGCCGGTTCGGCTTGCTCGAAGGCGCCTGAGTGCACGGCGGAGATCGCGACCAAGAAGGCGCAGGACATGGCTGCAGCACTTCAGGAAGCGATTACCAAGGACCCGTCCAAAGCGGCTGATCTGACGGCCAAGGTCCAGGCGGTGACAACCAAGTATCAGGGCGCTACGACATTGGCCGACTCCTGCAAGGCCTATGACGAACTGACGGCCACGATCAAAGGCTAACGCCCTGATTCGATTGGATCAAACGAGGCGGCGACCGTTGGGTCGCCGCCTTTTCTTTTGAATTGTTCAGTTCGGCGCGATGGAGCCGACTTCGACCGCGTCGACGCGCTTCAGGCTCATGCCGATCACCGGCACCAGCTGGTCGTCGACGCGCACGGCAATAGTCACCGTCATCGAATTGTCGTCAGGGATGCGAGCCTGCATGACGCCGCGCAGCTGGTTGCGGTTGATGGTAAAGACCACTTTGCGGGCATCGACGACGTTGCCGCCGATGATGTCGAGGCCGGAACCGGTCGCGCCACCCATGAAGCTGCCCTTGTAGCCCTCACGGCCCTTGCGCTCGATCTTGGCCGACATCGGCTGGGTGAACATGCCGACCCGACAGCCGCCGTCGAGCGACATGCCGACCTTGCCGTCGGGCGTCGAGCCGGTGAAGCTGCAGTTGAACTTCGTGCCTTTGTACTTGCCGGCGACGATTTCGCCGGGACCGATCCACTTGCCTTCGGCGGACTGGAAGAACTGCTTGTCAGGCTCGGCCGCAGAGGCCACTCCGGCAATGCCGACGACTGCCGTAATCACCGTTGCCAGGGGCAGGACACTGGATAGAATTACGCTTTTCATCGACGACACCCGGCAACAAAGATGCTGTTTGGAACCCGTCTGACCATGAACAAGATTGGTTAATGCTTCGTCACCGCGGGGCCGCCGCAAAGCAGTCCGGTAACAATTCCGAAGGTCCAGACACTCCAGCCCGGCTCACTTGCCGGATGGGGTCGTTTCACCATCTTTCCTGGTTGCGAACGATGTCAGCGCCGAGAGGAAATCACCAAGTCCGGGACGCTTGGCGGCGCTGAAGGGCAGGGGTCGCGCCGTCTCCATCGCGGCAATGCCGATGCGTGCCGTCATCATGCCGTTGACGACGCCCTCGCCAAGCTTGGCCGAAAGGCGCGCGGCCAGGCCGTGGCCGACGATCTGCTGGACGAAACTGTCGCCGATCGCGATCGAGCCGGTAACCGCCAGATGCGCCAGCACGCTGCGCGCCAGGCGGAAGAAACCCAGCGTTCCCGGCCGTCCGCCATAGAGTTCTGACAGGCGGCGAATAAGCCGCCCGGCCTCGAACACGACATAGGCGACATCGACCAGTGCGCGTGGACTGACCGCCGTCACCAGCGAAACGCGTTTGGCGGCTTCGAGAATCATCACCTTCGCCCTGGCATCGAGTGGTCCGAGAATTTCAGCCTCGGCCAAGCGCACGAGATTGCCGCCGTCGATGATTTCGCCGCGCAGTTCGGCCAGCGCGCGCCGGCCGGCCGCGGTTTCGGGTTTGGCCGCGACAAAGGCCGACAATTCGTCGACGACCGATCGTGCAGCCTTGGGATCGTCGCGGGCGATCGCGTCGAGCGCACGCTTCTGCAGTTTTTCGACCTCGGCAAGGCGGGCGATCGCCAGGAACTCGCGAATCAGGATCACCATAAGCGCCAGCACGGCGATGGCAGCCATGCCCGCGGCCAGCCAGCCCAGCCATTCGGCGCGCGCGAAGAGGTCGCGTATGAGCTGGTCGGTCCACAGGCCGACAGCTAGCGAAACCAGCACGCCAAAGGCGCCGAAGAAGATGCTGCCGAGCAGTGAGCGTTTTCTGGGGGCGATCGCCGGCGGCGGCTCCGCGGCAATGATGTCAGGCTCGTCGAAGACATCGACTTCCGCCGGGATGACCATCGCGACATCGGCCTTCATCGCGCGGGGTTTGCGCTGGGCATCGGCCTGGGCACGGCGCGCCTGCGGCGCCTCTTGCCTTGGTTCGGCTTCCGGCTCGATGCGGAACGCTGCCGGCTTGCGGGGCGCAGTCATGCCAGATGATCTCCGATCAGGAACTGCAAGGCACGGTCGAGCCTGATATGCGGCAGCGACAGGGTGATACCTTCGGCCGTGCGTTCTAGCTTTGGGGGACGGAAACGGACGAAGCGGATTGCAGGGTCCGCGGCATCCTGCTTGTGATCGGCTCCCGAAAGATCAAAAACCGCATCAATTTTCTCCGGTAAATCACCGGGAAATATGGCTGTTTCAGTCTTTCCATCGAAGGTTGCGCCATTGATCTTCTCGCCGGCGATCGGCGTGCCGATAATGACTGGCAACGTCTCTCGGCCTTGCTTGACGGTGCCTTCGCGCGTCGCGCGCACCGCCGCTATGGCGACCACATCGACGTCGGCGCCGGTGAAATTCGCCCGTGCCACGGCGCGGTCGGCAAGCCGCCGCACGATCGCCTGCAGCCGGTCATGGCTTTCGTGATGCAGATGGTCGGCCTTGGTCGCGGCAACCAGGATGCGGTCAATGCGCCGCGAGAACAGATCGGTGAGGAAGCTGCCCCGGCCAGGGCGAAAACAGCTGAGGATCTCGGTCACCGCGCGTTCCAGGTCGGCCATGGCGCCGGGGCCGGCGTTCAGCGCCTGCATGGCGTCGATCAGCACGATCTGGCGATCGAGGCGCGTGATGTGTTCGCGGAAGAAGGGTTTGACGACATGCGTCTTGTAGGCCTCATAGCGCCTGTCCATCATGGCGTGCAGCGACCCTGCGCGCGGACGCCTGTCGCCGATCCCGGCCAGGGGCGCGAAGGTCAGTGCCGGCGAGCCTTCGAGATCGCCCGGCATCAGGAAACGACCGGGCGGCAAGGTCGAAAGCGCACGCTCGTCGAGCTTGCAGGCCTTCAGATAGGCGGCGAAGCTTTCGGCCAGGCGGCGCGCCGTCATCTCGTCGGCGTCGGCGTTCGGATCGATCCCGGACGACAACGCCCGCCAGCTCTGCGAAAGGTCCTCGCGCACCGGCAGAACGGCCATTTCGAAGGCTTCCTGCGAAAAATCGGCAAAGGATTTGCCGAGCAGCGGCAGATCGAGCAGCCATTCGCCGGGATAGTCGACGATATCGACCGACAATCTGCCGGAGGAAAACATGCGGCTCCAGCCGGAAGCCGATTCATATTCGATGGTCAGCCGCAGTTCCGAAATGGCGCGCGTCGAATCGGGCCAGGCACGATCGTTGACCAGGGCGGCGATGTGGTCCTCGTACTGGAAACGCGGCACCGCGTCGTCGGGCTGCTGCTCGAGGAAGGCGCGGGCGATGCGCCCAGATTTCTGCGCCTCGAACAGCGGCAGGCGGCCGCCATGGATCAAATTGTGGACAAGGGCCGATATGAACACCGTTTTGCCGGCGCGGGACAATCCCGTCACGCCGAGGCGCAGCGATGGGGAAAAAAGCCCGGTGGCGCGGCCCGATAGCGTGTCGAGGGCAATCCTCGCCTCGTCGGTGAAGGTGGTCAGCGATGATGCCAAAATTTGCTCTCTCGGACTTCGGTCCGTCCGATATAGGCTCTGTAACCAGGCTTTGAAATGGCTTCAGAGATCGGCCGGCGTCAGGAACGCTTCGAGATAACCGGTGCCTTGGGCGGCGCTGGCAAGATCGCCGTCGAAGCGGACGACCGCCAGGCCCGCGGTCGGGAACCCATGGTTCAGCGTGACCCGCGCGGTCTCGTCGCCGTCGCCCGAAACTGCCATGGTGAGGTCTTCCATCATCGGGTTGTGGCCAATGACCAGCAATGAGCCTGATCCGCCATTGTCGCGGATAAGGTGGAGGTACCCGGCCGCGTCCGCGCTGTAGAGCGCGTCGAAGAACAGAACCCGGCCGGTGTCGGTCTGGCCGGCCAGGCCTTCCAGCGTCTCCTTGGCGCGCTTGGCATTGGAGCAGAGCGTCCGGTCCGGAACATAGAGGCGGGAGCGCATGGCGGCCCCCACCATTTCGGCATCGGCGCGGCCGGACGCATCGAGCGGGCGATCGAAATCCCGCATGCCGGGCAGTGCCCAGCCAGCCTTGGCATGTCGCAACAGATAAAGCCTGCTCACCCAACCTCCGAATGCCGAAGCCTCCCGGGATTAGCCACGAGAACGGCGTTGCGCACAATGGCCCGTGCTCTTCAAACACGGCGAATCACCCAATGCTGCTTGCTGCAAAAGGCGCTTGCGTATCGGCCCCGGGATCACGGCCGATCTCGGAAAGCATGAGCCACCGGATCCAAAGTGTCTCGGCGGAGTTTGTACCAAAGCGACCGTACGCGGCTGCAAAGTGCGTGGCGGGGTACTTTAACAATTGCGTGAAACAGCGGCCGATTGCGCTTGTGCAGGCGTCGGACGACGAATATATAGGCGCCAAAATTGGGGCAGTTTGGGTGAGTCGAATGAACGACATCGTTACCGCCGATTACGTACCCTCCGAAGACGAGCCGTTCATGAACGAGCGGCAGAAATCCTACTTCCGCTCAAAGCTCGTCACCTGGAAGAATGACATATTGCGCGAAGCGCGCGAAACACTGGAAATCCTGCAGCAAGAAAACGCCAACCACCCCGATCTGGCCGATCGCGCCTCTTCGGAAACCGACCGCGCCATCGAACTCAGGGCCCGCGACCGTCAGCGCAAGCTCATCGCAAAGATCGATTCCGCCCTGCAGCGCATCGACGAAGGCACTTACGGCTATTGCGAAGAGACCGGCGAGCCGATCGCGCTGAAGCGGCTCGATGCGCGTCCGATCGCGACATTGTCGATCGAAGCGCAGGAGCGGCATGAGCGCCGCGAAAAAGTCTATCGCGACGACTGAAGGTCAAGGCCGGCGGCTCACGGCCGGCTGTCCTCGAACGAACTCGATTCTGAAATGGCCGGTTTTCCGGCCATTTTTATTGGTGCGGATCTACCGCTCAGGGCGGGCGAAGGCAGCAAACCCTTGGTATTTGGCGCTTCGGACGAGGTGGTTCGGCAGTGGACCAGTGGACCGGCGACGATGTTTCGCGGTGATAGCGACCCGGCGGTCGCTCATCTCTTCTGACTGGAGAGTTCGCCGAGAAGCTTGGTCATCTCGTCGTCGAGCGACGGCGGCGCCGCCGGCTTGCCCACGGGGCCGCCCGAACGGGGCTGGTCCAGCGACACTTCGAGTTCCCTCATCAGCGTGTCGTCGATGCTGTCCTGCACCGGCTGCGGTGGTGGCGGCGCGTGCCGGGCGGTGTTGGCGTTGGCGGAGCCGTAGGCGGGCAACGGCGTGACATTGGTCGGCTGGTAGCTTTGCGTTGCCGGCTTCGGTGCGGGTGCCGGCGGCGCTGTTGGACGCGGGCGGGCGGGCGGCGTCGTGTTCACCGGCTGTGGAGCGGGTGCCTGTCTTGGCGGCGGCGGAGCGGGTTGCGGCGGACGCGGTCTTGCCGGGGCCGCGGCGGCCGGAACCGGCTGCAAGCCGCCATCTCCGGTCAATGCCGGCCGGCGTAGCGCCGAAAGCCGGATATCGCGCTCGACGACGACGTCGGTCGGGCCGCCGATCAGAAGCAGATGTTCGATGTCGTCGCGGCGTATCAGCACCAACCTGCGGTGACTGTCGACGGCGGTGGCATCCATGACGGCCAGTCGCGTCTTGCGGTTCCGGCCACCGGCGACGAAGGTTCCGAATGTCAGGTTGCGCACCAGCTTGATGATGACGAGAACGATAACCAGCAGGACAAGCGCTGCAAACGTCCACAACAATGCTGCGGCATAACCGGGACCTGCCACGCTATCGAGCCATTGCATTGGGTTCCCCTGATCGCCCTTGGAAGTGACGAGACACTAGACCGTTGCAGCGGGCCACCGCAAGTTGCGTTTCACGCTGGTGAACAGCTAGAAAAACTCCGAAGCCTGGAAGACATCATTTTTATCCGACATTTTCCGCCCAGGCCTTTTCCGGACTAGGAGAATGTGATTCAACCCGCTAGGGGCGGGTGTCGGAACACCGGAATTCACGAGCAGGGGGCACATGGCCAAGGAAGCGCGCGGCGATTTCTATCCGGTACCGATCGTCGACCAGAATACGCGACCTGGCGCGGTCACCCGGCTTATCATTTTCATCGTCGTTCTGACGGGGGCGGCGATCGTCTTCGGGCTTTTCCGCGAGCGCCTCGGCGACCCCTTCCTGCTCGGCATGCTCGGCGTGCTGGCGATGATCGGCGTCGGCTTCCTGTTTGCCACAGCGATCGGCTTCGTGCAGGTCACGCCACGCTCGACAGGCGACGAACTGTCGAAATCCTTCGTCGATTCGATGTCGCAGGGGCTTCTCGTCACCGACACCAAGGGCCGCGTCGTCTACGCCAATCGCGCCTATGCGGATATGACCGGAGCATCGTCCGCTGCCGACCTGAAGACCGTCGAGGGATTGCTCTCGGATGTCCCCGAAGCCTCGGTGACGATCTATCGCCTGGCGTCCGGCCTGCGCGACGGCCAGCCGGGCGACGGCGAGTTTAGGCTCGCGCAGTCCATTCGGCCCGGTGCCGAGCCGGGCGCCCGCTGGTACCGGGCACGCGCCCGCGCCTTCAGCGTTCCGGGCCAGCGGCTGCCGATGCTGGCCTGGCAGCTTGCCGACATCTCGCAGGAGCGGGCCGAGCAGGAGCGCTTCTTCCTCGACCTGCAGAAGGCGATCGATCACCTCGACCACGCGCCGGCCGGCTTTTTTTCGGCCGACCAGGAGGGCCGCGTCACCTACATCAACGCCACGCTCGCCGAATGGCTGGGCATCGACCTCACCAGCTTCACGCCCGGTGCCGTGTCTCTCTCGGAGATCGTGGCCGGCGACGGCATGGCGCTGGTCCGCTCGGTCAAGGCCGACCCGGGCACCACACGCAACGCGGTGATCGATCTCGACCTGACGACCATGACGGGCGAAGCGCTGCCGGTGCGCTTCATGCACCGCGTTTCGGCCAGCCGCGAAGGATTGAACGGGCCGACACGCACGATCGTGCTCAACCGCACGCAAGGCGAGGATGCCTCTGCCGATTTGCGGGCTTCGGAAGTGCGCTTCACCCGCTTCTTCAACTCGACACCGATGGCAATCGCCGGCGTCGACCACAATGGGCGCATCCTGCGTACCAATGCGCCGTTCCTGTCGCTGTTTTCGTCTGTCGTCGATCGCGACGCCGTCGACCGTCGCGTACGGCTCGACACGGTGATCCACGAACGCGACCGGCCGGCCTTCGCGGCTGCCTTCGAGAAAGCGCAGCAGCGGCAGGCCGACATCGAGCCGATCGACACGCTTTTGCCCGGCAACGACGAACGGCACATCCGCTTCTACGTCAACGCCGTCGCCGACGGCACCGGCGGCGAGGGCGCCGAGGAGTCGGCCATCGTCTACGCCGTCGAGACGACGGAGCAGAAAGCGCTCGAAGGGCAGATGGCGCAGAGCCAGAAGATGCAGGCGGTCGGCCAGCTTGCCGGCGGCATCGCGCATGATTTCAACAATGTGCTGACCGCCATCATCATGGCGTCCGACCTTTTGTTGACCAACCACCGTCCGTCGGACCCCTCCTTCCCCGACATCATGAACATCAAGCAGAACGCCAACCGGGCGGCTTCGCTGGTGCGGCAGCTTCTGGCCTTCTCGCGCAAGCAGACGTTGCGGCCGGAAGTGCTCAGTCTGACCGACGTGCTCGCCGATCTCAGGATGCTGCTCGCCCGCCTGGTCGGCAACGACATCAAGCTGAAGGTCGACCATGGCCGCGACCTGTGGCCGGTCAAGGTCGATATCGGGCAGTTCGAGCAGGTGGTGGTCAACCTTGCGGTCAACGCGCGCGACGCAATGCCGGCGGGCGGCGATCTCACCGTGCGCACCCGCAATGTGACCGCCGAGGAGTGCAAGGTCTTTTCCTACCGCGAACTCGCCCCGGCGGACTATGTCGTGGTCGAAGTCGAGGACACCGGCAGCGGCATCGCGCCCGACGTGCTGAAGAAGATTTTCGAGCCCTTCTTCACCACCAAGGAAGTCGGCAAGGGCACCGGCCTTGGTCTGTCGATGGTCTACGGGATCATCAAGCAGACCGGCGGCTTCATCTTCTGCGATTCCGAAGTCGGCAAAGGCTCGACTTTCCGCATTTTCCTGCCGCGTCACATCGCCGAAGCGAAAAAAGCAGGCGAGCCCGGCGATGCACCGGCGGCGCCGGCAAAGGTCGCCGATCCGGCCAAGGATCTGTCGGGCTCGGCCACGGTGCTGCTCGTCGAGGACGAGGATGCCGTGCGCATGGGCGGCATGCGGGCGCTGACCTCGCGTGGCTACACCGTGCACGAGGCATCGTCGGGCGTCGAGGCGCTGGAAGTGTTCGAGGCGCTGGGCGGCAAGGTCGATATCGTCGTTTCCGACGTGGTCATGCCGGAAATGGACGGACCGACACTGCTTGGTGAATTGCGCAAGCGCCAGCCGGACATCAAGTTCGTCTTCGTGTCCGGCTACGCCGAGGACGCATTCGCCAGAAACCTCCCAGCAGATGCGCATTTCGGCTTTCTGCCCAAGCCGTTTTCGCTCAAGCAACTGGCGACGATCGTCAAGGACGTGCTGGAGTCTTAGAGCCTTTCCCATGTTCCTCCTTGCACAACGCCGTGACAACGCCATGATTGCGGGTGAAACGGCAGGAAGGCTTAGGGGAGCAACTTGTGACGCCGCACAACGAAGCGGACAAGGACGACTACGCCGACACGGTGTTGTTGCCGGGTGATCCGCAGCGTGCCGAGTGGATGGCGCAAACGTTCCTGGAAGCGCCGCGCTGCATCAATCGCCGCCGCGGCACGCTTGGCTTCACCGGGCTGTTTCGTGGCAAGTCCATCAGCATTCAGGCGACGGGCATCGGCGTTTCATCATTTCTGATCTATGCGCATGAACTGCTGGACCATTATGGCGCCCGGACCTTGATCCGCACCGGCACCTGCGGCAGCCTGACCGCAAAGGCAAAACTGCGCAGCCTTGTCATCTCACAATCGGCACAGGCGGAAAGCGCCCAGAGCGGCCAGGTTTTCGGTCTTTACGGACCCGCTGGCCCCGACCCGGCGCTCCTCGCATCGTCACTGGCCAAGGCGGTAGAATTCGGCATCGACCATCATGCCGGCCTGACGGTGTGCAGCGACATCTTCTATCACCCGGAAGGGCGCGCCCGTTTTGCCGTTGCGCGGGCGGAAGGAGCCCTGGCCGTGGATATGGAAACCAGCGCGCTCTATCGCATATCGGAGCATTTCGGAGCGCGTGCGCTGTCGATGTGTGTCGTGGTCGACAACATCGAGACCGGCGAACAGACCGACTATTCCGAGCGCCAGGAATTGTTCGCAGACATGAGCCGTCTGGCGCTCGCTGTCGCAGCCGAGAGCTAGCCGAGTTACGGGAGCAATTGCTTGCGCACGGCTGCCACATCGTCGGAGGCGACCGCCGGGGCGGCGTTGCCCCAGCTGGCGCGCACATAGGTCAGGACGTCGGCGACCTCCTGGTCCTTCAGGCGCCAGGCCAGGGAGGGCATGGCGGGCGTAGTCGGTGCATCAGCCGTGTGCACGGCCTGGCTGCCGGCAAGGACGAGCCGGGCCAATGTTTCGGAACTGCCCTGCGCGACGATCGAATTGCCGGCAAGGGAAGGGAAAAGCACGCCTGACCCGGCACCATCTCCACCATGGCAAGCCGAGCAATTGTCGCGATAGATTGCCTCGCCCGTTGCCATCCGTGTCGCGTCAGGCTTTGCCGGTTGGACGCTGTCGAAATCCGAGCCCAGGCTCTTGAGGTAGACTGCAACCGCCTTGAGATCAGGATCGGTCATTTTCGACGTGGAGTTCTCGATGGCCTCCGCCATCGGACCTGATGCAATCGAATGCGCGTTGACGCCGGTCTTGAGGTATTGGACCAGATCCTCCTGAGACCATTTCCCAAGGCCCGATTGCGCATTGTTGGTGATGTCGGGGGCAAACCAGCCTTGCAGGGAGGCACCTTGCAGGAACTCGCTGTCCTTGTCGGCGCCAAGGAAAGATTTGGGCGAGTGGCAGGTGCCGCAATGTCCTGCACCCTGGACGATATAGGCGCCGCGATTCCACTCCGCCGACTTGGAGGAATCCGGCTGAAAGCTTGCCTCGGTAAAGTTGAGGGCATTCCAGCCCAGCATCGCCAGCCGGATGTTAAACGGGAAGGGCAGCTGATTGGCCTCGACCTTGTTCAATACCGGTTCAACCGTCGTCAGATAGGCCCACAGGTCGGAAATGTCCCGATCGTTCATCCTGGTATAGGCGGGGTAGGGCATTGCGGGGTAGAGCCGCACGCCATTGTGGCCGATGCCTGACTTCATCATGCTGCGGAAATCGGCTTCCGACCAATTGCCGATGCCCGTTTCGCCGTCGGGGGTTATGTTGGGCGGGACAAGCATGCCGAACGGCGTTTCGAGCGGCAGTCCGCCAGCCAGCGGTTTGCCCCCGGCCTGCGTATGACAGCCTGCGCAGTCGCCGAGTACGGCCTGATACTGTCCACGTATGATCTGGTCCGCCTGGTCGGCACTCCGTGCCGGGCCCGCGTTGAAGGCCGCGGCGCCGATGGCGAGCGTGAAAACGAGCTTGTTCATGCCTGCACCAGGGGTGCACCGGGATTGCGCAGATATTGATTGCGGATGGCATCGGCGGCGCGGAAAGCGAGCGCGCCGACGGTTCCTGTCGGGTTTTTGCCGGCATTCTGCGGGAAGGCCGACGCGCCGATGACGAAGACATTGGGGACGTCCCAGCTTTGGAGGAAGGTGTTGACCGCGCTCTTCTTCGGGTCCGTTCCCATGATGGCGCCGCCCGTATTGTGGGTGCTCTGGTAGGGGACGCTGTCCCAGCCCTTCTTGCGGCGGCCGACGGCGTACTGCTTGCCGCCGAGCGCCTTGGCGATTTCCTCCATCCGGTCGCAGACATAGTTCGACATGCGGATGTCATTGTCGGGAAAATCAAACGTCATGCGCATCAGCGGACGACCGAAACGGTCCTTGTAGGTCCGGTCGAGGTCGAGGTAGTTGTTGCGCGTCGCGTAACTGCTTCCCTGGGACGAGTAGCCAAGCGTGCTCCTGTAACCCTCGACCGTTGCCTTCTTCCAGGCGCTGCCCCATTTCGGCGTGCCGGGCAAGGTCGGCCTGGTTCCGATCGGGCGCCCGTTGGTGGGAATGCAGTTGATGCCCGCGCCGCCGACGAAGTCCAGCGCGCCGTGGTCGAACGCGTCACCATTGTAATCGTCGATCGTCTGGCCGAGCGCGCCGGCGGCGATGAACGGGTTGAAGTTCTTGTCGTCGAAGAACACCTGCACGCCGGCATTTGTCTGGTAGCAGTAATTGCGCCCAACCGTTCCTTCGCCACTGCCGGGATCGTAGATCTTGCCGATACCGGACAGCATCATCAGCCGGGCATTGTGCAGGCCGTAGGCGCACAGCAGCACCAGATCGGCCGGCTGGAAATATTCCTCGCCTGACGTGTCGACATAGGTGACGCCGCGCGCCGACTTGCCTCCGGGAGCCAGATCGACATGCAGAACCTCGCTGTCGGTGCGAACCTCGAAATTCGACTTCTTCATCAGCACGGGAAGGACGGTGGTCTGGGCGCTCGACTTCGAATAGTTGGCACAGCCGAAGCGTTCGCAGAACCCGCAATAGGTGCATTGACCCATGGCGATGCCGAGCGGGTTGACATAGGCCCGCGACATGTTGGCGGATGGGGTCGGGAAGGGATGCAGGCCGATCGACCGGCCGACCTCGGCGAACAGGGTTGGCGCGTAGGTCATCTGCATCGGCGGGTTCGGATAATCCCGCGACCTTGGATCCTCGAACGGATTGCCGCCTTCCTGCAACTGCCCCTTGATATTGCCGGCCTTGCCCGAGATGCCTGCCAGATACTCGAACTGGTCGTAATAGGGCTCCATCTCCGCGCCGGTCACGCCCCAGTCCTCGACCTGGAAATCGGCGATTCTCGATGCACCGTATTTCTTCGTCAGATTGGTCTTTATCTGAAAGTCCGAATCCCAGAACCGCCAGGTGTGGCCGTTCCAGTGGACGCCGGCGCCGCCGACGCCGTTGCCGGGGAGGAAGGAGCCGAAATCGCGCATCGGCAGCGCCTTCTGCGACGGATCATTGCGCACCGTCATGGTTTCGACGGTCGGCTGCAGGAAGAGGTCGCGCCGGATGCTGTAGCGCAACTCGTCCTGCGCATAGCCGATGTTGAAATCGGTTGCCGTGTCGCGCCAGGGGCCGCGCTCTATGGCCACCACGTCCAAGCCTTGATCGGTCAATTCGTGGGCCAGAATGGATCCCGTCCAGCCGAGGCCGACGATCACGACGTCTTTGCGAGGCAGTATCTTGGTCATGATCAGGCGCCTTTGCCGAGCCATTCGGGACGCCCGATGATCGAGACAGGCGGCTGCGGATATGGCTGATTGTGTTTGCTGACATGGTCGCGGTAGTCGTAGCGGGCACCTGGAAAACCAAGCATGCGCCACGAGACCATGTCCTTGTTGCCGCCATAGACGGGGTCGGCAAAAACCCTTCCATGGTGTTCTGCAGCAGAAGCCCGAAGAAACCGGGACCCTTGACGCCATTGGGCAGGTCGACTTTCCCGGCCTCCATTGCCGTCAGGAAGGCATCCTGTTCGCCGGTGCGAGCTCGACGAATGTCTTGCCGTCCCGCTGTTTCAGGAAGGCGTCGATGGCGGCAAGCCCGGTGCGGTAACGCTGCGCCGGATTGGCCTCGCCCTGATAGCCCTGGGTGGGCAGTCCAGGCAGAAACGGGCCTTGCGTGTAAAGCCGGCTCGACGCTCCGAACGCCCCCATCAACTGCCTGTCGATATAGACGGCGCAACCGGCTTCCTTGCCGCCCATGCTGAGCTCGTCGGCCGGAATGATGCGGTCGACGATCGCCTCGACAAGGGCTGCTTCCTGGGCTGAGAAAAAGTGCCAGCCGCCGGCCACGACCTGCGTGGGTGGATCGGATGCCATTGGCGTCCAGGGCAAAGTGCCCGAGAACGATCGCGCAAAACCGGCCGATGTCGCGGTTGCCGTAAATATTGCGACCGAGGACAGGAAAAGACGCCGATTCATTCGAACAGGATTGCGATGGTTCATATTAGGAATCTCGAAAATAAGAGAACGCGCTCGGGAAGTGGTGCCAAAGTAATCATGACAACGATAGTTAGTTTAATCCGCAGACCGAATGCCGATAGACTGCGAGATGAAAATGGCCTCGTCAACCACATCACAAAATCGTTAGCGAGGGTTCGGTCAACTGCCGATCGGGTCTGGGTGTGTTGTTGAAGCCGGATGGCTGCCCGGAAGTCGGGCCACGATCCCGCGAAGCATCCGGCCTACCTGCCCGGATCCTGGACCGATAGAAACAGCGTCGTGCCATCAGGCATGAATCAGGAACCAGCCACTGACCGGGTGGCGTTCGAGGTCGCGGTCAATGCCAGGCCCACCGCGACGCAT
The DNA here is from genome assembly GCF_040320765.1 of Mesorhizobium sp. M0618. Taxonomy (NCBI): domain Bacteria; kingdom Pseudomonadati; phylum Pseudomonadota; class Alphaproteobacteria; order Hyphomicrobiales; family Phyllobacteriaceae; genus Mesorhizobium; species Mesorhizobium sp. M0618. The sequence goes on along the minus strand of NZ_JAMYQH010000003.1, from coordinate 5,933 downwards.
CACCAGGCTCTCAAGATCCCTTGATCATACTTGCTCAGCTGGCAAGCAGGCTAATGAGTTTACGACCTGGACGACACCTTGTAGACTGAACACCATGGCGCTCAAACGGATGGACAACATAGGAATCGTCGTCGATGACCTTGAAGAGACGATTGGTTTCTTTGGCGAGCTCGGCCTTGAGCTCGAAGGGCGGGCTACGATCGAAGGAGAATGGGCCGGACGTGTCACGGGACTGGGCGATCAGCGCGTCGAGATTGCCATGATGCGGACGCCGGACGGCCACAGCCGGCTCGAACTGTCCCGTTTCCTCACGCCGCCTGTCGTCGCGGATCACCGCAACGCCCCGGTAAACGCCCTGGGCTACCTCCGCGTCATGTTCACTGTGGACGACATTGACGGGATGCTCGAAAGGCTCCGCAATCGCGGTGCGCGGCTCGAAGGCGAAGTCGTCCAGTATAGAGACGTGTATCGGCTATGTTACATTCGAGGGCCTGGAGGGCTTCTCATCGGGCTCGCCCAAGAACTCAGCTGAGCGCAATACGCTAAGCGGCCTCCCGCTTCGGCACCATCTGCTCATCCATCCCTGGCCGATGGCCGCGCAGATAGAGCGCGCAGGTGGTGCGCAGCATCGACGCAAAGTTCGGGATGGCGCCGTTGATCTCTATGGCTTCGTCATAGAGCTTGGAGATGAATTTCGGCGTCGTCAGGTTCTGGTTCTCGGCGATCTCGTCGAGCAACGCCCAGAATGTTCCTTCAAGCTGGATGCTGGTCGAGTGGCCGTCGATGCGAATCGACCGGTTGATCTGGCGATAGCCTTCGGGATCCTGGCCCGCAAACACCCTGCACATCCGACAAACCTCCCATGATTGTTGGTTTTGGGTGGACGGGCGTGCAGTTTGATACTGCTTGACCTGTCCCCACATGCATTCTCGGGCAAAATTGCCGGTCCGGCAATCGGACTTTCGTCCCGTTCGCGGCTGCGGGCGTGGTAACCGGCTGCCACCACCTTTTTCCCGTGCCGCGCATAATCGCCTCCACACCAGCGCGGAGACTGATTTGGCCAAGGCGATACACAGTATGATCCGGGTTCTCGACGAGGCCCGATCGGTCGATTTCTACAGAAACGCCTTCGGGCTCAATGTCGCCGACAGGCTGGATTTCGAGACATTCACGCTCATTTACCTCAGCAATGCCGAGGCAGGGTTCGAGCTCGAACTGACCGTGAACAAGGATCGGCAAGAGCCTTACGGGCTCGGCGACGGCTACGGTCACTTCGCTGTCTCGGTCGCCGACCTCGACAGCGAACATGACCGTCTCGGTGCGCTTGGCCTTAATCCGAAGAAGATCGTCGAGTTCAATCGCGACGGGTCGCTGATCGCCCGCTTTTTCTTCATCGAGGATCCCGACGGCTACAAGATCGAGGTTCTGCAACGCGCAGGTCGCTTCCAATAGGAGACATAGCAGCCGCGCCGGCAGGTGCGGCGCCAGCAAACGCACTCTCAACAGTGCACATAGCAAGCAGGGAGGAATAAAATGGTCACGATCTATGACGCGAAGCCCGGGCTTTCCCGTCGTGAGCTTCTCAAACGCGGCGGCATCGGCGCGCTGCTCGTCATCTCTGGCAGCGCCGTCATCAGCCCTGAACATGCCTGGGGGCTCGAGACATCGGCGCTCAAGCCCGAAACCATGGCGACGCTGATCCAGATGGCGCGCGACATCTATCCGCACGATCAGGTTCCCGACAAATATTACGCCATTGCCGTGAAGGGCCATGACGAGCAGGCCGGCAAGGACGCCGCCTACAAGACGATGCTCGAGGATGGCATCGCCGACCTCGACAAGAAGTCCGGTGACGGCGGCTACCGCGGCCTTGGCTGGGAGGACCAGCGCGTCGCCGTGCTGAAGCAAATCGAGGCGACGCCGTTCTTCCAGGCCATCAGAGGCGGCCTCGTGGTCAGCCTCTACAACCAGAAAGAGGTGTGGCCGATCTTCGGTTACGAGGGCGAGTCCTATTCCAAGGGCGGCTACATCGCGCGCGGTTTCGACGACATCGAGTGGCTCTGAGCCCCGTCGTTCCTGAACCCGCAAACAGAAATCATGGGAGGAAACCATGGCAGCTTCATTTGATCTGAACAACGACGGCGTGGTCGTCATCATCGGCTCGGGCGCCGGCGGCGGTACGCTCGGCAACGAGCTCGCCCAGAAAGGTGTCGACGTCGTCATCCTGGAAGCCGGCGCGCGCCACGAATATGAGGATTTCGTCAATGACGAGTGGGGTTCGTTCAGCCAGCTCGCCTGGACGGACAAGCGCACCACGTCCGGCGACTGGCGTGTGGCCAAGGATTTTCCGAACCTGCCGGCCTGGATCGTCAAGTCGGTCGGCGGTTCGACCACGCATTGGGCCGGAGCCTCGCTGCGCATCCAGGAGCATGAGTTCAAGACGCTGTCGACCTACGGCAAATTGGAAGGCGCCAACCTGCTCGATTGGCCGATCACGCTGGCCGAGCTGGAGCCCTACTATGCCAAGGCTGAAGCCAAGATGGGCGTCACCGGCACCAATGACTGGCCGCGGCTGCCGGGCAACAACAATTTCAAGGTGCTGAAGGCCGGCGCCGACAAGCTCGGCTATAAGGAATGCCACACCGGCAACATGGCGATCAATTCGGTCGATCGTGACGACCGCATGTCTTGCCAGCAGACCGGCTTCTGCTTCCAGGGCTGCAAATGGGGCGCCAAATGGTCGACGCTCTACACCGAGATCCCCAAGGGCGAGGCGACAGGCCATCTCGAAGTCAGGCCGAACGCCATGGCGATCAAGATCAACCACGACGCTAGCGGAAAGGTGACCGGCGTCGTCTACGCCGACAAGGACGGCAAGCTGCAGGAGCAGAAGGCCCGCATCGTCGCGGTTGCCGGCAATTCGATCGAGAGCCCGCGGCTGCTGCTCAATTCGGCGTCGGGAAAATTCCCCGATGGGCTTGCCAACTCGTCGGGTCAGGTCGGCAAGAACTACATGCGTCACACCACCGGCTCGGTCTATGCCATCTTCGACAAACCGGTGCACATGTATCGCGGCACGACCATGGCCGGCATCATCCGCGACGAGGCGCGGCACGATCCGTCTCGTGGGTTCGTGGGTGGTTACGAGTTCGAGACGCTGTCGCTCGGCCTGCCGTTCATGGCGGCGTTCCTCGATCCGGGTGCCTGGGGGCGCTCGTTCACCACCGCACTCGATCACTACGACCACATGGCCGGCCTGTGGATCGTCGGTGAGGATATGCCGCGTGCGGAGAACCGCATCACGCTGCATACCGACGAAAAGGACGCGCACGGCATGCCGATCGCCGACGTGCATTTCGACGACCATCCGAACGACACCGCGATGCGCAACCACGCCTACAAACAGGCTACGGCACTTTACGATGCGGTCGGCGCCACCCGCACCTTCCCGACGCCGCCCTATCCGTCGACCCACAATCTCGGCACCAACCGGATGAGCGAGAAAGCGGAAGACGGCGTCGTCAACAAGCACGGCCAGGCGCACGACATCAAGAACCTGTTCGTGTCCGACGGCAGCCAGTTCACCACCGGGGCCGCCGAAAACCCGACCCTGACGATCGTGTCGCTCGCGATCCGCCAGGCCGACTACATCGCCGCGCAGATGTCGGCCAAGACGATCTAGTCACATCCTCCCGACAGACTGCTGGCGCGGAACCCGCATGGTTCCGCGCCTTTTTTCCTTGCCGCCTCATTGCTTGGTGCAGGTCGAGGCGGTGAAGGCGCCGTCGGGCTGCTTCATGATGATGTCGAAGGAGGGCACGGTTTCGCCGTCCAGCGTCGCCTGGGTCAGCGACAGCGAATTGCCGCCGGCGGTATAGCCGCCCAATGGACCCAGCCACGAGATCACGCCGTTTGCGTCCATTTGATAGTTATAGCCCTGCTGCACGGGGTCGAAGACGCGGAGGCTGGTGTAGACCGGGCCGCTGTAGACGTTCCCCTTGATGGTGATGTCGCCGAGGCTGAGGAACATGCCAAGCAGGTACACTTCGCAATGATAGGCGCCGTCAGGCATCTTGCCGTCGCTGAAATCGGCTCGCGCTGCCCCGGTTGCTGCCGTCAGAAGTACTATGCCGATGAAAATACGTGAAATACCTGAAACCATGACGTCGCTCGCTTGAAGAGCGAGCTTGCCCTATTTTTGCACCGCGCCGCAACATCGGTCGCCTGAGGCACTGGTGAGATCAAAATCTAGGCAGATTTGGCAAATGATCGAAAAATAGGCAGCAGCTGCGCAAATTTCCCTCAATCGATTTCTGGCCACCTCTCTTTGTTTTGTAAGCCCTATATTCCAAGGTGCTGATATCTCTAATTTATTTGTGCCCTTTCGGGATTGCCAGAGCGGTTGGCATGGGGGTTGCTTTGTAGTGTTGCGGTGCAATCAACCAGCTTGGGAGTCCGTAATATGAGGGGTAATTTCTCGACAATAACAAAAGTGTTTTCGGCGAGCGTGGTCGCCGCCGGCCTGTTGATGTCCGCTCCGGCGAAGGCCGCCGACGACACGATCAAGGTCGGCATTCTCCATTCGCTGTCGGGGACCATGGCGATTTCGGAGACGACGCTGAAGGACGCCATGCTGATGCTCATCGACGAGCAGAACGCCAAGGGCGGCCTGCTCGGCAAGAAGCTCGAGGCGGTCGTCGTCGATCCGGCTTCCAACTGGCCGCTGTTTGCCGAAAAGGCGCGCGAACTGATTTCCAAGGACAAGGTCGCGGCGGTGTTCGGTTGCTGGACCTCGGTGTCGCGCAAATCGGTGCTGCCGGTGTTCTCCGAACTCGACAATATCCTGTTCTACCCGGTCCAGTATGAGGGCGAGGAAAGCGAACGCAACGTGTTCTACACGGGTGCTGCGCCGAACCAGCAGGCCATCCCGGCCGTCGACTATCTGATGAGCGAGGATGGCGGTTCGGTGAAGCGCTGGGTGCTGGAAGGCACCGACTACGTCTATCCGCGCACCACCAACAAGATCCTCGAAGCCTATCTGAAGGCCAAGGGTGTGGCGGCGGAAGACATCATGGTCAATTACACGCCGTTCGGCTTCTCCGACTGGCAGACCGAGGTTTCAGCGATCAAGAAGTTCGGTTCGGCCGGCAAGAAGACCGCCGTCGTCTCGACCGTCAACGGCGATGCCAACGTGCCGTTCTACAAGGAACTCGGCAACCAGGGCATCAAGGCCGAGGATATTCCGGTCATGGCCTTCTCGGTCGGCGAGGAAGAGCTTGCAGGTCTCGACACCGCGCCGCTGGTCGGCCATCTCGCTGCCTGGAACTATTTCGAGAGCATCGATACGCCCGAGAACAAGAAGTTCATCGCCGACTGGCACAAGTTCATCAAGAACGACAAGCGCACCACCAACGACCCGATGGAGGCCCATTATATCGGCTTCAACATGTGGGTGAAGGCGGTCGAGAAGGCCGGCACCACCGATCCGGACAAGGTCATCGACGCCATGATCGGCGTGTCGGTGCCGAACCTGACCGGCGGCTATTCGACGATGATGCCGAACCACCACATCACCAAGCCGGTGCTGATCGGCGAAATCCAGGCCGACGGCCAGTTCGAAACCGTGTCGCGCACGCCGGGCCTGGTGATGGGCGACGAATGGTCCGACTATCTGCCTGATTCCAAGGACCTGATCTCCGATTGGCGCGCGCCTCTGTCCTGCGGCAACTTCAATGTTGCCACCGGCAAGTGCGGCGGCAAGGGCACGAACTGATCCCTCCCAGGGCTGACCTAGTCAGACCGCGCGCGTGCCGGCCGCCAAAAACCCCCGACCCACCCCCCCCACAAAAATAAAGCGGTTAAAACAAACCCAAAACCCGGTTGTTACGAGAATAACAAAAAATCCGAGCCCCACAAATAGCGGAGGTAGATGA